>NZ_DASWPB010000027.1:0-4414 GCF_036404185.1 Lacisediminihabitans sp. | reverse complement strand
CCGGGAGAACTCGTCGATGCGATCGACATAGGGCGCCATGGCCTCACCGGGCACCACACCCTTCCGGGTCAGCTCGGCGGCGAGGCCGTGATGCCGCGCGAGCGACAGCGCCGCGGCGTGGCTGACCGCCTCCTTGGCCGCCGCCGATGGCGCGCTGCTGACCGCCTTGCTCAGGGTCTCGAAGATGACCAGCTGCAGGTATGCGGCCTGGCCGAGGTAGGGAACGAGCTCCGGGGTGAGCTCGGCCAGGTCCACTCGAGTGGCATTCGCGGCCGTCTCGCGGCGCGGTTTCAGACGGGGGACATCAACGCGCTTCTGCCGACGCCGGAAAAAGGAGGCCACGCGCATAGCCTATCCGGGAGGACGCCGACAGGCCGCACGGAGGGCCACGCAGCATTTTTGCGGCGAATCGCGGTAAACTGACGTCAATTACCTCCCATTTCTGGTGGAGGTTGAGCACGCCCCAGGTCAAAGCGGGCGTAGCCGCTTCAAGACAGGGCCACGATCATCACAACTTTTAAAGACCTCAACGTCGACCAGGACATGGTTGACTCACTCGCCGCCAAGGGCATCCTCGAGCCCTTCCCCATCCAGGTGCAGACCATCCCCATGGGACTGGACGGCCAGGACATCATCGGACAGGCCAAGACGGGAACGGGCAAGACCCTCGGTTTCGGCCTTCCCCTGCTGCAGGAGCTCGGCCAGAACCCGGAGCCCGGTGTCAAGGCGCTTGTGGTCGTGCCGACCCGCGAGCTGTGCGTACAGGTGGCCGAGGACCTGACCATGGCGGCCTCGGGACGCTCCACCCAGGTCGCGGCGATCTATGGTGGCAAGGCGTATGAGGGCCAGGTCGAACAGCTCAAGGCCGGAGCGCAGGTCGTCGTCGGGACCCCCGGCCGCCTCCTCGACCTCGCGAGCCAGCACATGCTCTCGCTCAAGGACGTCAAGGTGATGGTGCTCGACGAGGCCGACAAGATGCTCGACCTCGGCTTCCTCAGCGACATCGAGAAGCTTTTCGCTCAGACCTCTCCGACCCGCCACACCATGCTGTTCTCCGCGACGATGCCCGGGCCGATCGTCGCCCTCGCCCGCCGGTTCATGAACCGCCCGATCCACATCCGCGCGACCGACCCCGACGAAGGGCTCACGCAGGCCAACATCAAGCACGTCGTCTACCGTGCCCACGCCCTCGACAAGGACGAGGTCATCGCGCGCATCCTGCAGGCGGAGGGTCGCGGCAAGACCGTCATCTTCACGCGCACCAAACGCGCGGCCGCCAAGCTCGTCGAGGAGCTGAACGACCGCGGCTTCAACGCCGCAGCCGTGCACGGCGATCTCAACCAGGAGCAGCGCGAGCGCGCCATGGCCGCCTTCAAGGCGGGCAAGAAGGACATCCTCATCGCGACCGATGTCGCCGCCCGCGGCATCGATGTCAACGACGTCACCCACGTGATCAATCACACCATCCCCGAAGACCACGACGCCTATCTGCATCGTGCCGGCCGCACCGGTCGCGCGGGCAAGACCGGCATCGCGGTCACCTTCGTCGACTGGGACGACATGCACAAGTGGTCGCTCATCAACAAGGCACTCGACATGGGCCAACCGGAGCCGGTCGAGACCTACTCCTCCTCCCCCCACCTCTACAGCGATCTGGACATCCCGGTCGGCACCAAGGGGCGTCTCGCCTCGGCCGGCCCGGTTCGCCCGCGCGAGCCCCGCGCGACGGACGGCGACCGCGGACGGAGCGGCTCCCGCCAGGGTGGCGCTCGCGATGGGGCACCTCGCGGCGACGGCCGCGATCGCAACCGCACCCGGAGTGCCGTCTCCAACGACGCTCCGAGGTCGGAGGGCACCCAGAAGACCGAGGGCGCGGGAACGCACGACGGCTCCGGTCCGACCAGACGCCGCCGCAACCGGACCCGTCGTCCCAGCACCGGCAGCGTTCCGCCCACCGCCTAGGCTCGATCCCCCGAGCGTCCGCACCGGACGGCTCGCCTCCGCTTCTCGTGCATAACTCCTGCGGTTTTCCGTGCCGCGGTGTCCTGAGGCGTGTCTTCCCGGCGTCGTGGCGCCGCCGAGACGAATCTGCAGGAGTTATGCGCACGCGGGACGGCGGCACGACCCGGGAGCGGGGCGCATGCCGCCCGGCGACCGCTGAGGCGGGCCGGAATCAGGCGGGGTAGGCGGTCGTCCCCGTCGCCGCCGCGAGAATGCGGTCGAGGACCTCCCGTGCGGTGGTGTTCTCACCGAGACGGTTCGGTTTGCCCTCGCCGTGATAGTCGCTCGACCCGGTGACGACGAGGTCGTACTTGGCCGCGAGCTCGAACAGGCGCTCCTTGCCGTCCTCGGTGTTGTCCCGGTGATGGATCTCGAGTCCGAAGAGGCCGGCATCAACGAGTTCGGCGATGGCCTCCTCCTCGATCACCCGGTATCTTCCCCTCGTCGCCGGATGCGCGAGAACGGGAACGCCCCCCGCGGCGACGATCATCCGCACCCCCTCGAGCGGCGACGGCGCGTAGTACTTCTCGTAATAGCCGCCCTGCCAGTGCAGGATGCTCTGGAACGCCGCGCTGCGGTCGGAGACATGGCCCTTCGCGACGAGGGCATCGGCGATATGCGGGCGCCCCAGCGTTCCGCCGTCGACCGACTGCGCGAGCACGTCGGCCCAGGTGAGGTCGTAGTCGCGCCCGATCCGCTCCACGATGCGTTCGGCACGATGCAGTCTGCCGTCGCGGATCTCGGCGGTCTCGGCGAGGAGACGCGGATCGAGCGGGTCGAACAGGTAGGCGAGCATGTGCACGCTCACCGGTCCGTAATTGGTGCTGAGCTCCATCCCGGGGATCACTCGCACGCCCGTCTCGTCCGCGGCGGCGAAGGCCTCCGACCAGCCGGCCGTCGAATCGTGATCGGTGAGCGCGATGGTCCCGAGCCCCGCCGCCGCCGCCGCGCGGACGAGCTCGAACGGGGCCTCGGTTCCATCCGACACGCTGCTGTGGGTGTGCAGGTCGATGGCACCCCGCGGATCGATGTGACCGGGCATCTGTCAACTCTATTGGTTAGGGTGAGGAGCCATGTTTCGCCGACTCCTCGCCGCCGTCCTGATCCTCGTGGTCGCCGCCGCGCTGCTGGTCCTGGCCTGGCCGCAGCTCTTCGGGCTGCAGCAGACCGTGGGACCGGCCCAGCTGGTGTCGCTGCGCGGATCCGCGATCGCCGCCGCGGTGATCCTCATGATCGCGCTCGGCCTGCTCGCCCTCCTCAGTCGCGCCTTCCGTCGGCTGGGATCCTCCCTCGCGCTGCTGCTGCTTGCCTTCGCCCTGGTCAGCACCGCGGTGCTCGCCACCCGAGGATTCGGCGACACCGCCTTCCAGACCAAGGCAGACTCCGACATCACCGTGATGTCCTGGAACACGCTGGGCGACGCCCCCGGCGCCCAGGCGATCGCCGAACTGGCCCTCAGCTCCGATGCCGACATCGTCACCCTGCCGGAGACGAGCAACCAGACCGCGGTCGCCGTCGCGGGCCTCATGAAGGACGGCGGACGTCCGATGTGGGTGCACACGATCGCCTTCGACCACATCTCGAAGGCACGATCGACCTCCGTGCTCACCAGCACCGATCTCGGGGCCTACTCCGTCGACGAGAAGGCCGGTTCGACCTCGACCCTGCCGAGTGTCGTCCTCGCCCCCGACGACGGATCGGGGCCCGTGATCGTCGCGGTGCACGCCGTGGCTCCGACGCCGAAGGAGCTTGTCAACTGGCGGGCCGACCTCCGCACGATCGCCGGATTCTGCGCGGGCAGGGACGTCATCATGGCAGGCGACTTCAACTCCACCCTCGATCATTTCGCCGGCCTCGGCGACGGCCGCTCCAGCACCCTCGGCAACTGCGCGGATGCGGCGCTCCAGACGAAGAACGCGGCCGTCGGCACCTGGCCCAGCTCGCTTCCCGCGCTACTCGGCGCACCGATCGACCACGTGATGACCACACCGGATTGGCGGGTCACCGGGATGCGCGTCGTCCAGAACCTCGATGGCGACGGCAGCGACCATCGCCCGATCGTCGTGCAGCTGCAGCCGAAGGGCTAGAGGCGGTGGCTCTCGATGAGAGCGATGCCCATGCGTTTCGCCCTCAACGCCGCTCCGCGGTGCCCCTCGCTGGCCTCGACGATCGAGCCCTTCATGAGGATGTGCCAGGACAGCGCGAACTCCTCCGGATCGCGCAGGCCCGCCTCGACGGCGAAATCACTTACCATCTGCCGGATGTGGGCCAGGTGACTCGTGCTGGCCCGGCCGAGAGGATGATCGGCTCCCATCTCCAGCAGCACGTTGACGAAGGTGCAGGCCTCGAAGTCCTCCCGGTGGAACCACTCGTCGAAGACGTCGAAGATCGCGAGCAGCCGGCCCTCCGCATC
>NZ_DASWPB010000026.1:0-13038 GCF_036404185.1 Lacisediminihabitans sp. | reverse complement strand
TTCACGGGCGCGGCGTCGCCGTGGAATCCGCGGTGCCCCTCGCTGCGGCTGCCCGTCTTGGGGGCGCCGGTGTTGTACTTCTTGGCGGGACGTCCCGAGGACGCCGGCTTACTGAAATTGGCCATGGTGATGCTTTCCGGGTTGTGTTTAGTTGCATGGCAGCGCGCAACCAACAAGCAGCGCTTCTGCTGGAACCCGGGCAATCTTTGGCCAGGACCGTTTCACATACGTGATTTTTCCCGTGTGGTCCAAGGAGTAGTTTGGCCACGCTCTGTAATCAGTACAGAAGGAAACCGGCCCGAAAGACTTACAAACCCATTCGCGAACTTCGCGATGTCTAGAGCCGACTGGACCACGTTACCCGATCTCTCGGCAAAGCGCACTAGATTAGCCGGAAACATGAAGCGTGGTTTGCGTGCGTCGTCGCCGTCGCGTGCGTTGATCGCGCTCGCGGCGGCCCTCGTGCTGCTCCTCGCCGGATGCTCGCCGACCGGAGATTCCTCCGAGCGCCTCAAGCCCACGAGTCAGCCGGTCTACCCCCAGGTCAGGACCTACCCGAACATCCGGGTCACCGAGAACGTGGACTACGGCGGCAAGGCCGGATCGCCGAGTGTTCTGGACGTCTGCCTGCCGAAGGCGACCGCGGACAACAAGACCCTACCCGCCGTGCTGTCTATCCACGGCGGAAGCTGGCGGCAAGGCGACAAGGACAACATCAACTGGCGAAGCGTCTGCCAGTGGCTGGCCTCTGAGGGTTTCGTCACCTTCTCGGTGGACTACCGGCTCGCCCCGCAGCATCCATTCCCGGCCGGTTTCGACGACGTGCGGACGGCGGTGCGGTGGATGCGCAGCAGCGCGACGGTCAACCGGTACAACATCGATCCGGACCGGATCGGCGTCTTCGGCGGCTCGGCCGGGGGGAACCTGGCGGCGCTGCTCGGCACCTGGGGAAGCGGCGGATGGACGACCGGATCGCGGGTCGCCGCCGTGGCGGAGCTGAGCGGTCCGACGAACCTCACCGCGACGGGACGGGAAGCGGACGACTTCGTGCCGCTCGAGCTGCAGTACCTGGCCTGCTCGGATCTCACCGACTGTCCGCAGGCGAGAACGGCCTCGCCGCTCTACCACGTCGACAAGACGGACCCGCCGTTTTTCATCGGTCACTCCCTCAGCGAGCGCATCCCGCTGCAGCAGTCCGCCTCCTTCGTGCGCAGGCTGCGGGGCGCCGGCGTCGACGTGACCTTCGTCACGGTCAAGGGAACGCTGCACTCGATCGCGATGCTCAATCCGGCCATGCGATCGCGCATCGCCGACTTCCTCCGCACCAAGCTCGCCGGCCCCTGAACCCGGGCTGCTTCCCGGTCATCCCGCCGGCTCGTGACGCGGCCCTTCCGCTTCCGAGCCCTCCGACCGACCTTCGCCCATTCGTCCTGTCACGTGAACATGACGTCATGCTCACGTGACATCACGAAAGCGGAGGTCTCGAACCCGGCCGCGACACGCCGCGCCGTCGGGACGACGACCGGGACCACGACCGGAACGACGACCGGGAAACGCTCGCAGACCAGCCGAGCTCAGCGTTCGAATCTGGTGCGGACGGCACCCTCGACCGCGACCCGGATGCGCGCGCGCATGTCCTCGGACATCGCCGGCAGCCCGTCGAGCGGGAACCAGGCCGCCTCGGTGTTCTCGCCGTCGGCGGGGAACGGCTCTCCGGAGACATAGCGGCAGCGGAACACGAGGTCGAGATATTGCGACACGTCGCCGTTCGGGTATCGCACGGGCGGAATGACCCGGACCCAGGAGAGCGACTCCGCCACCGCCACGATGTCCGCCTCCTCGAGCACCTCGCGCTCGGCGGCCACAGCCGGCTCCTCGCCGGGGTCGATGATGCCGGTCACGGGGGTCCACTCGCCGCTGTCCGTCCGCTTCACGAGCAGCACGTCCTCACCGCGCAGCACGACCGCGGTCACGCCGGACAGCCACAGCGAGGCGGTGCCGATCTTCTCTCGAAGGGCGAGCACAAAATCGGGAGTGGCCATCAGACGAGCCTAGACGAACCGGGCGGGCGGGCCACCCGCCGGTGCGCCTACCTCGTCCTCTCGAGCGCGGCCTTCTCCGCGCGGCGATCCATCCGCCGCTCCTTGGCGCCCTCGACCTGGTAGTAGAGCACGGGCAGGACCACGAGCGTGAGGATGGTCGAGGAGACCAGCCCGCCGATGACGATGATCGCGAGCGGCTGGGAGATGAAACCGCCGTGTCCGGTGAGGCCGATCCCCAGCGGCAGCAGCGCGAAGATGGTCGCGAGCGCGGTCATCAAGATCGGCCGGAGCCGGCGCGAGGCGCCGTGGACGATCGCGTCGGCGACCTTCATCCCCCGCTTCCGATACTGGTTGATGAGATCGACGAGCACGATCGCGTTGGTCACCACGATCCCGATGAGCATGAGCACACCGATGAGCGACGGAACGCCGAGCGGGATGCCGGAGATGAGCTGGAGCACGATGGCGCCCGTGGCCGCGAACGGCACCGACACCAGCAGGAGCAGCGGCTGACGCAGGCTCTTGAAGGCGGCGACCATCACCACGTAGACGATGAGGATGGCGGCGAGCAGCGCGATCCCCAGCTGTCCGAAGGAGTCGTTCTGCTGTGCCGTCACCCCGCCGAGCGTCGCGGTCGCGCTCGCCGGCAGCTTCGCCTTGTCGACGGCGTTGGAGACGGCCGTGGAGGCGCTCCCGGTGTTGTCCGTCCCCGGCGTCACCTCGATCGTTGCACTGCGAAGGCCCTTGACCGTCGTGATGCTCGACGGCCCATCGACCGTCTTCACCGTCGCGAGATCGGAGAGCGGGACGATGCCGTGGAGGGTCGGGATCGAGAAGGCCTCGAGCTGCGCGACGGTGGTCGGGGCACTCGCGTTGTCGATGTAGATCGACAGGGTCTTCTCATCGATCACGATCGTGCCGGTCGCGCTGGGGTTCATCGCCTGCGTGACGATGCCGCCGACCTGGGTCTCGCTCAGGCCGGCCGCAGCCGCCTTGGTCCGGTCGATCTGCACGGCGATGTACGGCAGGGACGCGGAGAGGTTGCTCGACGCACTCGAGACCACGTCGAGCTTCTTCACCCGGGTCAGGATCGACTCGGATGCCCGGCGCAGATCGGCGTCGCTGCCCGCCGTGATGTCCACCTCGATATTGCTCGACGCGAATCCGGACTGGGCGGCCGCCACCGTGATGTCCCCAGCGTCACGGATCTTCTTCATCCGGGCGACAACCGTGTTCTGGAGCTTGTCCTGGTCGGCCGAGGCATCCGTCGTGACGGCGAAGTCGGTCGCGCTGCTGCCGGAGAACGCCGATCGGAGCGAGCTGCCACCCGACCCGATCGTGGTGAGGACGGTGTCGACACCGGTGATGTCGCGCAAGGCGGACTCGACCTTCTTCGACGCGGAGTCCTGCGCCGCGAGGCTCGTGCCGAGCGGCAGGGTCTGAGTGACGGTCAGGGTGTTCTGGCCGCTGTTGCCGATGAAGTTGGTCTTGAGCCCCGCCGCGGCGAATCCGCTGCCGACGAGCAGCAGGAGCGCCACGATGAGGACGACGGCCGGAAACTTCAGGGTCCAGCGGATGACGGGGAGGTAGACCTTCTGCAGCCTCGTCGGGGTCTCCAGCTCATCGACCTGGAGAGCGGCGGGGTCCGCCTCACCGCCCGGGACGGACTGCCCGTCCGTCTCTGCCACGGAACCCGTGTGCTTGGGGGACTTCTTGGAGCCGAGGAACCAGTAGGCGAGAACGGGCACGATCGTCAACGCGACGAAGAGCGAGGCGGCGAGCGCCATCGTGACGGTGAGCGCGAAGGGCCGGAACAGCTCGCCGGTGATCCCGCCGACGAGCGCGATCGGCAGGAACACCGCGACGGTGGTGATGGTCGAGGCGGTCACGGCGCTCGCCACCTCGCGAACGGCGTCGAGGATGGCGCGCAGCTTGTCCTCGCCCAGGGTGAGGTGCCGCTTGATGTTCTCGATGACGACGATGGAGTCGTCCACGACGCGTCCGATCGCGATCGTGAGCGCCGCGAGCGTAATGACGTTGAGGGTGTAGCCGGAGGCCTGCATCCCGATGAAGGTGATGAGCACCGAGACGGGGATCGAGATCGCCGTCACCAGGGTCGACCTGACCGAGAACAGGAATACCAGGATGATGATCACCGCGAAGACGAGACCGAGCAGACCCTCCTGGGCCAGGCTGTCGATCGATTGGGTGATGGACGGCGCCTGGTCGGAGACGACCGTCAGCCGGGTGTTGCCACCGAGCTGCTTCTCGAGGGTGGGGATGTCGTCGCGAACCAGGTTCGAGACGGAGACCGTGTTGCCGGACGCCGCCTTGGTGATGCTCAGCGTCACCGCCGGCTTCCCGTTGACCCGGGAGAATCCGCTCGCCGGGTCGTCGGTGACGGCGACGGTGGCGACATCGCCGATCGTCGGGGCGGTCGCCTGGTTTCCGCCGAGAAGCGGCAGGGCGGCCAGCTCGGCCGTCGAGGTGAGCCGGCTGCCCGACTGCACCGTGTAGGTCTTCGAGTCCTCCGTGATCGATCCGCTCGCCAGGAGGGTTCCGTTCGCCGCGAGAGCCGTCTTGATCGCCTGAGCGCTGAGGCCGGAGGCGGCCAGCTTCGCGGCATCCGGGGTGATCGTCACCCGCTGCGAGGCGGCACCGAGCAGGCTGACGTCGCTCACCCCGTCCAACTGCTTGAGGTTCGTGACGGTAAGGGAGGAGAGTCTCGAGGCCAGCGTGTGCTTGTCCATGTCGCTCGTGACGGCGAGTTGCACGACGGGCAGGTCGCTCAGGCTGAAGGTGATCACCTGGGGAGTCACGCCCGCGGGGAGGGTGCTGGAGATGCGGTCGATCGCGAGCTGGACCTTCTGTTCTGAGCGGGCGATGTCGGTGCCGTAGGTGAAGGAGGCCGTCACCGTCGAGGCGGCGGTGTTCGAGGTCGCGGTGGTGCTGTCGAGGTCCTCGAGACCCTGGATCGCGCTCTCGATGGGGGTGCTGACATCCTTGTTGACGACATCCGGGGAGGCACCGGGGTAGCCGGTGACGATGTAGACGGAGGGGAGGGAGAGGGACGGGATCAGCTCCTGCTTGAGGGAGGTGAGGGCGACACCGCCGAAGATCGCGACCACAACCGTGACGAGCGCGATGAGCGCACGGTTACGCAGGCTGAAGACCGACAGAAAGTGCACGTGAAACTCCTGGACTGCATATGGCCGCTAGGCGCGATGAGAGATGACGCACGGCCTCGTGCCCCTGCCCAGAAGTATCGCAGTGCGCGCTGGGAGCGTGCGTACTCTCGGCGGAGTATTAAACGGCCCCATCCGCGGTCTCAGACCACCTCGGCGAGGAAGCTCTGGTCAAGCAGCGGGCCGCGCGCGAGCGAGGCCATGGCGGCGGAGAGCGCAGCGACGGCGCGATCGGTCTCCTCGGCCGAATAGCTGAACGGAATGCGCAGGAACCGTTCGAACGCCCCGTCGATCCCGAATCGGGGTCCGGCCGCGAGCAGGAGTCCCTCGCCGCGCGCGGCCAGGGTCAGCTGCGAGCTGATCGGGGCGCCGAGGTTGACCCAGGTGGTGAGCCCGCCGGCCGGGCGAGGGACTATCCACTCCGGGAAGGCCTCGGTGAGCACCCGCTCGAGGTGATCGCGCCCCGCGCGCAATTGCCCGCGCCGGAGCTCCAGGATCGAGTCGTACCCATCGATGAGGTTCTTCACCAGCAGTTGCTCGACGACGGGGGTTCCCAGGTCCCCGGCACTGCGGATCCTGGCGAGGCGCTGGATGAGCGGCCTCTCCGCCCTGATCCAGCCGATCCTCAGGCCGCCCCAGACGGTCTTGCCGACGGAGCCGATGAGGACGGCGGGGCCGAAGGCGGCGAGCGGGAGCGGACGATCGTGCTCGTCGATGGCCAGCTCCGCCATCGTCTCGTCGGCGACGACGGTCGTCCCCTGCGCGAGCGCAAGCCCCAGCATCCGTTCCTTGAGCGCGGCGGTCATCGACATGCCCGTCGGGTTGTGAAAGTCCGGCATGAGGTAGGCCAGTGCGGGGCTCGTCCGGCGAAGCGCCTGCTCGAGACCGGCCTCGTCCCAGCCGTCGTCCGTCGTGACGTTCACGGGAACCGGCCGCGCACCCGCGAGCGCGAGCGCCTCGTAGGCGTGGGGGTAGCTGGGCGACTCGACCAGGGCGCTGTCTCCCCGCGCGAGCAGGGCGCGGGAGAGCAGGGCGATCGCGTGCTGAGCGCCGATGGTGACCATGATCTGCCCTGGCTCCGTCCGAAGACCCCTGGCCGTGTAGCGGTCGGCGAGCGCGACCCGCAGCGCGGGGAGGCCGACCGGATCGAATCCGGTGCCGCCGAGATGGGAGGGCAGCTCCGCCACCGCACGCTGGGCCGCCTCGGCGATGCCCGGGAGCGCCGTCACCGCGGCCTTGCTGAAGTCGAGATGATCCGCCATGGTCCGCTCGACCGGCAACGGCGCTCGATCGGGCAGCCGGGCGAGGCTGCCCGACCCGCGAAGGCTGTCGAGGAATCCGGACCGTCTCAGCCGCGTGTAGCAGGCGGAGACGGTGGTCCGGCTGATGCCGAGCTGGGCCGCGAGATCCCGTTCCGCGGGAAGTCGCGTTCCGATCGGGATACGTCCGTCGAGGATCAGGAGGCGGATGCGATCGGCGAGCGCGATGTACGCCGGAGCGGAGGCGGAATCCCGCCAGCCCGACAGTAGGGAGGCCAATACTCGCGACGACAGGGCTCTCATGAGGCCACTATAACCAGATTGGCTTCTTGCCTTCGGTCCACTTTGCCCATTGGATGTCTCCATGAGACCGACGCCCCTCTTCCTCCGCCGCATCGCGCAGTTGCTGCTCGGGCTGTTCCTCTACGGCTTCGCCATCGCGATGATGGTCAGGGCGGGCATCGGCGTCTCACCCTGGGACGTGTTGACCCAGGGTCTCTCACGGCAGACCGGGATCGCCTTCGGCTGGATGACCAACCTCATCGGTCTCGTCGTGCTGCTGCTCTGGATCCCCATCCGGCAGAGGCCGGGCCTCGGCACCCTGCTGAACGTCGCGCTGATCGGTCCGAGCGCCCAGTTCGGCCTCGCGGTGCTGCCGGAACAGCACGACCTGTGGTGGCAGGTCTCGCTCTTCGCCGGCGGCCTCGTCCTGCTGGCCGTGGCGACCGGCCTCTATATCGGGGCGCGTTTCGGACCCGGCCCGCGCGACGGCCTCATGACGGGCATCCATCGGCGCTGGGGCTGGCGGATCTGGATGGTTCGGGGCGGCATCGAGATCGCGGTGCTGATCATCGGCTGGCTGCTCGGCGGCAACGTCGGTGTCGGGACCCTCGCTTTCGCGCTCCTCATCGGTCCGATGGTCGGCCTGACCCTGCCCCTCCTGAGGGTGCCGGAGCCGCCCTCCGCCGCGATCGAACCGCTCCGGGTCGACGAAGCGGGCTGACCGCGAGAAAAACCTTGCGCCCCCGCCACTCGAGATATATCGTGAGTTTCACCACAAACACGATATATCGCGAGACGGACCCGCGAGACGGGAGAAAGAGGCGCATCATGGCCCAGGAGAAATGGCTCGTCGATGGCGAGAAGGTGATCGACGTCGAGATGATCCGCAGTCTGAAGGTGACCCTCATCGGCGGCCAGGTGGACATCGTCGGCCACGACGAGCCGGGGGCCAGGGTCGAGGTGCACTCCGTTCGCGGCAAGGCGCTCAAGGTGTCCGTCGACGGCGGCACCCTGGAGATCGACCACCCCCAGCTGAGCTGGGACAACTTCATCGACGTCTTCGCCTCGTTCCGCGGCGGCTCGAGCGCCGACGTGAGCATCATGGTCCCGCGCGATGTCGCCCTGAAGTTCGGCGTGGTCACGGCCACCGCGCTCATCAGCGGGCTGACGGGGGATGCCCGCATCAGCACCGTCAGCGGCGACATCACCGTCGACGAGCACCGCGGTGACCTCGAGCTCAATGCGGTCAGCGGGGAGATCGCCGTGCGCGGCCAGCACGGGAAGATCTCGGCGCACACGGTGAGCGGGGACATCACCGCAAGCGGCGAGATCGAGCGCTTCACCAGCGAAGGCGTGTCCGGCAGGGTCTTCCTCGACATCGTCGGCACGCCGGACGAGGTGCGGGTCAGCACGGTGTCCGGCAGCGTCACGGCGCGGCTCGAGCCGGAGCTGCCGACCCAGTACCGGATCAACACCGTCAGCGGGCGCCTGCAGCTCGACGACCAGGCGGTCACCGGAGTGCGGGGGAGCTACACCGGCAAATTCGGGACGCTGGACAAGAACTGGCTCGCCTTCAAGGCCAACACCGTCAGCGGCAACGTCTCCGTGCTGCACACGGTGCGCGCATGACCCCGCCGGTGTTCGCCCACGGGCATCTGCGGCTGTACCTGCTCAGCATCCTCGCCTCCCAGCCCATGCACGGCTACGAGCTCATCCAGGCGCTGGAGAACAGGTTCGGCGGCACCTACGTACCGAGCGCAGGGACGATCTACCCGCGCCTGGCCAAACTCGAGGAGGAGGGCCTGGTCAGCAAGACGACGGAGGGCCGCAAGACCGTCTACGCCATCACGGAGGCGGGCAGGGCGGAACTCGAGGCCAGGGAGGGCGAGCTGGACGGCATCGAGAGCGACGTCACCGACTCCGTCAGGCGCTTGGCCGACGAAGTGCGGTCCTCCGTTGGCGCGGCGATGAAGACCCTCAGGGCGGACCTCGCGGCGGCCGCGCGCGACGCCCGATCGGATGCGCGCGAGACGGACCACAAGGCCGGGGTCGAACCGGAACGGCAGCTGGCCAGCATGCGGCTGCGCGAGGCGGAGATGGTCGTCAACGAGTTCCGTCATCAGGTGCGGACCGACCTGCGCGGCCTCGCCGCGAGGGGGCGGATCCCGGAGAACACCGTCGAGCTGTTGAAGACCCGGCTCGCCGAGGTCAGAGAGGCGCTGCGGGCGAACGGATGAGCCCCTGGACCGGCCCGTCGCGCCCCCGTTTCGTAACGAACGTCTAACGGTCGGACGCCCGGGCGCCTCGGGCGTCCGGACACGAGAACTGGCGGTACTAACGGATTCTTGACAGTACTTGCAACAGGTGTAGTCTCGCTCCTCGTGACTAACGAAGTTCGGTCGCCTAAACGGTGGCTGATCGGCGAACCGCTGGCTACTGAAAAGCTTGAAGGCCAGCTTCTCCCAAAGCATTTGGCGTTGCCGATTTTTGCCAGCGACGCCCTGTCTTCCGTGGCATACGCGCCGCAGGAGCTTCTGCTCATCCTTACCCTTGGCGGGCTGTCCTTTCTCAGCTTCGCTCCCTGGGTCGCTGCCGCCGTCGTGCTGCTGCTCGTCGTGGTCGTCGCCTCCTACCGTCAGCTCATCAAGGCCTATCCCTCCGGCGGTGGCGATTACGAGGTCGCCCACAAGAACCTCGGCGAGAAGGCCGGCCTCATCGTCGCGTCCGCCCTGCTCGTCGACTACATCCTCACCGTCACGGTGTCGGTCGCGAGCGGCGTCGACAACATCATCTCCGCGTTCCCCGAGCTCAACACCTGGCGGGTGGAGATCGCGGTCGGCTTCGTCATCATCCTCGCGGGGGTCAACCTCCGCGGCGTCGCCGAGTCGAGCAAGGCCTTCGCCCTGCCGACCTATCTGTTCATCGCCAGCGTCGGCGTCATGATCGTCACCGGCCTCGTGCGCACGGCGCTCGGGGACACGCCGATCGCGGCATCCGCGTCGTTCACGGTGAAGAACCCCGCGACGCTCACCCAGATCGCATTCATCCTGCTGCTCCTGCGGGCCTTCGCGAGCGGCTGCAGCGCCCTGACCGGCGTCGAGGCCGTCGCCAACGGCGTGCAGGCCTTCCGCCGCCCGAAGATCAAGAACGCCCAACGCACCCTGGTGCTCATGGGCAGCATCGCGATCGTGCTCTTCATCGGCATCATGGCGCTCGCCCTGCTCAGTCACGTGCACTACGCCGAGAAGGCCTGCGATCTCCAGGGCTTCAAGGACTGCGCCACCGCACCCCAGACCAGCGTCATCTCGCAGATCGCCGCCGCGGTGTTCCCGGGGGCCGGGCACTTCATGTTCTACGTCATCCAGGGGGCGACGGCGCTCGTGCTGCTGCTGGCGGCCAACACGGCGTTCAACGGCTTCCCCCTGCTCGGTTCCGTGCTCGCCCGCGATCGCTACGCACCCAAATCGATGCAGACCCGCGGCGACCGGCTGGTCTATTCCAACGGCGTGCTCGTGCTGAGCGGCGCGGCCATCGTCCTGCTCCTCATCTACCGGGCGAACCTGACGCAGCTCATCCAGCTCTACATCATCGGCGTCTTCGTCTCGTTCACGCTCGGGCAGACCGGCATGGTGATCCACTGGACGAAGATGCTGCGCGAGGGCTGCGCCAATCGCAGCCAGGTGTACCGCAGCAGGGCGATCAACGCGACGGGCGCCCTGTTCACCTTCATCGTGCTCATCGTCGTGACGATCACCAAGTTCACCCACGGCGCCTGGCTCGTGTTCGCGATCATGCCGGTGCTGTTCTACCTGATGCTGCGGATCAACCGGTACTACCGTCAGGTGGCCGAGGACGTCGAGGTCGACGCGACCACCACCTTCGGCGCGACCGGGGACCACGCCCTCGTGCTCGTCGGCACGATGCAGAAGCCCATGCTCAAGGCTCTCGACTACGCGATCGCGGCCCGCCACGAGAGCATCGAGGCGGTCCACGTCAACATCGACGACAAGGAATCGGAGACCCTGTCGAAGCAGTGGGACGAGATGAACATCAAGGTGCCGTTGCGCATCATCCCCTCCCCGTACCGCGACGTCGGCATCCCGCTCATCAAGTACATCAAGGCCCGCAGGGCGGAATACGGCGCCGAGGTCGTCACCGTCTACACCCCGCAGTACATCGTCGGGCACTGGTGGGAGAACCTGCTGCACAACCACAAGGCCAGGCGCATCCGCCAGAAGCTCATGCTCTGCCACGGCGTCACCATCGCGCTGGTCCCCTGGCTGCTGGACTCGTCGAAGACGCTCTACGACAAGCCGTACCGCCCGCTGCCCGGCCAGGACCGGAGCGGCCAGCCGCGCCGTCCCGTCATGCGGATGCCGCTGCCCCCGGCAACCCCCGTGAACCGCGGACGGATGTCCTCCGAAGGGGCGAGCGAGAGCTCGGTCGATCGTTCGGCGCGGCTGAACGAGACGCCCGCGCCGCTCGAGACCGGCGCGAAGAAGTAGCGTGGCCGGCTGGCGCGAGCTCGTGGCGGTCGCCGTCGGCGGGGGCATCGGAACGGGCATCCGGCTGGGACTGGACACGGTCCTCCCGCACACCGACACCACGTTCCCGGTGAGCACCCTGCTCATCAACATCGTCGGGTCGTTCCTGCTCGGCCTGCTCGTCTCCACGCTCTGGACGCGGCCGACGATCCCGTCCTGGCTCAAGGCCGGTCTCGGCGTCGGCACGATCGGCTCGTTCACCACCTTCTCCGCGCTCATCGTGTCCCTCCTGACCGAGGCGGACAACGGGCTCTGGATGCTCGCCATCCTGTACCTCGTCCTGACCCTGGTCCTCGGCTTCGGCGCCGCGGCGCTGGGCATCCGCCTCGGCGGTCGGCGCGTCCAGCGCCCCGATCTGGTGGACGAGTGAGCCCGGCCACCGTCGCCGCCGTGCTCGTCGCGGGGGCGATCGGCGCGCTCGGCCGCTACGGCATCTCCCTCGCCCTCGCGAAACGGTCCGGATTCCCCTGGGCCGTCCTCCTCGTCAACGTGATCGGCGCCGCGATCGGGGGAACCGTCTTCGCCCTGACCGAGGCCGCGGCGATGTCCACCCAATGGCACCTGATCGTGCTGACCGGCATCGCGGGTGGCCTGACCACCTTCAGCACCTGGTCGGTCGAGACCATCCAGCTCATCCGCCTGGACAGATGGCGCGCGGCGCTGCTGAGCATGACCGCCAACCTGGTTCTCGGCCTCGCCGTCGCGATCGGCGCCTTCCTGGTGACCGGGGCGCTCGTCTAGCCCCCGGAGATCGCCGAGGGCTCCCTGGGGACAAGCCGCGGCGTCACGAGCCGGTGGCGGGGCTCGTTCGACCCGGCCGTGCGGTCGAGGATCTCGTGCCCGCTCGGGCCCAGGAGCAGCTCGAGAGCACCCGCGGCCACCTCGTCGAGTCGCTGCTCGATGCTCGGGAGCCCGATCGCCTCGGCAACCGGGGTGTTGTCGTAGCCGATCACGGGGATCCCTCCGCCCACCGCGATGAGCGCCCCCAGGGCGAGAGAGTCGCTCGCGCTCACGATCGCGTCCACCCGCACTCCCGACGCGATGAGCGCGGCGATCGCATCCCTGCCCTGTCCGACGCCGTCCTCCGCGCCGATCTCGAGCGCATCCAGCTCCGCCGGGCTCAGGTCGCCCGCGGCCATCGCATCGCGCCAGCCACGCCGCCGGTCGTCCCCGGTACCTGAGGGGCTCGGCCAGCCGAGGTAAGCGATATGGACGGCGCCTGCGGCGAGCAGGTGTCTCGTCGCCTCGTTCAGGCCGCTCCATCCGTCCACGTCCACCCACAGATGGCGGGGATCGTTCATGTCGTCCACACCCCAGGGACGCCCGAAGGTGACGAAGGGGACGTCGTTCTCGATGAGCCACTCGGTGCGCGGGTCGCCGTAGAACGTCGAGGTGAGCACAAAGCCGTCGACGTCGGCGCCGTCGCGCAGCCGCTTGATCTGCCGAATCTCGTCCTGCGGGTCCGTCGCCGTGAAGAGCATGACCCGCAGGCCGCGGCGATCGGCCTGTTCGGTCAGCGCGTGCAGGAAACGGTCGAGCACCGAGCCGGAGATGCCGTTGGTCATCGGATCGAGGCGGATGCCGAGCGTCGAGCTCTTGCGGGTCCTGAGCCTGCGGGCCGACGCGTGGGGCCGATAGCCGAGCTGGGCGATGGCGGCCTCGACCCTCTCCCGCGTCGCCGGCCGCACCAGTTCCGGCGAGTTCAGCACGTTCGATACCGTCTGCC
>NZ_DASWPB010000025.1:0-13157 GCF_036404185.1 Lacisediminihabitans sp. | reverse complement strand
GAGATCCCTTTCGAAGCGGCCAGTATCCATGACTACCCGGATCCCACGGGGAAGCTGAGCAACTGGCCCGCGGTCTACGCGATCAACGATCGGCGAGACATCTACATCGGCGAGACCGGGAATGCTCTGCGCCGGATGACGCAGCACCGGCAGGACCCGAAGAAGCAACACCTCGACGTTGCGCGCATCCTGCTCGACGACACGTTCCACCGGTCCGCGTGCTACGACCTGGAATCACTGCTGATCCAGTGGTTCTACTCCGACGGAACCTATACGGTCATCAATGCGAACGACGGACACCGCAACGAGGAATACGCCGGCCGCGCGTCCTTCCAACCTCGCTTTCGCGAGATCTTCGAGGAACTCCAAAAGCGAGGTCTCTTCCAACGTTCGCTGCGCGAGATCGAGAACAGCGACTATTTCAAGCTCTCGCCCTTCAAATCGCTCGTCCCCGATCAAGAGCGGGCGATCCTCGAGATCCTGAAGGTCCTGTTCGAGGACATCGAAGCGGACCGGTCGACAACGATGGTCGTCTCGGGAAATCCCGGCACCGGAAAGACCGTCGTCGGTATCTCGTTGATCAAGACACTTCGAGACATCGAGGCATCACGCGGCGTCGATGACGCCGAGCAAGGGAACCCGATCTCGGACTTCTTTGCGCAAGGTTATCCCGAGTTGCTCAGGGGACTGCGGTTCGGAATCGTGGTCCCGCAGCAATCGCTCCGCACATCCATCACCAAGGTGTTCGATCGCGCACCGGGTCTCGACCGATCGATGGTGCTCACCGCCTACGACGTGGGAAAGGCCGCGGAGCCGTATGACGTTCTCGTCGTCGACGAGGCGCATCGCCTGAACCAGCGAGCGAACCAGTCATCGGGCTCCCTCAACGCAGCGTTCACGAGCATCAACGAACGACTCTTCGGAGAGGACTCCACGGAGTTCACCCAGCTCGACTGGATCCGTGCGCAGAGCAAGCACACCATCCTGCTGATGGACCCCGCGCAGAGCGTACGTCCCGCCGACCTCCCGCCCGAGGTCATCGGTGAGGTCGTCGGAGAGGCGAAGGCGAGCCACCACTTCTTCCCGCTGAAGACGCAGATGCGTGTCAAGGCGGGAGTTGACTACATCGGATTCGTGCGGGAGATGCTGGCCGGAGCACGACCGTCACGTCCGGATCTTGGGGAATACGAGTTCGCTCTGTTCGACGACATCGGAGCGATGGAGGCGCTGATTCGTGAACGCGATCGGGAGCATGGGCTCTCCAGGCTCGCCGCCGGGTACGCGTGGGAATGGGAGTCGGATCCGAAGAAGAAAGGCATGAAGCGCATCCCGCTTGCGGAGCGCCCTTACGACATCGAGATAGACGGACATCGTTGGCGCTGGAACTCCGCGGAGAAGGATTGGATCAATTCGCCGGATGCCCTCCAAGAAGTCGGTTCGATCCACACCGTGCAGGGATACGACCTCAACTATGCAGGTGTGATCATCGGACGCGACCTGCGTTTCGACGTGGCACGCGGCGAGATCCGCTTCGATCGGACCCAGTATCGAGACAAGAAGGGTTTCGAGAACAACCGCAAACGCGGCGTCGTCTACACCGACACCGACATCGAGCGGTACGTGAAGAACATCTATGCGGTGCTCCTCACCCGAGGAATCCGGGGAACGTACGTGTACGTGTGCGATGAGGCGCTTCGTGAGCACCTCCGCGCCTTCATTCCTGCCGCCGCGTAGCAACCGCCGCTCTCCTCGGTCCGAGTCCAGGTACCTCAGCTCTAGGGCCCCGAGATCTCGGGGCTTTGTGCTTGTCCGCGGCAGCCGAGACGTGAATGGTCAGGAATAGGCGTGGGTTCGTGTTGTCGGCTCGGCTTCAGCCTGACCGCGAATGCGCTTGCGCCGAGAGTCGGTTAGCGGATCTCGTTGAGGTAGTTGTAGATCGTGAACCGCGTCACGCCGAGGGCGGCAGCGGCGAGGTCGGCTGCCTCCCGGATGAGGAAATACCCGCTGCGCTGAAGCTCGGCCACCACGGCGACCTTCTGCTTCTTCGTCATCTCCTCGACGGGAACACCGACCGACTTGATCGATCGACGCAGCACGTCCTGGGAGAGGTTTTCCACGTTGTCGTGGAACACCGCCGTTTCTGCCTCGACCAGGGACCACGAACCGAGCATCGCATCCAGCGTCGACTTCGCCGCGATCACCTCGCGAACGTCTGTGTTCACACACAGGCCCACCAGTGGGCGGGTGCCCGAGCCGTAGAAGAAGATGGTCGACGAGCGGCAGATCACGCCCCCACCCAAATCGGTGCGGTACCCGATCAGCTGCGTCGACCGCTCCTTCTGCGCCATGACGACCAGACCCAGGTCGGTCGCCTCTCCGACCACGCGTCCGGTCAGTGAGTTCGCGATCGCAACGATCGAGCTGGGGGTATTGGTGAGGTCGTGCAGCACGACCTCGGTGCGATCGCCGAACATCGCCTGGAGCGGCTCGATCAGCGACAGGTATTTCTCGACGATTTCGTGCGCTTCCAGACGGTCGGTCTCGCCGTGCGCGGGGATCGCCGGCGCATCGTCGAGCTGGCGTTCCGTAACCTCTGACACTGGGGCCCTCCTGGCTGGTTCGGTCATACCGGGACCTAACGCTTGATGGCGGTTGCCGTCATTTCCACACGCATTCCCCGGGGAAGGCCTGCGACACCGATGGCGGTGCGGGTGGGCACGGCTCTCCCCACGAAGAATTTAGTCCACTCCACGTTCATTTGATCCCATTCGCGGATGTCGACGAGGTAGCAGGTCACCGCCACCAGGTCATCGACCCCCGCGCCGATCGTGGTCAGCAACTTCTCGATGTTGGCCAGGGCCTGCGCCGTCTCGGCTGTGATACCACCCTGCACGACCGCGCCATCGACGAGGCCACCCTGCCCGGCCACGTAGACCATCTCGCCGTCGCGGATGACGGGCGAGAACGGTCCCGGGGACTCGCCGCGGTCGATCTTTGTGCGCATGGGACGCCTTCCTGGTCAATGACGAGCTTCTTTGAGTATGTCGAATTTCAACACCACGTGCAATGAGCCGCTGGACCAAAATTCAACATACTGTTGTAGATTAATATCTATCATCTTCGATATTCCAATGATTCATTGCGTTTCCGAAATGTGTCGAATGTGTAAAATCAATCACACCGCGTTGAAGCGGATCAACAGTTTGTTTATGGTTGGCCTCATTCCATTTCCACACCCTGGAGGCTCCAATGATTCGCATTCGAAGGGCAGCCATAGCCGCCATCGCGGTGACAGCAGCAATCGCTCTCGCCGGCTGCGCCGGCACCACCGCCGCAGCCCCATCGGCAACGACCAGTTCCTCAACCAAGAGTTCGGCCACCGGCCTGCTGAAGAAGATCATCGACGACGGAACACTGACCGTGGGGATCGCGGCGAACCCGCCGTTCTCCTCACAGGCCGCGGACGGAACCTTCTCCGGGATTACTCCCACACTCTCCCGGGAATACGCGAAGTCGCTCGGTGTCAAGCTGAAGATCGTGCCCGTCACGACGACCGCGATGATCGCGGCATTGCAAACCGGCCAGGTCGAGATGCTCGCGATCGCCCTCTCTGCGACGCCGGAACGCAAGCTGGTGATCGACTTCGGCGCTCCGTTCTATGAGGGCGGCAACACCTGGGTCGTGGCGAAGAGCTCGAAGTACAAGACGGTCGATTCGCTCAACGATTCGGGCGTGACGATCGCCTACAACGCGTCGACCTTCCAGGCGACCGCGACCACAACGCACATGCCGGATGCCCAGACACGTCAACTGAGCAACGCGAGCTACGCCGATCTGATCGCGGAAGTCACCTCGGGGACGTCGACGGCCATCTCCGTGCCGAGTCTCATCGGCGGGGTCATCCCGCAGAAGTATCCAAACCTGCGCGCGGTCCCCGCGACAGCAGCCGGTGTGGATCCGACACCCGTCTCGTTCGGCCTTCCGCAGAACGAGCCGGCGCTGAAGGCCTCATTCGATGCGTTCATCAAGGCGAAGACCGCTGACGGAACCATCGACAAGCTCAAGAAGCAGTATCTGACGGTCAAGGCCATCCTCGGCTGAGGCTTCCCGGGGGAGGAACTCCTGTGCCCTCCCCCGGGAACCCACTCCACCACCGTCCGAACGGAGCAGCATGAACGGAGACGCATGAACGCGTACAACTGGGACTGGTCGATCCTCATCGCCCCCGAGACGCTGAAATCCCTGGGGCTCGGCATCGAGACCACCCTTCTGGTCTCCCTGATCTCCCTGGTCATCGGGACCACCCTCGGTTTCTTGATCGCTGCCGCCCGCATCGCACGGATCCCCGTTCTCGGCCAGATCATCTATGTGTACGTCGAGCTGTTCCGCACCACACCCGCGTTGGTACAGCTCATCTGGATCTTCTACGTCCTGCCGCTCATCCTCGGTGTGCACCTCACCCCGATGGTGGCGGGCGTCATCGCGCTGAGCCTCAACTCGTCGGCCTTCCTCTCGGAGGTATTCCGGGGTGGTCTCGCCTCGATCGATCGCGGACAGCACGATGCCTCATTCGTCCTCGGGCTCACGACCTGGCAGAAGTACACGGCGGTGCTCATCCCGCAGACGGTGCGCCGGGTGCTGCCCTCCGTCACCAACCAATTCGTCGCCCTTCTCAAGGAGTCGTCGCTGCTCTCGGTCATCGCGGTGACCGATTTGACCTACCTGTTCCAGGTGCAGGTCGCCGACACCTATCGCCCCCTCGAGCTCTACAGCGGGCTCGCCATCGCCTACTTCTGTGTGACCTATCCCTTGATCCTGGTGGTGAGATACATTGAGCGCCGATTCCCCATCCTCTAAGTCCAAGAGCCTCCTCCTCGACAGCGTCCCGGCTGTCGGCATGACAGCGACCGCAGTTCGCAAGTCCTTCGGATCCAAGGTGATCCTGGACGGTGTGAGCATCAGCGTGCCGCCGAGGTCGACCCACGTGATCATCGGGCCCTCTGGCGGCGGCAAGTCCACCCTGCTGCGAAGCCTCGCCGGCCTCGAGACCATCGACGCAGGCGAGATCCGCGTCGGTTCCGACGTGCTGCAGTCGGCAACGGACGGCGAGAGGGCTCCCAGGATGACGAGCGCGCAGATTCGTCTTCAACGTCGAGTCGGCATGGTCTCTCAGGGCTTCGATCTCTTTCCGCACAAACGCGCCATCGAGAACGTCGAGTTGCCCCTGCGCCTCGTGCTGCACCGCTCGAAGGACGAGGCTCGCGCCATTGCCGAACGGGAGCTTGCCGCGTTCGGTCTCGCCGACCACCAGGACAAACTGCCGGGCCAGCTTTCCGGCGGCCAAAAGCAGCGGGTCGCCATTGCGCGCGCCCTCGCGATGCGGCCCGGCGTCCTGCTGTTCGACGAACCGACCTCGGCACTCGACCCCGAACTCGTCGGCGGTGTCATCGCGATCATGAAAGAGCTGGCTCGCGAGGGGATGACCATGATCGTGGTCACCCACGAGATGCAGTTCGCCGCGGAAGCCGCGGACACGGTGACCTTCGTCTCGGAGGGACGTGTGGCGGAGTCCGGCCCCACGCTCCAGGTACTCCGTTCACCCGCCCAGGAGGCGACCAAGCGTTTCCTCTCCCGTCTCAACGGCTGAAACATCCCACAACAAGGAGCACACGATGTACACGATCAGAACCACTGACTACGACTTCAACGCTGCACTCGACATCATCGAACCGATGACGGCCGCGGATCTCGGACGGGAAATCACCGCGCCGAGGTGGTCTGACTTCGATGGCCCGGAGTATGCGCTGCGGTATGCGCGGCTTGCCGCTCTGATGAAGGCCGAGGGGATCCTCGGCACGATCTTCACGCAGGAGGAGAACGTGCGGTACTTCACCGGCTACCTCAGCGTGCTGTGGATCTCACGCTTCCGCCCGGTGATCACCGCGTTCTCCGCCGACACGGCGAAAGACACCTCACTGCTCGTCACCGCCCAGGAATTCGCCAACGCGTCCGGCACGGCGTGGGTCGATGCCCCCAGGGCGTTCTCGCCTCAGGTCGCGCCGATCCCGTTCGCGGCGCAGATGATCCGCGACATCATCGGCGACTCGGGCAAGATCGGGATCGAACTCGGCTTCGGCCAGCGCCTCGGCATGAACATCGAGCAGTTCACCCAACTGCAGGATGAACTCCCCGGCGTGGAGTTCGTCGACATCACTCCGCTTGCGGAGGCAGTGCGAATGCTGAAGTCCGAAGCCGAGATCGATCGCATCCGGTTCGCCGCGGAGATCTCGACCGCCGCCGTGAAGACCACCTGGGAGTCGCTCAAGCTGGGAATGACCGAGCGTGACGTCGCCGTGTCGCTCGGCACCGAGATGTACGGCGCCGGTGCCGAGGTCAGCAGCACCAAGCAGTCGGTATGGGGCGTCATGGCGGGAAAGCGCATCCGTCACGCCAACGCGGTCGCGGATGACACCGAGCCTCTCGTGGTCGGCGATCGGATCCTCATCGACGGCGGCGCGACCTACAAGGGCTACGTGACCGACTTCATCCGCACCGCCTCGTACGGTCCGGTGAACGAGATCACCGCGAAGTGGTACGACATCTCACACGCGGCGAACAGCGCGGCCTTGGCCGCGATCCGTCCTGGAGCGATCGCGAGAGACGTCTACGAGGCCGCCATCGACGTGTTCCGCGCCCACGGGCTCGAAGCGTACAACGCGACGACGATCATCGGCCACGGTATCGGCGCCGATATCCACGAGCTCCCGTGGCTCGGAGCCGAGGGTGTCTACACCTCGGAGACCCGGCTGCGCGCAGGCATGGTGCTGTCCATCGAACCCGTTCTCGGGATTCGTCTGGGTGCCACGGCCCCGACCGACGAGGAGAGGCTGTTGCCGGAAGGCATCATGATCGTCGAGGAGATGGTCGTCGTGCGGGAGGGCGGCGTCGAACTGCTGACCGGCGGCGTGACCCCCGAGATCTGGGTCGTGCCGGTAGAGGAAACCGAGCACGCACAGTGACCTTCGCCACCATCGCTCGCTGCCCGCGCACCCACAAGCTGGGAGTGGGCATCGCCACCCATGCCCCCGCGGTCGGCAACCGATGCCCGATCGTGCGGCCCGGCATGGGAGCGGCGAGCGTGCAGCTCATCGCCGACCCGCGCCAGACCCTGCTGGTCGGCCGGCTCCTCGACCTCGGATATTCCGCCCAGAAAGTCCTGGCCGAGGTGGTGTCGAGCGATCCGTTCATCCATCGCCGACAGATCGGCATCGTCGACTCCTACGGCAACACGGCCGCCTTCAGCGCCCCGCTGGAGGGAATGCACAGCCTCCATGTCGAGGGTGATGGATTCGTCAGCATGGGTAATGGCGTGGTATCTGAGGCGGTCGTGCAGGAGATGGCGGCCTCGATGACGGAGACAGCGGACTGGGAGCTGAGCGATCGCCTGATGGCGTCGCTGGAGGCCGCGGTCGCTGCGGGCGGACAATCCGAGGGCCAATTCTCGGGGGCGCTCCTCGTCTTCGGTGATGAACCGTTCGCCGAACTGGATCTCCGTGTCGATTACCACGAAGGCGCGGTGACCGAGCTGCGGCGTATCTTCGACTGGTTCCGGCCGCTGATTCCGTACTATCTCGAGCGACCATATGACCCTTACCTGGAACGCGAGGATCGGTGGCGGAGTGCCGTGTTGGCGAAAGCTGCAGAGGCTACTGAGCACAAATCAGTCTGACCATGCGTGAACCAGAAGATCGCCGCCGCGCATGCCGGCCCGGTCTCGCCACGCCGTGTCCGCCCGTCGAGAGGACACGATCGGCACCGCCATCGTGACGCTCACGACCTTCGTGGGCAAGGAGGAGCTGCGCGAGACGATTGCCTTCGAGCTGGAACCCGGGCAATCACTGGTCGTCTGGCGATCGCGTCGTCATCCATGCCAGCGGTCTGCCCGAGGGATACGACCCCGCCCGGCTCAGCGTGAACGGCTACCCTGGCAGCGCGACTCCGCGCAGCCGGGGCGACCGACAACAGGATGTCGTGCAGAGGGAAATGAAAGGCGGAGACGATCGTGACGGACAAGCCGGAGAGAACCACTGTGAGGGCGCCCATCGGCGAGATCTGTGGTCGCGTTGACGAAAGCGGAGTGCGCCGGTTCCTCGGCATCCCGTACGCGGAACCACCACTCGGCGAACGACGGTTCCGGCCGCCTGTAGCACGCTCGCCCTTCGCCGAGACTTACGATGCCGCGGATTACGGACCGACTGCGCCGCAACTCGAGGGCGCTGGAGCGTTCGGCGAGATCCTTCCCAATCGTGTCGCGCCCGGCGAGGACTACCTCAATCTCAATGTCTGGGCGCCGCCGGATGGCTCCGCTCACGCGGTGATGGTGTTCATCCACGGTGGCGGGTGGTGGAGCGGCTCGGGCTCCGTGAGCGCCTATGACGGCACGCGCTTCGCCCGCGACGGTGTCGTGCTGGTCACGCTCAACTATCGCCTGGGTGCCGAGGGCATGGTCTGGTTTGGTGACGGTCCCGCGAACGTCTCCTTGCTCGACCAGATCTGCGCCCTGCAGTGGGTACACGACAACATTGCTGCGTTCGGCGGCGACCCCGAACAGGTCACGGTGTTCGGGGAGTCCTCGGGCGGCATGAGCATCGGCGCGCTGCTCGCGATGCCCGCCGCCCGCGGCCTCTTTCGCCGGGCCATCATGCAGTCTGGATCGACCTTTCACTCCATCAGCGCCGGTTCCGCGCACAAGGTTGCCACCGCGCTGGCGCGGATGCTTCATGTCAACCCGTCGCTGGAGGCGATCGGGCACGTGCCGAGCGATGAGGTTCTGGCAGCGCAGAAGCAGTTATTAGCCGCCGTGCAGCGGAAGCCGTCGAAGGCCCGCTGGGGGGATGTCGCCCGCAACGGACTGCCCTTCGAACCCATCGTGGACGGCGACTCACTGCCAGCCCGTCCGATCGATGCGGTCGCAGCGGGTGTCGCATCCGATGTCGATCTGCTCGTGGGCTGGAACGCCGAGGAGACCCGTCTCGCGCTGGCGCCGACCGGAGTCAACACAGTGCGCTGGTCTCTGTTCTGGCTGCTGGCCTGGAAATCACGCATCCCGCTGCGTGTGGCGCGCGCCTACCGGAAGGCGTACGGGCATCCGGCTGACGCTGCGGTGGCGATGACGACGGACTGGATCTACCGCATCCCCGCAATCCGCACCGCCGAGGCTCATGGGCGCAGCCACCTGTACGAATTCGCCTGGCGGTCACCCGCTTTCGGCGGAGAACTCGGAGCATGCCACGCCGCAGAGTTGCCCTTCGTCTTCGACACTCTCGATGATCCCGGATGGCGCATGCTTCTCGGCGACGCCGCGTCCCCCGCCCTCGCACGCGAGATGCACGACGCATGGATACGGTTCGCCCGGACTGGTGACCCGGGATGGGCCCCGTACACCGCAGACGCGCGTCAGGTGCGCCGGTTCGACACAAAGAGCGCCACCCTGGACGACCCGGATCGTGCCACGCGCATCCCCTGGGATGGTGTGCGCTGAGGATCTGGGGGGAAAATCCGCCGGTTCGCACCGACGAACGCTTATTGTCGGCGCCCCGGCAATCACGCCCGCGGCGCGAGCCGCTGCAGCTGGGTGACGTGGCCGGGCTCGAGCTCGGCGAGGTCCTTCACGCCGAGCAGGCGCATGGTGCGGGTGATCTGGTCGGCGAGGATCGTGATCGTGCGATCGACGCCCTCGCGTCCGCCCGCCATGAGGCCGTAGAGGTAGGCGCGACCGATCATGGTGAACCGTGCGCCGAGCGCGATCGCCGCGACGATGTCGGCCCCGGATCGGATGCCCGTGTCGAGGTGGATCTCGGCGTCCATGCCCACCTCGCGCACGACCTCGGGGAGGAGATGGAACGGGATGGGTGCCCGGTCGAGCTGGCGGCCGCCGTGGTTGGAGAGCGTGATGCCGTCGACGCCCAGGGACGCGAGCTTCTTCGCATCCTCGAGATTCTGCACCCCCTTGACCACGAGCGTTCCCGGCCACTGCGACTTGATCCAGGCCAGATCCTCGAAGGTGACCGTTGGGTCGAACATGGTATCGAGCAGCTCGCCGACGGTGCCGCTCCAGCGGTCCAGCGAGGCGAAGGCGAGAGGCTCGGTGGTGAGGAAATTGATCCACCATTCTGGCCGGGGGATGGCGTTGAGCACGGTGCCGAGGGTCAGCTGTGGCGGAATGGAGAAACCGTTGCGCTTGTCTCGCAGGCGAGCGCCGGCGACCGGGACGTCGACCGTCACCAGTAGGGTGTCGAAGCCGGCCTTCGCGGCCCGGTCGACCAGGGCCATGGAGCGCTCGCGGTCCTTCCACATGTAGAGCTGGAACCAGTTGCGTCCGTCCGGATTCGCCGCCTTGACGTCTTCGATGGCGGTGGTGCCCATGGTCGAGAGGGCGAACGGGATGCCCGCTGCGGCCGCCGCGGATGCTCCGGCGATCTCTCCCTCGGCGTTCATCATCCGGGTGAATCCCGTCGGCGCGATCCCGAACGGCAGGGCGACGGTGGCGCCGAGCACCGTCGACGAGGTATCGACGACGGAGACGTCCCTGAGGATGCCGGGATTGAACTGGATGTCCTCGAACGCCTGACGCGCGCGGCCCATCGAGATCTCCGCCTCCGCACCGCCCTCCGTGTAGTCGAAGGGGGCCTTCGGCGTCCGGCGCTGCGCGATCCTGCGCAGGTCGTCGATGGTGAGCGCGGCCTCCAGCCGCCGCCGCTTGGCGTTCCATTGCGGGGCCTTGAAGCGCATCAGCGGCGCGAGGTCGCGCGGTCGGGGGAAACGTCTCTCTAGCATGTGGGCCTCGGATTCTCTGTCGGTCGGGGATCTCTCATCGGAGGAAGGCGGCGGCGACGCCGGCGTCCACGGGGATGTGCGTCCCCGTCGTGTGGCTGAGGTCGCTGGTGCACAGCACGAACACCGCGTTCGCCACGTTCTCCGGCAGCACCTCCCGCTTGAGCAGGGTTCTCTGGGCGTAGTACTTGCCCAGGTCCTCCTCAGGAACGCCGTAGACGGCGGCGCGCTTCGCCCCCCAGCCCCCGGCGAAGATCCCGGAGCCGCGGACCACCCCGTCGGGATTGATCCCGTTGACCCTGATCCCGTGTTCGCCGAGCTCGGCGGCGAGCAGGCGCACCTGATGCGCCTGATCCGCCTTGGTGGCCGAATAGGCCACGTTGTTCGGGCCGGCGAAGACGGAGTTCTTCGACGAGATGTAGACGATGTCCCCGCCGAGACGTTGGTCGATGAGGGCCTTCGCCGCCGCCCGGGAGACGAGGAAGGAGCCCTTCGCCATGACGTTGTGCTGCAGATCCCAGTCAGCGACCGTGGTCTCCAGCAGCGACTTGGACAGCGACAGGCCCGCGTTGTTGACGACCAGGTCGATGCCGCCGAAGGCCAGCAGGGTGGCGTCCACCGCTGCCTGCACCTGGGCCTCGTCGGTGACGTCCGCCTGGAGGCCGATGGCGACGTCCGTCGATCCGAGTCCGCTCGCGGCATCCTGTGCCTTCGCGAGGTCGAGGTCGGCGATCACGACGCAGGAGCCCTCCGCCGCGAGACGGGTCGCGATCGCCTTGCCGATGCCGGATGCGGCGCCCGTGACGAGCGCGATTCGACCGGCGAGCGGTCGGGGCTTCGGCCGGCGCCGCAGTTTGGCCTCCTCGAGGGACCAGTATTCGATACGGAACTTCTCCGCCTCGTCGATCGGCGAGTAGCTGGAGATCGCCTCGGCTCCCCGCATGACGTTGATGGCGTTGACGTAGAACTCGCCGGCGACCCTGGCCGTCTGCCTGTCCGGGCCGTAGCTGAACATCCCGACGCCGGGGATGAGGACGATGGCCGGATCGGCGCCGCGGATCGCGGGCGAGTCTTCCTCGGCGTGCCGGTCGTAGTACGCCTGGTACTCGACCCGGTAGTCGGCGATCAGCTCGTCGAGACGGGCGACGGACTCCTCGACGGATGCCGTCCCCGGCAGGTCGAGCAGGAGCGGCTTCACCTTGGTCCGCAGGAAGTGGTCGGGACAGCTGGTGCCGAGGGCCGCGAGCCGCGGATGCTCAGAGGCGGCGAGGAAGTCGAGGACCACGGCGGCGTCGGTGAAGCAGCCGACCTGCGGCCGGTCGTTCGAGACGAGGCCACGGAGGTGCGCCGCGATCGCGGCTGCCTTCGCCCGGCGCTGGTCGGCGGGTAGCGGCTCGTACCCGGGCAGCGGTGTCCCGAGGGGGTTCGCGCGTCCGTGCTCGGCGATGTACTCCGCCGCGGTGTGGATGATCCACAGGCTGTTCGCCTCGGCCTCGTCGCTCGTGTCGCCCCACGCGGTGATGCCGTGACCGCCCAGGATGCAGCCGATGGCCTCCGGATGCTCGCGCTGGAGGGCGGCGACGTCGAGCGCCAGCTGGAAGCCCGGCCTCCGCCAGGGCACCCACAGCACCCGGCCGCCGAACGCCGCCGCCGTGAGCGCTTCGCCGTCGACCGCGGTGGCGAAGGCGATCCCGACGTCGGGGTGCAGGTGGTCGACATGGGTCGCATCGACGAGCGCGTGCATCATGGTGTCGATGGACGGCGCGACGGCGCTTCGTCCGTGCAGCGTGTAGTCGAATGCCGCGACCATCTCGTCTTCGTGCTCCACGCCGGGGTAGACGTCGACGAGGGCGCGCAGTCGGTCGAGACGCAGGACCACGAGACCGTCCTCGGTGAGGGTGCCGAGGTCGCCGCCGGAGCCCTTCACCCACAGCAGCTCGACCTGTTCCTGGGTGACCGGATCGATCGCGACGCCCTTCGCGGAGGTGTTGCCCCCGGCGTAGTTCGTGACTGTCGGATCCGATCCGAGCCTGTTGGATCGAGCGATGAGTTCTTCTACCGTGGTCGTGGTCATGTCCTGATTCCCGTTTCAGTGATGGAGCCGGCTGTTCTCCGTGCGGTTATGCGCCCCATCCGGTTGGTTGTCCGGTGGTGCGTTGGGTGGTGATGGTGTGGGGGTAGGTGGAGGTGGTGTAGGCGGTGGTGGGGTTTTCGGGGAGTCCGTGGGTGGTGCGCCAGTGGGCGAGGTCGGGTCGGACGTCGGTGTAGAAGGCGTCCATGAGGATGGTGTTGGCGGTGAGGACGTCGCCGGTGTTTTGGGCGTG
>NZ_DASWPB010000024.1:0-5429 GCF_036404185.1 Lacisediminihabitans sp. | reverse complement strand
CCGATGACCACCGCACCCACGGCCTGCAACTCGAGCCCGGTGCCGGTCTGCGAGTTCGTCGTCCCGTATCTGGCGGCGAACAGCACGCCGGCGAGACCGGCCAGAGCGCCGCACAGGACGAAGGCGACGAGCACGCGCCGCCGGACCTTGAGCCCGTAGAGCTCGGCGGCGTCGGGATCGGAGCCGATCGCATACAGCTCGCGTCCGCTTCTCTTGTTCCGCAGATACCAGCCGGCGACGAGGACGATGACGACCGCGATGATGGTCAGATAGGGGATGAAGGCGACGGAGTCGGTGCCGAGGTCGAGGAATCCCCGCGGCATGTCGGAGGCGTTGATGCGGTTGCTGCCCGTCCAGAGCACGTTGATCCCGCGATAGGCGTACAGGGTTCCCAGCGTGATGACCAGCGCCGGCACCTTTCCGAAGGCCACCAGCAGGCCGTTGACGAGACCGAGGACGGCACCGGCGGCGACGCAGCAGAGGAAGACCAGGATGATCGGGATGCCGCCGACGTCGACGAACAACCGGCCGGCGAGGTAGGCGGTGAGGCCGACCACGGATCCGACGGAGAGGTCGACGCTGCGGGTGAGGATGACCATCGCCTCTCCGACCGCGACGAGCACGAGGATCGCCGGGGTCAGCAGAAGATCGCGGAACCCGTCCTGGCTGAACAGGAACGACGGATTGACGACGGTTGCGGCGGCCACAACGAGGATCAGCGCGACGAAGATGCCGGTCTCCCTGGCGCGGACGAAGGTGTGAACGACCTGCCCCATCCGTCCTCGTTGCGATGGGATGGTGGGGATGGTGGTCATCGGCTGATTCCTTCCGCGTGGGTCGCCGCATACATGACGTTTTCCGCGGTGGCGTCCGCCCGGGAAATCTGGTCCGTGATCCTGCCCTCGCGGACGACGACAACACGATCTGCCATGCCGAGCACCTCGGGGAGCTCCGACGAGATCATGAGAATGGCCATCCCCCGTCCGGCGAGTTCGGAGATGAGCCGGTGCACCTCCGCCTTCGTTCCCACGTCGATGCCGCGGGTCGGCTCGTCGATGATCAGCAGTCGCGGATCCGTCGCAAGCCACTTGCTGAGGACGACCTTCTGCTGATTGCCGCCGCTGAGCGTCCCGGCGAGGGTGTCGAGGGCGCTGCTCTTCACCTGAAGGCGAGTCGCCCAGATCCTGGCCGACGCATTCTCCGATCGCGAGGTGAGCAGCCCGAACTTCGTCAGCTGGCGCCGGATGGCCAGCGTCGCGTTGCGGGCGACGCTCGATTCGAGGATGAGGCCCTGCTTGCGCCGATCCTCCGGAACGAAGGCGAAGCCGAGACTCATCGCCATTCCGGGGTTGCGCCGGGGGACGCGCCGTCCTCCGAGGGCGACCGTCCCCGTGTCGTAGTGGTCGACCCCGAAGATGGCGCGGGCGATCTCGCTGCGTCCGGCGCCGACGAGGCCGGCGAGGCCGACGATCTCGCCGGAGCGCACGGTGAAGTTGATGTCGTCGAAGACGCCCGCGGAACTGAGCCCCGATACCTCGAGCACGACGTCGCCGATGCTGGCCTCCTGCTTGGGGAAGAGCTCGCTCACGTCCCGGCCGACCATGCGGCGCACGATCTCGTCCTCGGTGACGTCAGCGATCGCATCCACGGAGACGAATCGGCCGTCCCGCATGACGGTGATGCGATCGCAGAGGGAGAAGACCTCGTCGAAACGATGGGAGATGAAGACGACGGCGCGACCCTCGTCGCGCAGGCTGCGAGTGACCGCGAAGAGACGATCGACCTCGACGCCGCTGAGCGCCGCCGTCGGCTCGTCCATGATGAGCACCCGTGCGTTGAGCAGGATCGCCTTGCCGATCTCGATGATCTGCTGGTCGGCGATCGACAGCCCCTCCGCCGGGCGATCGGGATCGATGCGCACCGCCAGCCGGTTGAACACGTCGTTGGCCGCCGCGCGCATCGCCTTCCTGTCGATGCGGCCGAAGCGGTCCGTCGGCTGGCGGCCCATGAACATGTTCTCCATGACCGAGAGGTCGGGGAACAGGGTCGGCTCCTGGTAGATGACCGCGATGCCGGCTTCTTTGGCCTGGGCCGTCGTCGTGAAGTCGACCGATTCCCCGCGGAGGAGCACGTCCCCTCGATCGCGTTGGTAGAGCCCGGCGACGATCTTCACGAGGGTCGACTTGCCCGCGCCGTTCTCGCCGACCAGGGCGTGGATCGAACCTCCTTCGACCGTGAGGTCGGCTGAGGCGAGGGCGACGACCTGGCCGAACGATTTGGAGACGTCTCGAAGCTCGAGGACTGCGGGTCCGTTCTCCCGGGGAGTTATCGACATTGATTGTTCCCTACGCTCATCATTGAGAGTGAATTGAATCGTTTTAAAAGCGATTACAAGGACTATATAGCGGCGGGTCGAAAAAGGTCAAGCGCCTCGTGGGCTCGCTGTGTAACGATTCAGCGATCCGGCAAGCAGGCGCGATAATTGAGGCAGTCTCTCGAGCAGGGGCGCCACGTCACGGCGAAAAAAGGAACGGGTCTGATATGCCAACGGTAAGTGTTCGTGATGTCGCCCGTCATGCCGGTGTCTCGGTCGGCACCGTGTCGAATGTCATGAACCGTCCAGAGAAGGTGTCTGCCGCGGTGGTGGAGCGGGTGCAGGCGGCCATCAGCACGTTGGGATTCGTGCGCAACGATGCCGCCCGTCAGTTGCGGGTCGGGCGAAGCACCACGATCGGCCTGATCGTGCTCGACGTGCGCAACCCCTTTTTCACCGAGGTCGCTCGTGGCGCGGAGGACACGGCCGCCGAACACGGTTTCACGGTGATGCTCGGTAACAGCGACGAGAACACCGCACGCGAGGCGGACTATCTCGACCTCTTCGAAGAGCAGCGTGTGCACGGGGTGCTCATCTCTCCCTATGACGACATCACCGAACGTCTGCGTCGGCTTCGGGCCAGAGGCACCCCGGCGGTGCTCGTCGATCGGACGAGCGGGGACCGTTCCTTCAGCTCGGTCTCCGTCGACGACTTCGCGGGCGGCCGGCTCGCCACCGAGCATCTCCTCGGGCGCGGACATCGTCGAATCGCCTTCGTCGGGGGTCCGTTCGGCATTCGCCAGGTGATCGATCGTCATGCCGGCGCGCAGGCCGCCGTCGACGACTGCCCCGGTGCCGCGCTGGAGGTCATCGTCTTGACGGCTCTCAGCGTCATTGCCGGGCGCCAGGCGGGACACGAGATCGCGATGCGCGAGGCCTCGGACCGCCCGGAGGCCATCTTCGCGGCGAACGATCTGGTCGCGATGGGGGTGCTTCAGGCCCTCATGATGCAGGGGGTCGGCGTGCGGGTTCCCGAGGACATCGCCCTGATCGGTTACGACGACATCGACTTCGCCAGCGCCGCCGTCGTTCCGCTGTCCTCCATACGACAGCCCAGCGCGCTCATCGGCAAAACCGCCGTCGAGATCCTCCTGGAGGAGGCCGTCGATCCCACGCTCGACGCGCGCCACATCGTCTTCCAGCCGGAACTGGTGGTGCGCGAGAGCACGGGCTGACGACCCGGTCGCGGCTGTAGTGGTTGCGAGTGGCGGGAGAAAGTGTCTCGCGGCGGGAGGCGCGTCTCCCGCCGCGATGCGATTTCCCCGCCGCGAGGTGTGACATCTCCCGCCGCGAGCTCATTTGTCCGCCGCGAGGTGCGATACCTCCCGCCGCGACGGGATGCGCGACAGGGCGACGCCCCTAGAGGGCCCTGACCAGTCGGGGCTCGTATCTCGTCGGCTCGAAGGTGCTTGCGACGAGTCCGCGCAGCGATTCCAGAGTTCCTCGAATCAGGCCCTGTGCCCTGGCCTGAACGAGGATGTTGCCGATCGCCGTCGCTTCGACGGGACCGGCGAGGACGGGGAGTCCGGTTCGATCGGCCGTGAGCTGGCAGAGCAGCCGGTTCTGAGAGCCCCCGCCGACGAGGTGAACGACAGAGACGGTCTTGCCGGTCACTCGGGAGGCCAGACGGATGCTGTTCGCGAAGGCGTCGGCGAGGCTCTCGAGGATGCTGCGGGCGAACTCGGGCGGCGTTCGGGGCACGGGCTGGTCGTGTTCGGCGCAATACGCTGCGATTCGTGCGGGCATGTCGCCCGGTGGGAGGAATCGGGGATCGTCGGCGTCGAACCGGGCGACCGGGCCGGTGATCGTTGCCGCCTGCTCCAGGAGCGCCGTCAGATCGATCGTGCGGCCCTCGTGCTCCCAGGTGCGCACGGATTCGCTGAGCAGCCAGAGTCCCATGACGTTGTGGAGATACCGCACACGTCCGTCCACGCCCCCCTCGTTGGTGAAATTCGCCGCCCTCCCGCTCTCGCTGAGGATGGGGGCGTCGAGCTCGACGCCGACAAGGCCCCAGGTGCCGCAGGAGACGTAGGCGAAGTCATCCGTGGTCGCCGGAATGGCGACAACGGCCGAGGCCGTGTCGTGGGATCCGACGGTGGTCACCTCGAGCGAGCGGGGGGCGCCCAGCTCGAGCGCCACCTCCGGCAGGACGGTGCCGATCCGGGTGCCCGCGTCGACGAGATCGGGGAAGGCGCGTCGATGCAGGCCGAGCTCTGCGATCAACTCGTCGTTCCATTCGCGGGTGTAAACGTCGAGCAGCCCCGTCGTCGAGGCGTTCGTGCGCTCGGCATAGGCGTATCCGGTGAGCCAATAGTCGATCAGGTCCGGGATGAGAAGGAACTGGTCGGCGAGGTCGTGTGTGCCGGCCAGCCGATCGGCGACGAGCTGATAGACCGAGTTGAAGGGGAGGAACTGCAGCCCGTTCGTGCGATACATCCGCTCGGCGTCCACCGCCGCGTGTGCGGCTCGGACGGCGGGGACGGTGCGGCCGTCTCGATAGTGATACGGCAGCTGGAGCAGGCGACCCTGACGGAGGAGCCCGTAGTCCACCGCCCAGGAGTCGATGCCGATGCTCAGGAGGTCCGGCTCGTCGGAGACGGCGGTGGCCACTCCGGCGATGACGTTGCGGTAGAGCTCGAGGATGTCCCAGTGGAGAGCCGGCAAACCGCTCTCGTTGACCCTGACCGGATCATTTGCGAAGCGCCTCACCTGGCGCAGCCCAAGCTCGTTGTCCCCGATGCGGCCGAGAATGACCCGGCCGCTGGTCGCTCCGAGGTCGACGGCGGCGACCGTCCCTACCACAGTCCTTTCCTCCCGCGCCTCGTGTCGGGGGCCCTTCTGCTTGCCATGGTTATGCGCCCCATCCGGTTTGTTGTCCGGTGGTGCGTTGGGTGGTGATGGTGTGGGGGTAGGGGGAGGTGGTGTAGGCGGTGGTGGGGTTTTCGGGGAGTCCGTGGGTGGTGCGCCAGTGGGCGAGGTCGGGTCGGACGTCGGTGTAGAAGGCGTCCATGAGGATGGTGTTGGCGGTGAGGACGTCGCCGGTGTTTTGGGCGTG
>NZ_DASWPB010000023.1:0-5651 GCF_036404185.1 Lacisediminihabitans sp. | reverse complement strand
TCAACAAGGCGCTCAACCCGGCCCAGCAGGTCGTGCAGATCGTCAACGACGAGCTCGTGACGATCCTCGGCGGCGAGGCGCGGCGCATCCGGTTCGCGAAGAACCCGCCGACCGTCATCATGCTCGCGGGCCTCCAGGGAGCGGGAAAGACGACGCTCGCCGGCAAGCTCGCCAAGTGGCTGGCGAAGGAGAGCCACACCCCGCTGCTGGTCGCCGCGGACCTCCAGCGGCCGAACGCCGTCACGCAGCTGCAGGTGGTGGGCGAGCAGGCCGGGGTCCCCGTCTTCGCGCCGGAACCGGGCAACGGCAAGGGCAACCCGGTGCGTGTGGCCAAGGACGCGATGAAGTTCGCGAGAGACAAGCAGTACGACGTGGTCATCGTCGACACGGCCGGTCGTCTCGGCGTCGACGCCGAGCTCATGAAGCAGGCCGCGGACATCCGCAAGGCCATCGACCCGGACGAGGTCTTCTTCGTCATCGACGCCATGATCGGCCAGGACGCCGTCGCCACGGCGAAGGCGTTCCAGGAGGGGGTCGACTTCACCGCGGTGGTGCTCACCAAGCTCGACGGCGATGCGCGCGGCGGCGCGGCGCTGTCCGTCGCCTCGGTGACGGGGCGGCCGATCATCTTCGCGTCGACGGGAGAGGGGCTCGACGACTTCGAGCCGTTCTATCCGGACCGCATGGCGAGCCGCATCCTCGACCTCGGCGACATCCTCACCCTCATCGAGCAGGCGCAGAAGACCTTCGACGAGGAGGAGGCCCGCAAGACCGCGGAGAAGTTCGCGACGGACACCTTCACGCTGGAGGACTTCCTCGGGCAGATGCAGCAGCTCAAGAACATGGGCTCGATCAAGAACATGCTCGGCATGCTGCCGGGGGCCAAGGGCATGCGGCAGCAGCTGGAGAACTTCGACGAGTCGGAGATCACCAGGACGGAGGCGATCATCCAGTCGATGACGCTGCAGGAACGCCGCCAGCCGAAGGTGCTCAACGGGTCGCGACGGGTGCGCATTGCGCGGGGGTCCGGCACCACGGTGACCGAGGTCAACTCCCTCGTCAGCCGGTTCGAGCAGGCCGCCAAGATGATGAAGACGGTCGCCAAGGGCGGCGTCCCGCAGGTTCCCGGCATGGGCCCTATCCCCGGGGCCTCCTACGCGGGAGCGCGCAAACAGCAGCCGAAGAAGAAGTCGAAGTCCGGGAATCCGGCCAAGCGGGCCGCCGAGAACGCCGCGATCGCCTCGGGTGCGAAGCCGTCCGGGACGGCGGGCGGATCCGGTTTCGGGCTCGGCGGTGTGGGGAAGGCCGCGCCGACGGAGGAGGAGCTCGCGAGCCTGCAGAAGTTCCTCGGCAGGTAGGACGCCGCGCCCGGCGAGGATTTGCCGGGAGCCCGGTCGCGGGATAGCGTGAAATCTTGGGCTGACACGGTCGGGCATCAACGTCGCATCCGTGGTCGCAAGCCACGATGCCGACACGAATGCCGACCTCTCCCTGGCTCGTCGACCTCGCGAGACGTGACGACGGCAGCCGTTTGAGGGAAAGGATGCAGTCGTGCGTTTAGCTGTCAAGGGTTCTTCACATCCGCTGGTCGGCGAGCTGGACATACCGGTCTCGAAATACCATGCGCATCGCGCCCTCGTGCTCGCCTCCCTCGCCCCGGGAACGAGCGTCATCACCGGGCTGTCCTCGGCGAGGCAGATCGACTGGACGGTGAGTGTGCTGCGGGCGCTCGGCACCGACATCCGGATCGACGGCGACACCTACATCGTCACCGGCGGGCAGTACCACGCCACGGACATCGTCGAACACGGCAGCCGCGGGGCGGAGGGGCTGCTCAACGTCGGCTCCTCGGGGACGACGCTGTACTTCATGACCGGACTGGCCGCGCTCGCCGACCGGCCGATGACCCTCACCGGGATGAAGTACTTCCGCCGCAGGCCGATCAGGGCGCTGCTCGACTCCCTCCGCCAGATGGGCGTCCGGCTGGAGTCCGACAACGACTGCCCGCCGATCACAGTGCAGCCGGTCCGTCCGACGGGCGGGGAGGTGTCGATCGCCGGGACGCTCTCCCAGTGGCTCAGCGGCCTGCTGCTGCTCGCGCCGTCCGCGACGGGCGACACGACCATCCACGTCACCGGGGGCGCCCTCAACGAGCAGCCGTACGTCGATCTGACGGTGCGGATGATGCGCCAGTTCGGGCTCGTCGTCGAGCACGACGACGACTGGCTGACCTATCGCATCCCCGGCAACCAGACCGCCGTGGCGACGATCTACGAGCTCCCCCCGGACATCGGATCCGCCGCCTTCGGCATCGCCGCGGCCGCGCTGCACCCCTCCGACGTGCTCTTCCGCGGCCTGTCCGCCACCCGGTCGGCCGACACGGACCACCCGGAGGCGGAGTTCCTCGACCTCGCCGTCTCGATGGGGGTGCCCCTCGTGCGGGACGAGGCGACGGGCTTCGTGCGCATCCGTCACGACGGGCTGAGCCTGCGCCCCATCGAGATCGACTGCCAGCCGATCCCCGACCTCCTGCCGGTGCTGGCCACCATGGCGAACTTCGCGGAGGGCACCAGCAGGCTCTATAACGTCGGGCACATCCGGCTCAAGGAGTCGGACAGGGTCGCGGCGATGCTGCAGCTCAACCGGCTCGGCGGCAAGGCGGAGCAGAGTCAGAGCGAGCTGCGGATCACCGGGGTCGACTCGCTGCACGGCGCCCCGATGTCCTCCTTCAACGACCACAGGGTGCTCATGGCGCTTTCCGTCGCCGCGACGCGGGCGGAGGGTCGGTCGACCCTCACCTATCCGCGGGCGTACCGCATCTCCTATCCCACCTTCCTCGAGGCGATGACCTCGATCGGGCTGGACCTGGACATCAGCTCTCCGGGGACAAACGATTCGCGTGACCCGGATGCCGGATACGCGAGCGAGGGCGAGACGGAGAGCATCGACGGTTCCGTCGCGGTCGCCGAGGGCGCCCGCTGGGAGCGCGAGCTGCAGGCCGAGCCGCTTGTGCTCAGCGAGGCGGTGCGCCGCCTGGCGGACACCGTGCCAGACGAGGCGGCGGTCATCGAGGTCGGGGCGAGCGAGCCGGCCACCACCTCCTGGCGCGAGCTCCAGGACGAGGCCGATCGTGTCTCCGCCCTGCTGCTCGACCTCGGCGTGAGCCGCGGCGACGCCGTCGCCCTGCAGCTGCCCAACTGGCGCGAGTTCATCGCCATCGCCCTCGGGATCGTCCAGATCGGCGCCGTGGTGACCCCCATCATGCCGGTCTTCGGTCCCAGGGAGACGGCGATGACCCTCGCCAGGTCGCACGCCCGCGTGCTGTTCCTGCCGAACCTGTTCCGCAAGCGCCGCCCGGCCGTCGAGCTCGTCGACGTGCTCGCCGAGGCGAGGGCGCAGTCGCGGCAGCTGTCGCTCGAGAACGTCGTTGTGCTGCGGTCGGAGAACCGGCACAGCGAGGACGAGCTCAACGCGGTTCCGCCGATCCCGGACGACGTGATCGACGCGGTCAACGCGGCGGACTGGACCTGGCGATACTACGATGCCGCCCTGGCCTCGGTCACCCCCGACCTCGACCTCATCGCCTCGAGGGCGCCGCGCGAGGACGACGTCCTCCAGCTGCTGTTCACCTCGGGGACGACCGGGGAGCCGAAGGGCGTGCAGCATCCGCATCGCACGCTGGGTCTCGCGACCGCCATGGAGGTCCGTCACCTCGGCCTCACGGGCGACGACCGCATCTACGTGCCCTCTCCGCTCGCCCACCAGACGGGATTCCTCTACGGGATGCTCCTGGGCTGGCGGCTCGGGGTGGCCACCGTCATCCAGCCGATGTGGGACGCCTCCCTCGCCCTCGACCAGGCCTTCGGGATCGCCAAGGCGAGCTTCGTGCAGGCGGCGACCCCGTTCCTCACCGACCTGGTCGATCTCGTCGAGGCGGGCGCGCCCGTCCCCGAGTCGCTGCGCATCTTCGTCGCCACCGGTGCCGCCGTGCCCCGCGCGCTCGCGAGGCGCGCGACCTCGGTGCTCGGAACCGCCGTGCTCGGCGCCTTCGGCACCACCGAGACGTGTCTGGCCACCCTGGCGACCCCCGGCGACGTGCCGGAGCAGGCGTGGGGCAGCGACGGGCGCCCGCTGCCGGGCATCCGCATCCGCATCGTCGACGACGAGGGCCGCGAGGTCCCCGCCGGCACGGAGGGCAACTACGAGCTGCTGTCGCCGACGATGTTCCGGGGCTACCTCGAGCGCCCCGACCTGACGGCGGACGTGTTCACCGCGGACGGCTGGTACCGCACCGGCGACCTCGCGCTCGTCGACGAGGCCGGATTCCTGCACATCACCGGTCGGGTGAAGGACGTCATCAACCGCGGCGGCGAGAAGATCCCCGTCGCCGAGATCGAGAACCTGCTCTACCAGCACGAGCTGATCGCCGACGTCGCCATCGTCGCCATGCCCGACCCGCGGCTCGGCGAGCGCGCCTGCGCCTTCGTCGTCTCCGCGCGGCCCGGTTCGCCCCTCGGCTTCGCCGAGATGCAGAATTACCTGGACCGCGCCGGTGTGTCGAAGTACTACTGGCCGGAACGGCTCGAATTCGTCGACGCGCTCCCACGCAACGCCGTCGGCAAGATCCAGAAGAATGTCCTGCGTGACCAAGCAGCGGCGCTGGCCGCGACAGTGAAGGAGAAAAGATGACCGCCGTCCTCGACGAGAAGGCGTTCCAGACCCTCAAGGCAGAGGTCGACGCCTGGGTGCGCGGACCGGGAGAGGACTTCGCCGAGCAGATCGAGGCGACCGGTTCCGTCCCGCCGGAGCTCTTCGCCGACCTCAAAGCCCGCGGATTCCTCGGGCTCGCCGCGCCGGAGCGGCTCGGCGGCAAGGAGATCCCGTTCACCCGCTACCTGGAGCTCATGGAGATCTTCTCCCGCTCGCACGCCTCCATTCGGATGCTCGTGCACGTCATCAACGGCACCTGGCGGTCCATGGACGACTTCGCGACGGATGCCCAGCGCGAGGAGATCATCAAGCCCTCGGTGAGCGGCGACCTGCTGGTCGCCTTCACCCTGACCGAGGCGAATGCGGGAACCGGTGCGGACATCCGGTCGAGCGTCCGCCGCGAGGGCGACACCTACTACCTCAGCGGCGAGAAGCACCTCATCACCTTCGGCGTCAACTGCGACTACTGGCTGCTCGCGGCCCGCCTCGAGGGCACGACCGGTCACGAGGGCACCGTCGCGCTGCTCGTGCCGAACACCGGGCTGCCGGGGGCCGAGGTCATCGACGACTCGCAGACCATGGGCGTCCGGGGCACGGATCACGCCATCCTGCACTTCGACAACACGCCGGTCCCGGTCGCCAACCGCCTGGGCGAGGAGGGTGAGGGCCTCACGGTGACCCTCGGCGGCTTCCTGCTGCCCAGCCGGGTCTCGGTGGCGATGAGCTGCGTCGGCCTCGCCGAGCGCGCCCAGGAGCTCGCCCTCGAGTACGCCAACGAGCGCGTCACCTTCGGCAAGCAAGGCTTCTCTAATGATTGCATCTTAAGCTCCTTCGTCAACCGGAACTGCATCCACCTCATATCTCTCGACGAACTTTCCCAGTCCTGCTCTTCAGTCATATTAGACATTACCAAAAAGATCACGGAATTTCAATTCAAAGAG
>NZ_DASWPB010000022.1:0-2947 GCF_036404185.1 Lacisediminihabitans sp. | reverse complement strand
CGCTCGACCAGCTGGGCCATGATGAACGGCTTGAACAGCTCCAGCGCCATCAGCTTCGGCAGACCGCACTGGTGGAGCCGCAGGCTCGGCCCGGAGACGATCACCGAACGACCCGAGTAGTCGACGCGCTTGCCGAGCAGGTTCTGACGGAACCGGCCCTGCTTGCCCTTGAGCATGTCCGACAGCGACTTCAACGGACGGTTGCCGGGGCCCGTGACGGGGCGCCCGCGGCGGCCGTTGTCGAACAGAGCGTCGACGGCCTCCTGCAGCATCCGCTTCTCGTTGTTGACGATGATCTCGGGAGCGCCGAGGTCGAGCAGCCTTTTCAGGCGGTTGTTGCGGTTGATCACCCGGCGGTACAGGTCGTTGAGGTCGGAGGTCGCGAAGCGGCCACCGTCCAGCTGCACCATCGGCCGCAGCTCCGGCGGGATGACCGGCACGGCGTCGAGGATCATCCAGGCGGGCTCGTTCTCCGAGTGGAGGAACGCCGAGGCGACTTTCAGCCGCTTCACGGCACGCGCCTGTTTCTGGCCTTTCGAGGTGTTGATGATCTGCTCGAGTTCGACGCAGTCGGCCTCGAGGTCGACCTGTTCGAGCAGGTCGCGCACCGCTTCGGCACCCATGCCGCCGCGGAAGTACTCGCCCCAACCGAACGGGGAGCCGAACCGATCCTTGAGCTCACGGAAGACCGTCTCGTCGTTGATGACGTCCTTCGGCTTCATCTCGGTGAAGATCTTCCAGACTTCCTGCATCCGCTCGCCGGCCTCTTCGAGGTAGGCCTCGGTGTCGGAGATCTCCGCGTCGAACTGTTTGCGCAGTTCTTTCAGCATTTTCGCCCGCTCGTCCTCTTTGAGCTTGCGCAGCTGGGCAGCGGTCAGTTTCAGCGAGTCGGCCCAGATGTGGTCTTCGTCGTCGAATTTGGCCTGGTCGCCATCCTCGAGGTATTTCACGCGCCGCTCCAGCGACTCGTTCAACTCCTGGGTCCGTTTCTGTCGTTCGACCTCATAGGAGTCGACGACTTTTTTGACCTCTTTCTCGAGTTTGCCGACGTCTTTGTCGCGGGCCTCCTCGTCGACCCAGGTGACCATCGAGGCGGCGAAGTAGAGAACCTTCTCCAGCTCTTTGGGCGCCATATCGATCAGGTAGCCGATCCGGCTCGGGACACCCTTGAAGAACCAGATGTGCGAGACCGGCGAGGCCAGGTCGACGTGACCCATGCGCTCGCGACGGACCTTGCTGCGGGTCACCTCGACGCCGCAGCGCTCACAGACGATGCCCTTGTAGCGGACGCGCTTGTACTTACCGCAATAGCACTCCCAGTCCTTGGTCGGACCGAAGATGCGCTCGCAGAAGAGGCCGTCTTTCTCCGGCTTCAGCGTGCGGTAGTTGATCGTCTCGGGCTTGGTGACCTCGCCCCAACTCCAGGAGCGGATCTTCTTCGATGACGCGAGCCCGATCTCGATCGCGTCGAAATTGTTGATGTCGATCATCAGTCCTCCACCTCTGCCGGCTCGGCCTCAGGGACCGCGTCGGCACTAGCTGCTTCAGTGCCGCCCTCGCCCTCGGCGATGACTTGCTCCTCTTGCTCGTCACTCGCTTCCGGCGTGCTCAATCCGTTGCCATCCGGCCCGTTGTCGGCGCGGACCCCGGTGAGGTCCATGCCGAGCTCCTCGGCGGCTTTCAGGAGGTCGTCTTCCTCGTCGGAAATTTCGACGTCGGACCCCTCCGAGACCACGTTGGCATCGAGCGAAAGGCTCTGGATCTCCTTCAAAAGGACTTTGAAGGACTCCGGGATCGACGGCTCGGGGATGTTCTCCCCCTTGACGATCGCCTCGTAGGCCTTGACCCGCCCGACCGTGTCGTCGGACTTGACGGTGAGCATCTCCTGCAGCGTGTAGGCGGCGCCGTAGGCCTCCAGGGCCCAGACCTCCATCTCACCGAAGCGCTGGCCGCCGAACTGCGCCTTGCCGCCCAGCGGCTGCTGGGTGACGAGCGAGTAGGGGCCGGTGCTCCGGGCGTGGATCTTGTCGTCCACGAGGTGCAGGAGCTTCAGGATGTACATGTAACCGACCGTGACCTTGCCCTCGTAGGGCTCGCCGGTACGGCCGTTGTAGAGCTGCGCGGTGCCAGAGGCCTTCGCGCCCTCGCGGCCGTTCGGGTCGATGCCGAGATCGACGCCGCGCTCTTCATTCTCGTTCTGCCACTGGACCAGGGCGTTGTCGACGTCCTCGACGGTGGCACCGTCGAAGACCTGCGTCGCAACGTAGACCCGGCCGTCGCCGTCTTCGGAGTGGGCCTGTTTGTAGGCCTCGGAGCCGTCGTTGTACCAGCCGTTCGCCGCCACCCACCCGAGGTGGGTCTCGAGGATCTGACCGATGTTCATACGGCTCGGCACGCCGAGCGGGTTGAGGATGACGTCGACGGGGGTCCCGTCGGCCAGGTGCGGCATGTCCTCCTCGGGCACGATCTTCGAGATCACACCCTTGTTCCCGTGACGGCCGGCGAGCTTGTCGCCCTCCGAGATCTTGCGCTTCGTGGCGACGAAGACGCGGACCAGGTCGTTGACGCCCGGGGGCAGGTCATCGCCCTCGTCGCGGCTGAACGTGAGGACCTCGATGACGACCCCACCCTCGCCGTGCGGCACTTTCAGCGAGGTGTCGCGGACCTCGCGCGCCTTCTCCTTGAAGATCGCGCGGATCAGCTTCTCCTCGGCCGTCAGCTCGGTCTCGCCCTTGGGCGTGACCTTGCCGACCAGGAGGTCGCCGGAGACAACGTCGGCGCCGACGCGGACGATGCCGCGCTCGTCGAGGTTGCGCAGGCTCTCCTCGCTGCGGTTCGGGATGTCGCGGGTGATCTCCTCGTCGCCGAGCTTGGTCGTGCGGGCGTCGATCTCGTACTCCTCGATGTGGATCGAGGTGAGTTCGTCTTCCTTGACCAGGCGCTGCGA
>NZ_DASWPB010000021.1:0-27108 GCF_036404185.1 Lacisediminihabitans sp. | reverse complement strand
CCTCCGCAACGAGGTGCTTGGCCTGCACGCGGCGGGCGAAGGGGGTCAGGAGGCGAGGCTGGCGCTCAACCTCTCCGACGAGCCGGTCTCGTCGGGCGGGGTCACGATCGAGCCCCACGGCTGGATGCTCGGCTGAGTGTGTGGGCGCGGCGCGCGTGCAGACGGCCGCGTCTCGCCCGCAGTTGCTAAGGGAATCTGTTTAGTTTGGCTTAGTACCTGCTAGAGTCGGGACATGGACGAGCGGGATGCGAACGGCGCGGGGATCGCGACGGCCGCGATGGCCGGGGAGCTGCGCGCCCTGATCGGCCGGCTCAACCGCCGCCTGCGCGAGGAGGCCCGCCCGGGCGACTTCACGCCGTCCCAGGTGTCCGCTCTGGGCCGCCTGGTCGAGAGCGACCTGACGTTGACCTCCCTGGCCAGGGCCGAGGGGATGCGCCCGCAGTCGATGAGGGCGATCGTCGCCGTTCTGGAGGCGGCCGGCCTGGTCGTCGGCGCGCCGGATCCCTCGGACGGCCGGCAGGTCATCCTCTCTCTGAGCGCGGAGGCCCGCGAGACCATCGAGGCCAACCGCGTGGCGAAGGAGGACTGGCTGTTCCGGACCATCCAGGCGAAGCTCTCCGCCGGCGAGCAGGAGCAGCTGGCCAGCAGCATCGAGTTGATGAAGCGCCTCCTCGACCCGTAGTCGTCGCCGTCCGGCCCCGGGTCCCATTTCCCAGGTCCCGTTCCCTCACCCCAATCACAAGGAGAAGACCGCCATGGCCATCACCACGCTCGATCCGCAGACCGCCCTGATCGTGATCGACCTGCAGAACGGCATACTCGCCTCCCCCAAGGCGCATCCGCTCGAGGGCGTCCTCGGCAACGCCATCGCGCTGACGGATGCGTTCCGCGATCACGGCCTGCCCGTCGTGCTGGTCACCGTGGCCGGTGGGGCACCGGGTCGCACCGATCAGGCCGGCGGTGCCGCTCCGAGGCAGTTCCCCGAGGGCTGGGCCGATCTGATCCCCGAGCTCGACGGGCATCCGGGCGATCATCTGGTGACCAAGCGCACCTGGGGAGCCTTCCACGAGACCGGTCTGAACGACCACCTGCAGCAACTCGGCGTCACCCAGGTCGTCATCGTGGGAGTGGCGACCAGCGCGGGCGTCGAGTCGACGGCCCGCAGCGCCCACGAGCACGGGTTCAACGTGACCCTCCCCGTCGACGCGATGACCGACTCCAGCCTCGAGGCCCACGTCAACAGCGTCACGCGGATCTTCCCGAGGCTGGCTGAGACCGGGACCACGGCCGAGCTCCTCGACCTCCTCGGCAAATAGCCCGCGCGTGCTCGGCCGCGCATCCCTCGCACATCTCGCCCAGGGGACAAGAATGGCTGTTCCGCGCGATTGGGAAGGACGATTCTTGTCCCCTGGGGTGGTATTCCCCGGGGATGTGCCGGGATGCGGGGTGACGGATGGCTGGACCCGCGAAGAAACCGGGTTGCGCGACCGAGTGAGTGAGTGAGTGTGGAGTCGCTCACATGCCCGCAAGAGCCGCTCCGGCGGCACCGACGATGAGGTGCAGCGCTTCGTCGCCTTCGGCCAGCTGTGCCACCTCATCGTGACCGCGCGCATCGACGAGTCCTCTGAGGAGTGGGCTCGTCTGCTGTCGACGGGCATCCGGCATCCTCGGTCGATCTGACCGTGACGTGCGGGGCCGGCTCAGCCCTGCTCGGCGAACAGGGCATCGAGCTGCCCGAGCGCCAGAGTCATTCCCTCGAGCATTCCCATGCCCATCATCTGGTCGAGCTGCTCCGGACTCACGAAGGTGGTGACCACCGTCATGCGCGTTCCGCCCTCGACCTCCTCGAGGGTCACGACGGCCCGGGTCGGCTCGGAGTCGGGGGCCGGCTCGCCGTCATCACCGGCGAAGCCGTCGTCGAACTCCAGCCGGTGCGGGGCATCGATCGCGGTGATCGTCCACCACCCCCTGGCCTTCTCGCCGTCCGGCCCGGTCATGTGATAGCGGGAGCTTCCGCCGACGCGGAACTCGTGCCGCTCGAACGTGGCCGGCCAGGTGGGCGGACCCCACCACCGCTCCAGCTGACGCGGGTCCTCCCACACCCGCCAGACGCGTTCGACGTCCGCCTCGAACTGCGCGACAAAGGTCAGGGTCAGGTTCTGCGCATCCACGTGCGAACTGACGACGGTCATTGTCTACTCCTCATCTCTCGCCTCGGCGAGGATCTCTTCGATGCCCTCAGCGCGACGCATCCACAGGTCCTCGTAGGCGCTCAGCAGCCTCGTGGTGCGGCGCAGGGTGTCCACGTTGCCGCGCACGATCTGCTCCCGCCCCCGCCGCTGCTTCGTCACGAGGGACGCCCCCTCGAGGACGGCCACGTGTTTCTGCACCGCCGCAAAGCTCATGGAGTACTGCTGCGCCAGCGCGGACACCGACTGCTCCCGCAGGATCACCCGCGTCACGATGCTGCGGCGGGTTCCGTCCGCCAGGGCATGGAAGACCCGGTCGGCCTGGGTCCCGTTCATCGTTTCTACAACCATTTGGTTGTAGGTTAGCGGTTCACGATCGGCGGCACAAGCAGTTTTCTGGTCCGCAACCCTCCCCTCCCGTGCCTCTCTCCGTCCCGAGGGCGCTCAGGGGACACGAATGCTGCTTCCTCGCGCTCGGGAAGGGGCATTGTCGTCCCTTGGGGCGGAAATCAGGCGGATGAGGCGGAGACGAGGCGGAGATCAGGCGGTGAGCCGGTCCAGCAGCCAGTCCATCGCGACGGGCACGGCGGCGAGCACGGAGATGTGGCCGTCCCGCGGACGGTACCAGAGCTCCGAGTTCGGGCAGATCTCGAGCAGGTGCCGCGCGTGGGCGGCGGGTACCACGCGGTCCAGACCGCCCTGCACGAGCAGCGTCGGAGCGAGAACCCCGGCCGGGTCGAAACCCCAGTCCGCGGCGAAGGCGACATCGTCGTCGACGAGTCCGTCCGGTCCCGCCTCCCCCGCCGCCCCGGCATCGGCTCCGAGCGAGGCCCAGGCACCGGACAGGGCCTCCCAGTCGGCGGGGATGAAGCTCTCCGGGACGAATTCCTCGGTCTCCGCGAAACGGGCACGAGCCGCGCGCCCGTCGACCGCCGCGCGCAGTCCGGCATCCGAGGCCATGCCGGCCCACCAGTCGAATCGATCGGTGAGCGGGGCGATCGCGGCGAGTCCCACCGCGCCGAGGACCCGGTCGGGCAGCAATGCCGCGCAGGCGAGGGCGTGTGGGCCGCCTCCTGAGGCGCCCATGACGCCGAACCGCGCGATGCCCAGCCGGTCGGCGATGCGGGCGACGTCGGCGGCGGCAGAGGCGACACGGCGCCCGGGGTCGGGTGTTGAACCCGGGTAGCCGGGGCGGGCGTAGGAGATCACCCGGATGCCGCGACGTTCCGCGGCGACCGCGATCGGTTCGAGGATGGCGCCGGTCTGCGGCGAGCCGTGATGCCAGAACAGCACCGGCGCCTCGGGCGAGCGTGCGCCGCCGTCGTAGGTTCGCAGGATGCGGCCGCCATCGACGACGATGTCCCGTTCGATCATCACGGCCCCAGCCTAGGCCGGAGGTGCGCGGTCAGACCCGCTTCAGCGCGCGATCGAGGTCGGTGATGAGATCGGCGACGTCCTCGATGCCGATCGAGAGCCGGATCAGGCCGGCGGAGATACCCAGCCTGTCTCGGAGCTCCGGCAAGAACGAGTTGTGCGTCGTCGTGGCCGGATGCAGCGCCATCGAGCGCACGTCGCCGATGTTGGTCATCCGGCTGATCACGCGCAGGCCGTCGAGAAAGCGCCGCGCGCCCCCCTCGCCACCCCGGACGGTCACCGCGAACACCGAGCCCGTGCGGCCGTTGTAGAGCCGCCGCGCCAGCTCGTACCGGGGGTTTCCCGGCAGCCCGGCGTAGTCGACGCTCTCGACCCGCGGATGCGTGGAGAGCCATTCGGCGATCGCCAGCGAGTTGGCGACATGGCGATCCATCCGCAGGGAGAGGGTCTCGATGCCCTGATGGAGCAGAAAGGAGTTGAACGGCGAGAGCGCCGGCCCGATGTCGTTGACCACGGCCTCCCTGGCCAGGCGCGCGTACGCCGTCCGTCCGTGACGCTCGAGCACGGAGGGCGCGCCGGGCGAGGCGGGCTCGGTGAGCAGCGGATAGGACCGATCCGAGGCGCCCCAGTCGAAGGTGCCGCCGTCGACGATCGCCCCGGAGAGCCCTGCGCCGTGTCCGCTCAGGAACTTCGTCGACGAGTGCACCACGATCGCCGCCCCGAATTCGATCGGGCGGATCAGATACGGCGAGGCGATGGTGTTGTCCACCACCAGGGGGATTCCGTGCCTGGCGGCGACCCGGGCGATCCGATCGATGTCGACGATGTCGTTCTTCGGGTTCGGAATGGTCTCCGTGAAGATGGCCTTGGTATTCGGGCGGATGACCCGATCCCACTCCTCCTCGTCCGACTCGTCCCAGACGTAGTCCACCGTCACGCCGAAGCGGGCGAAACTGCGCCCGAACAGGATCCGGGTTCCGCTGTAGATGCTGGCCGTGGACACGATGTGCTCACCGGACTGCGCGAGCGCGAAGAGCGCCGAGGTGATCGCCGCCTGCCCGGAGGCCACCACGATGGCCTCGCTGCCACCCTCCAGCGAGGCGATCCTCCGCTCGGCCACGGTGCCGGAGGGGTTGCGCTGCCTCGAGTAGATGAGACCGTCGGCATCGCCGGAGAAGCGGCGGCGGGCATCCTCGAAGGAGTCGAATCGAAAGCCCGCGGTCATCGCTATCGGGGTGATCCGTGCGCCGCTGGTGAGGTCCTCCTGCTCGCCCGCGTGGACCTGCCGGGTGTCGAACGCGTACCCGTCCCAGTCGTACTCCGGGTCGTCCACCCGATCGTCGTCGACGGTGTTCTCCTGCTCATCGGCTGCCATGGGAGGCTCCTTGTCTACCGGCGGGGCGCGACGGCACGGCCACGCTCGTGCCGGCTGGCCCGATCGCGGTCCACGGCGTCGGCCATCGCGACGATCGTCTGTTCCAGAAGGGGGCGGGGCATGGCGAAGATCAGGCGGATGTGTCCCTCGAAGCCGCGTCCGCACAGGGCGCCGTCGGTGAGGGTGACGCCGGCCTCCGTGCGGAAGAACTCGGCGACGGATCCGTCGATGCCCAGCGCCGAGCAGTCCAGCCAGGCGATGTAGGTGGCGTCGGGCAGCGAATACCCCACCTCGGGCAGATGTCTGGCGAGAAGCGCCTGAAGAGCCAGCCGGTTGCCGTCGAGGTAGTCGACGACCTCGGTCAGCCAGGGACGGCCCTCCGTGTAGGCGACGGTCGCCGCGACGACGCCGAGTGTCGAGGCGCCCTGCATGGCCGTGAAGTCGAAGGCCTCGTAGGCCAGGTCGTCCGCGTCGTTGGAGGTGATCAGCTGGGCGGTCTTGAGGCCGGGCAGGTTCCAGGCCTTGGATGCCGAGGTGGCGGTGATCGTGTGCCCCGCAGCGATCGCCGAGATGGACGCATAGGGGATGTGGCGCTGCCGCCCGTAGAACAGTGGGGCGTGGACCTCGTCGGCGAAGACCCTGCCGTGATAGTTATCGACGATGCTCTCGATCGCCTCGAGCTCGTCGCGCTCCAGGGCGACACCGGTCGGGTTCTGCGGGTTGCAGAGCACCAGCGTGCGGGCGCCGGCGCGGAAGGCGGCCTCAATGGCCGCGAGGTCGTGATGCCAGCGACCCTGCTCGGTGATGCCGGGGACCTCGATCACCTCGCGGCCGAGCGCCGGGATGACGCTGAGAAAGGGCATATAGGCGGGCGTCGGCACGATGACGGCGGATCCGGCGGGTGAATACCGCGTGACGGCGATCTCGAAGGCGGCCATGACGTCGGCGACGGCGTGCACTCGTTGCCAGGGCAGGTCCCACCCGTATTCCCGCCGATTCCAGTCGGCGGTCGCGCGGGCCATCTGCTCGACGACGGCGGGCGAGAGGTAACCCAGGTGTCCGTCATCGATCGCGGCGTGCAGCGCGCTGGTGATCTCCGGGGCGGTGCCGAAATCCATCTCGGCGACCCAGGCGCCGACGGTGCCGGGATTGAGGCTCCATTTCCGGCTGGTGGGACGGTCGAGCTGTTCCTTGGTGATGCTGTCGAAGCGATGGCTGAACACGGTCATGACCTCGATCGACAGTGACAGGGCTCGCTTCTCGGAGTCGCTGATCGTGCCATGGCGGTCTCCTCGGTCTCGTGCGGGGCATCCCGCCCCTGATCCGAGTCTCGACGATATGCCGCGGATGGGCCAATCAGGAGACGAAAGGTGACCAAGTATGACGTCGGGCCGCGGTTCTGTCCGCCCTCTCGTCACGCGGTCAGTCGAGTCCGGGATGTCGACCGCCGACTGAGCGGCGGCCTCAGCCCCAGGTTCTCGCGGAGGGTCGTCCCGGCGTATTCGGTCGGATAGACACCGCGCTCCTGCAACGCGGGGACGAGCCTGTTGACGATGTCGTCGAGACCGGAGGGGATGAGCCAGGGAGTGACGTTGAAACCGTCGACAACGTGTTCATCGGCGAAGCGGACGAGCTGATCGGCGATGCCGCTGACGCTGCCGACGAAACCGCGTCCCGACGAGAGGTGGATCACCAGCTCCCTGATCGAGAACGAGTGCTCCTCCGCGATCGCCCGCCACCTGGTGACGACCTCCCTGGGGCTGACCCCGCGGAAGCCGGCGCCGCGAGTCTCGCCCGTCTCCTCCTGCACGGGATCGATCTCCGGCAGAGCGCCGTCCGGGTCGTAGGCCGACAGATCGGTTCCCCAGACGGCTTCGAGGAAGGCCAGCGCCGTCTGCGGGCTGACCTGGGAACGGCGGACCCAGCGCGCCTTGTCGATCGCCTCGGCCTCCGTATCGGCGAGGATGAACTCCTGACCGGGGAAGATCTTCAGGTCGTCCGCGGGCCGGGCTGCCGCCAGGGTGCGCCGACGGATGTCCTCGGCGAAGGCCTTCGCGTCCTCGAACACCCCGTGCGCGGAGAAGACGACCTCCGCGTTGCGGGCGGCGAAGTCACGCCCCTCGCCGGAGTCTCCCGCCTGGAACAGCACGGGATGCTGCTGCGGGCTGCGCGGAAGGCGACCGGTGCCGCGGATGGCGAAGTATCCGGTGTCTCTGGCGATCTCGGCGGCGGCATCACGCCCGGCCCAGGACGATGCACTCGCGCTGCCGGCGATCGTGTCCTCGTCGAAGGAATCCCACACCGCCCTCGCCGTCTCGACGACGTGCTCCGCATGCCGGTAGCGGTCGGCGTGGTCGAGATAGCCTCCGCGCCGGAAGTTCTCCCCCGTCCAGGCGTTGTCGGTGGTCACGATGTTCCAGGCGGCCCGCCCGCCGGAGAGCAGGTCGAGACTTGCGAGGCGATGGGCCAGATCGATCGGGTCGTTGTAGGTGGTGTTCTGGGTGGCCACGAGGCCGATGTTGTTGGTGATCGCCGCCAGCGCCGCCAGCTGGGTGAGTGCGTCGGGACGGCCAGCGACGTCGAGATCGTGCAGCCGACCGAGGTGCTCGCGCAGTCGGAGCCCCTCCCCGAGGAAGAAGGCGCTGAACAGGCCTCGTTCGGCGGTCTGCACGACCCGGCGGAAGCTCTCGAAGTCGGTCTGCGATCCGCTGGCCGGATCGGACCAGACCGTGCTGAAGTTGACACCCTGGAAGAAGATGCCGAACCGGATCTGGTGGCGCCGTGGTGCGGAGGTCATCGTCGTGCTCCCTGGATCGATGCGGACGGGGTGGATACGGGTGCGGGTGCGGGTGCGGTGGAAGCGAACCGGTTGTCCGGCCGCGGGAGACCGAGCGACTCCCTGAGGCTCTGCCCTGCTCTCGGCGAGAGGAAGACCCCGCGCCTGCGCAGCTCGGGCAGCACGGTCCGCCCGAGCTCGTCGAGATCGACGTCGAGCACGGCCGGATGGAGGCGCACTCCGTCGACCACCCGGGCGAGCTCGGTCAACAGCTCGACCAGCCCGCCGCTGTCTCCGACGTAGCGGGCTCGCTCCCCCTGGATCCAGGGGGTGTCGGCGTCCAAGGCCGCCAGCCGTCCGGCGGCGGGGACCCCCGCCGCGTCGAGGACGACCTCGAGCTCCGCGACCACACGGGGGGTGGTCGTGCCCCGCGCCACGGCCTCGACCGCCGACACCGTCCGCTCCTCGTCCAGGACGCGGCCTCCCACGGAGACGAGCGCGACGTCCACGCCTGCCTGCCCGGCCAGATCCGCCTCGGCGAACACCACGAGCTGCCCCTGCGGGGGACGGGGGACGATCGCCGGCCCCTTCACCGAGAACGACCCGCCGACGAAGTCCGCGTAGTGGATCCTCTCGCGATCGAGGTAACGGCCGGTGGCGACGTCGCGGATTACCGCGCCGTCCTCCCACGAGTCCCAGAGTCGCCTGGAGGTCTCGACGACGTCGGCGACCTCCGCCGTCAGCGCCTCGTGGCCGATGACCGGGTCACGTCCGTACTCCGCCGCGATGCGGGCATCCGGATCGGAGCCGACGATCCATCCCGCGCGACCCGAGGAGACGTGGTCGAGGCTGGACAGCTGGGTGGCGACGTGGAAAGGCTCGCTGTAGACGACGTGCGCGACGGGGACGAGCCCGATGCCGCCGGTGATCGGGGCGGCGAAGGCGGCTCGCTGGATGGCCTCGATGCGCCCGATCACGTCGGGGAAGGCGCCGGGTGGCAGCGGGGAGTCCTCGAAGGTGGCGATGGTGAAGCCCGCCCGTTCGGCGTCCCGCACGACCCTGGCCACCCGTCTGCCGGTGAGCAGCTCGTCCGGGGCGTGGCGGGCGGCGCGCCACGAGGCCGGATGCGCCCCGTCTCCGTCGAGCTCGACCGCGATCACGAACGGCCCGCTCATGCGGCCCCTCCCCGCTCGAGCGGAATCCGCTCCCCCGCTTCGACGGCCACGGGCAGATGGTTGCCCGCCGGAGGAAGGGGGCAGGTCGCGAAGTCCGTGTAGGCGCAGGGTAGGTTGGTCGCCCGGTTGAAGTCGATCGTCACGGCACCATGTTCGTCCGGCGCCTCGATGGACAGCGACCGGTTCGCGGCATAGGTGCTGATGCCGCCCGTGGCGTCGGTGAACAGCGCGAGGAGGCTCCCCCGGCCGAAGCCGGGGAAGACGATGAGTCGCCGGGTCTCGCCGTCGAGCTCGAACTCGACCGCCCCCGGCGCGGCATACACATGCTGAAGTCCCTCGGCGACGGAGCCGACGGTGGTCTCCTGCGGGGTCTCAAACGGGACGAAACGACCGGACAGCCGCCAGCGCGGATCGGGCGCGAAGGCGGGGGTGCCGCGGTAGGCGGTGCGGAGCGGATGGTCAGGATGCCGGGGCCGCACGATGTCGTGCCCGCCGCGCCTGGCGACCTCGACGACCGCCTCTCCGAAGGAGGCCGTGCGGCCGCCGCGCTCCGGGATCGGGCCGAAGCCCACGCGGCCGGTCACCCGAAGGCCGTCCAGCTCGAGGTGCTCTCCCCCGTCCAGTTCGACCACCGGACCGGCATCGGACGTCGACCAGGCTCCTGGGACGTCGGCGAACCGCAGCGGTGCGGCATCGAGCCAATGGATGCCCGTCACGGCGAGAAAACCGTGCCGGTCGGCGCGGTCGGCCTCGTGCCGGTCGTGCCAGTGCACCCAGTCCCTCTCGAAGGCGGTGGCCGTCCCCGGGGACGGGGCGATGATCTGGGTTGCGGGGGAAGCAGTCATGGCGGCACGCTAGATCGGCCACCGTCCTTTGTGCAGTCCCCGCGACACGGGACGTAATCATCGACACATGACGTAACCTTCCCGGTCGCCGGTCGGGGCTGCCCGGGCTGTTCCGGTCGCCGCTTGCCCGGCGGTGTCGTTCTGTCCAGTGAGGTTGCGAAATGAGTCGGCCGTTTACCGAATGTGACTCAGGACCGGCCCGGATCCTCCCCGGCTGCCTAGCGTCATGGCATGAGTCAGAGTGAACAGCCCCTGGCTGCCCCCGAGCGCGAGGGGACGATGATCGTCGGGGCCACCGTGCGAACCCTCGGGGCCTGGCCATCGGGCTGGCGTTATCCCGGTGCCCATCACGACCCGCGGCAGGACCCGGCCGCACTGCGCCGGCTGGCCGGCGTGGCGGAGGCCGCCGGTCTCCACTTCCTCTTCTTCGGGGACTGGCTGGCCACCGGCGCGGAGTTCGAGCACACCGACCCCTATCTGCTCGCCAGGGTCGAGCCGTTCGCCGCGATCTCCTTCCTCGCCGCTGTTACCGAGCGCATCGGGCTCATCGCCACGGTGAGCTCGGCCCACGCCGAGGCGTATTCGACGGCCAGGTCGTCCGCGTCGATCGATCTGCTGAGCGACGGTCGCTGCGGGCTGTCGATCTCGAGCGGCTCGGAGCCGCGCTCCGCGGCGAACTTCGGATGGGACCGGGTGAACGGCGACGAGGATCGGATCGCCGCCTCCGACGAGTTCATCGAGATTCTGCGTGGCCTCTGGGACAGCTGGGACGATGACGCGTTCCTGGCCGATCAGGATTCCGGTCGACTGATCGACCCCGCCGCCCTGCACCAGCTCAACTTCGTCGGCAGCTACAGGGCGTCGGCCGGCCCGCTCAACGTCGTCCGTCCACCACAGGGCCATCCGATCATCTCCGTGGTGGGCAGCGCTCCGAGCGCTCGCGCCCTGGCGATCCGCCAGGCCGACCTCTCGTTCTTCTCCCCCGACGGCCTCGCCGACGCGATCGACTTCTACGCCGAGGCGAAACGGCAGGCGGCCCGGCTCGGCAGGGATCCCGATCACTTCCTGCTCGTCACGCCGATCCTGCCGATCGTGGCGGAGACCCGCGAGAAGGCCTGGAGCGTGTACGACCGGTTGGTCGACCTCGTTCCTGTGGAGACCGCCGCCGGAGTCGACGGGGGCCTGGCCCTGCCGGCGGGACGCACCGTCCGCAGGCTCGCCGGACTGCTCGGCGTCTCGCTTAACGGCGTCCTCATCGACGAGGCGGTCCCGCTGAAGATGGCCGCACGATTCAGTCAGCTCGGCTCGGACCTGGTCGATCTGGTTCGTTCCCGGTCGGGGCGGACCATCGGAGGCTATCGCCCGGTGACCTATCGGCATCTGCTCGTCGCGCACGCCGTCGCAGCCCCGGTGCTCGTCGGCTCGGCGGGGGATATCGCCGACTACATGGAGACCTGGTACCGCCACCGTGCGACCGACGGATTCACGGTTCTCTCCGCGTTCATCGGCGAGCAGTTCGACACCTTCGCCGAGCTGGTGATCCCGGAGCTGAAGAGGCGAGGGGTGTTTCCGTCGGAGTACACCGGCAGGACCCTCCGCGAGAACCTGGGGCTGCCGAGGCCGGCCAGCGTGTTCTCCCGAGAAGACCAGACGGTGGGATAGGACGATGACGGATGCCGAGATCGTGGTCGTCGGCGGCGGTGCGATGGGATCGGCCACCGCCCGCGAGCTCGCGGCCCGTGGACACGACGTCGTTCTGCTCGAACGGTTCGATCCGGGGCACACGAACGGGGCGTCCCACGGGGCGTCGCGGAACTTCAACGTCGCCTACGCCGAGCCGACCTATGTCGGGATGCTCGTCGAGGCCCTTCCCGCGTGGCGGCGGCTCGAACAGGAGACCGGAGAGAGTCTGCTGGACCTCGTTGGGATCGTGAACCACGGCGCCAGGCCTGACGTCCCGGAGGTCGTCGAGGCGCTGACCTCGGTGGGGATCGCCGCGGAGCTCCTGCCCGTCCGCGAGGCCGGGAGGCGGTGGCCGGGCATCCGGTTCGACCGGCAGGTGCTGTTTACCCCCGGAGCCGGACGGCTGAACGCCGACCTGGCCGTCGCCGCCCTGCAGCGCTCCGCGGCGGAGAACGGCGCGTCGGTCCGGCACGGCGCTCGGGCACTCGGTATCGACGTCCGTTCGGACCGGGAGGCACGGATCCGGGTCGAAGACGTCGCATCCGGCTCGACGGAGACCATCACGGCGCGTCGGGTGGTCGTGACCCTCGGGGCCTGGACGCAGAAGCTGCTCGGCGGGATCGTGCCGCTGCCCCGTCTCGTCGTCACCCAGGAGCAGCCGGCCCATTTCCGCGTGCTCGATCCGGTCGCGGACTGGCCGGGCTTCAATCACGCCCCGGCGCAGGGCGACCCCGGCTATGACTATTGGTATTCGGGCGTCTACGGCATGTTCGCTCCCGGGCAGGGAGTGAAGGCCGGATGGCACGGGGTCGGGCCGGTCGCCGATCCGGATGCCAGGACCTTCCAGCCGGAGGAACGCCAACTCGAGGCGTTGCGGCGCTACGCGCGCGAATGGCTTCCCGGCGTCGACGCGGACGAGCTCGCCGCGATCAGCTGCACCTATACCACCAGCCCGGACTCGCACTTCGTCCTCGACCGGGTCGGCCCGGTCGTCGTCGGGGCAGGGTTCTCCGGGCACGGGTTCAAGTTCACACCGGTGGTCGGCCGTCTCCTCGCCGATCTCGCCGACGGCACGGGGCCGGCGCCGACCCTGTTCGGGCTGAACCGCCGTCGCTGACCTGGCCCATTCGCCGCCTCCTGTCAACGATGTGTCGAATCGTGACACATGTGACGGGATGTGAACCGCAGCCGACGAGTGTCCTCGCCGTTCCTTCGTATCGTCTCCTCCACCACCGGGAATCACCCAGCCGAGAGGAGACGCTCCATGACGAATACGATCGATCCCCCGTTCACCGAGACCGTCCACACCGTGCCGTCGTCGCGGACGGCGCGGAGCGAGCGCATTCTGCCGGAGGCGGCGGAGCTCGCCCGCCTCGGCACCGTCCGCGTCGCGCGCCTGAGACACCCGGTTCAGTGGATCGTCACGGCGGTCGTACTGCTGTTCGTGCTCAATGCCGGGCAGACCCTCTTCACCAACCCCTCCTGGGAGTGGCCGAAGGTGGGGAGATGGTTCTTCAGCCCGGCCATCCTCACCGGCCTGCAGCTCACCCTGCTCGCGACCGCCATCAGCGCCGTCGTGAGCTTTCTCGGCGGGATCGTGGTGGCCATCGCCCGCCTGTCGTCGAACCCGGTGCTGAGCGGTCTGAGCTGGCTCTACATCTGGATCTTCCGGTCGGTCCCGCTGATCCTTGTGCTCATCTTCCTGTACAACCTCGGCAACCTCTATCCGACCATCGGCATCGGGATCCCGTTCGGTCCGCAGTTCCAGATCCCGACGATCTCCTTCCTCAGCGACCTGACCCTGGGGGTCATCGGGCTGAGCCTGTCCGAGATCGCCTACTCCGCCGAGGTGGTGCGATCCGGCCTGCTCGCCGTCGATCAGGGCCAGCATGAGGCGGCCAAGGCCCTCGGCATCCCCGGTTGGCGCCAGTTCACCCGTATCGTCCTTCCGCAGGCGCTGCGCTCCATCGTCCCCGCCTACGTCAACCAGATCGTGGGGCTGCTCAAGGCGAGCTCGCTCCTGTTCTACGTGTCGCTGCTCGACCTGTTCGGGGTCGTCCAGAACCTCGCCAGCACCTATCCGACGGACATCATCCCCCTCCTGGTCGTGGCCACGATCTGGTATCTGATTCTCACCAGCGCGATCTCGGTCATGCAGTACTACGTCGAGCGCTTCTACGCCAGGGGCGCCTTCCGTGTCCTTCCGCCGACTCCCCTGCAACGGCTGCGCCGGGCCGTCGCCTCGCTCGGAGCACGCCGATGAGCGCCGCCGTCGAGATCCGCGGCGCGATCAAGTCGTACGCCGACAGGACGGTGCTCAAGGGCATAGACCTGACCGTCGCCACCGGGACGGTCACGGTCATCCTCGGCCCCTCAGGGTCCGGCAAGTCGACGCTGCTGCGGGCCATCAACCATCTGGAGAAGCTCGACGAGGGCTATGTCGTCGTCGGGGGCGACCTGATCGGCGTCCGGGTCCGGGGCGGCCGGATGCGCGAGCTCAAGGAGAAGGAGATCCTGAGGCAGCGGTCCAGGATCGGCTTCGTCTTCCAGAACTTCAACCTGTTCCCGCACCTGACCATCCTCGAGAACATCACGGAGGCGCCGATCTCGCTCGGGGTCAAGCCGGCGACGGCGCGCGAGCTCGCGAGGGCGCTGCTGGCGAGCGTCGGCCTCGCGGAGAAGGAGACGGCCTACCCGCGCCAGCTGTCCGGTGGCCAGCAGCAGCGGGTGGCCATCGCGCGCTCTCTCGCCTTCGACCCCGAGCTGATCCTGTTCGACGAACCAACCTCCGCGCTCGATCCGGAGCTCGTCGGCGAGGTGCTGTCGGTCATCCGCGGCCTCGCGGGCACGGGCAGGACCCTCATCGTGGTCACCCACGAGATCGGCTTCGCCAGGGAGATCGGCGACCGCATCGTCTTCATGGACGACGGGGTCGTCGTCGAACAGGGTACCCCGGAGGCCGTGCTCGACAATCCGCGGCATCGGCGCACACAAGACTTCCTGAGCAAGGTGCTCTGAAGCCGCGAATCTCGCGGATCCCCACCCACACCCAACCAAAACAACACAGTGATTGATCCACCAGTCAAGGAGAAAACGTGCCATCCACATCCACCAGAGTGTTCCAGGCGGCCGGAGCCGCCCTCGTCTCGGCTGCCCTCGTCGCCTCCCTCGCGGGGTGCTCGTCCTCGGCGACGGCGGACGCCGCCGGTTCCCGCGGATCGGTGACCGTCGGAGCCTTCTCCAACGGCTCCGCCACGAAGACGACGATCGCCGTCCCTCGGGTCGACAAGATCCGCAAGGAACTGCCCAAGGACGTGATCGAGCGCGGCAAGCTCGTCATCGGGGTCGGCGACCTGCCGGCCGGATTCCCCCCGCTCGCCTTCCTCGGGGATGACCAGAAGACCCAGACAGGCTCTGAACCGGATCTCGGTCGCCTCATCGCGGCCGTCTTCGGCCTCAAGGCGGAGCTGAAGCCGGCGACCTGGGACAACCTCTTTGTCGGGATCGACACCGGAGCGACGGACGTCGGCCTGTCGAACATCACCGACACCGAGAAGCGCAAGGAGAAGTACGACTTCGCCTCCTACCGGCAGGACAACCTCGGGTTCGAGGTGCTGAAGAGCAGCACGTGGAACTTCGACGGCGACTACACCAACCTGGCTGGTCTGACCGTCGCCGTCAGCTCGGGGACCAACCAGGAGAAGCTGCTGCTCGCCTGGCAGTCGAAGCTCCGAGCCGCCGGCAAGACCCTCGAGATCAAGTACTACCCGGACAGCAACTCCACCTATCTCGCCCTCAACTCCGGCAAGATCGACGCCTCCTTTGCGCCGAACCCCGGGATCGCCTATCACGCGAAACAGGATGCGAGGTCGGCGAACCCGACCAGGAGCGCCGGCACCTTCTCGGGTGCGGGCGAGACCCTGCAGGGCCTGATCGCGGCGACGACGAAGAAGGGCAACGGCCTCGTGAAGCCCCTCGCGGATGCGATCAACTACCTGATCGACAACGGCCAGTACGCCACTTGGCTGAAGGCGTACAACCTGAGCAACGAGGCGGTGACCACTTCGGAGGTCAACCCGGCAGGGCTGCCCCTCGACAATCAGTAGCCACGGCAGACGAGGGGCCCCGGAAGAGGGATCTTCCGGAGCCCCTCGTCCGACGTCGCTCAGGCCACGAGCTCCTTGCGGAAGTGGTGGAAGACGATCTCGTCCGCGTCCAGGGATGGATCGAACAGCGGCGTGTAGCTGGTGGCGAGATACAGCCGCACCGCCTCAGGCTGGCGTGGTCCGGTGCTCAGGACGATGGTGCGGTAACCGCGCCTGGCCGCCTCGGCCTCGAGTTCGGCGAGAACCAGGCGGGCGAGCCCCTTGCCCCGGTGCGCGGCGTCCGTCCAGACGCGCTTGATCTCCGCGGTGGTCTCGTCGATTCGCATGAACGCCCCTGCTGAGACGGCGAGACCGTCCTCGAGCAGGAGGAGGAAGGTGCCGTCCGGAGCGCTGAACCGCTCCGGCGGATACCGGTGGATCTCCGCGGAGGCCGGCTCTCCGAACCGGCTGCCGTAGCGTCCGTCGTATTCGCGCTCGAGGTCGCGCAGCACCGATTGGGAGCGTTCGTCGTCCGGTGTCGTGTGGAGGAAGGTGTGAGTCACGGTCGGCCCTATCTGAGGAAGAGGTTACCGTGAAGAGAATGACGACGCTCTCGGGAACATTCCAAGCCGTGTGCTTCACACTTCGTCATCTCGTCACCTGACGTCATCTTCCACCCGTATCGCGGGGACACGGGGGAATCTGATGGCATGTCCACCGTCCCCGCGACCGTCCTCGTCATCATCGGAGCCGGTCCGAGAGGCGTCGGCGTCCTGGAGCGTCTCGTCGCGGGTGCCGAAGAGTCCGCCGGGACCGTGCTCGACATCCACCTGATCGACCCGCATCCCCCTGGTGGTGGACGCATCTGGCGCATGGCTCAGTCCGAGTTGCTCACGCTCAACTCGCAGGCCGAGGACGTGACCATGTTCACCGACGAGTCCTGCACCATCGGCGGGCCGATCCGTCCCGGTCCGTCTCTCCTTCAGTGGGCGGAGGGGATCAGGACGGGCAGGATTGTGGATGTCGTGGTACCAGAGGGGCTGCGCAGCCAGATCGACACGCTCCGGGAGGGGTCGTTCCCCACCAGGCAACTGCAGAGCCTCTACCTCGACTGGTTCTACTCGCGGATCATCGGGGCGCTGCCGGAGTCGATCGCCGTGACCGCCCACGCCGGCCTCGCTGTCGACGTCACCGAGCGGGACGGGAGACAGCTCGTCACCCTCGCGGACGGCTCCGTCGTCGTCGCCGACATCGTGCTCCTCGCGCTCGGGCACATCGAGTCGGGGCCGGAGCAGGAACACCTCGGACTGGCGGAGTTCGCCGCCCGTCACGACCTGGCCTACCTGCCGCCGGCCTACACCGCGGACGCGGATCTGAGCAGGCTCGGAGCCGGGCAGACCGTCATCGTCCGAGGGATGGGCCTGGCCGCGGTCGATCTGATCGTGCTGCTCACCGAGGGGCGTGGCGGTCGCTTCCGCCGGTCAGATGAGGGTCTGCTGGAGTATCGGCCCTCTGGGCGCGAACCCCGTCTCTTTCTCGGTTCGAGACGCGGCGTCCCCTACCACTCCAAGATCGCCTCCCGCCTGATCGCCCCCCGCCCGGAACGGAGATTCTTCTCCGCGGACATCGCCAGGCATCTCGAGCGGGGTGCCATCCGGCTGAGCCTGCGGGAGGACGTCTGGCCGCTCATCGCCAAGGAGATCCTCTGGGCCTACTACCATGAGCTGTTCGTCGGTCATCCGGATCGGGTGTCCGCCGACTGGGCGACCTTCGCGGAGCGGTTTGTCCCGCTCGAATGGGACGGCGATGATCTGCGTCGTCTCGTGGACGGCCTGGTCCCCGATCCGCTCGACCGGCTGGACCTCGCTCGCCTCGACCGGCCGCTCGTCGGCGTCTCCCTCGCCACCTCCGGCGATCTCCAGCGGCATCTGCGCGACTACATCCGCACGGATCTCCTCCTCCGCTCCGACCCGCAGCACAGCGCGACCTTCGCCCTGTTCTCCTCGTTGTTGTCCTGCCTGTTCGATCTCGGCACCATCGTCGACTCCCCTGCCTGGACGGCACGATCCTTGGTCGAGGACCTGGGCCGATGGTGGCCCAACTTCTTCAGCTACGTCGCCAGCGGGCCCCCCGCGCAGCGGCTGGAGGAACTGCTCGCCCTTTCCGAGGCGGGGATCGTACGATTCGTGGGAGCGGAGATGACGGTCGAGACGGATGCCATCGGCCGATTCGTCGCCCGCTCGCCCCTTGTCCGCTCCGACGTGGTCGCGGATGCGCTGGTCGAGGCGAGGCTGCCGCCGATCGACGTGGGGAACACCCTCGATCCGGTGATGGCCTCCCTCCTCCGCCGCGGGATCGGCAGCGTCGAGCGGGTCGCGGACGAGGACTTCGCCGGGACGACCGGCCGCCTCCTGGTGCGTTCCGGCGACGCGCGACTCGTCGCCGCGGACGGGAATGCGCATCCCCGGCTCTTCGCGGTCGGCCCGTACACGAGCGCGCCATTCGTCGGCGCCTTTTCCCGGCCCGGCACCAACGCCGTCTCGTTCCAGGAGAACGACAGGGTCGCCCGTGCCATCCTCGCGCAGGCTGCGGAGGAACGGAATCTCGTCGCGGTCAGGGCCGAGAGTCGATTATGAAATGTCTCGGCTCGACCCTCCTCAACAACAATCCCGACCCGTTCATCGGGGGTGTGCAGGACGCGGCGGCGAGTCTACGGTGTGCGAGGTGAGCAGGCCCGCTACGAACCGGGTCTACGACGAACCGCGAACCACGAACCACGAAGGGAGACGGTCGCATGACCGACACGAACGGGACCAGCCGGTCGAAGGACGACGAACCGGAGCAGGAGGACGAGGAGACGCTGGACGAGGTCGCGGATGCCCTTCCCGGTTCCGGTCGTCTGGGCGGAGACCGCCCCGACGCATCCGCTCCCCTGCCATGACCCGGTGCCCCGGACCCGGCGACCATTCCACGACCAGCAAGGACGGACTCTCACGATGAGCGATCAGCAGAACACCCCCGAATCGAGCTCGGACTTCGATGACGACCCTCGGGCAGCGGTGACCGAGGACGGCGCGCTCTCCCCCGGCAGCACGGCGACCGGTTCGCCGACCGAGGTGGGCGAGGAGGAGGTCGAGGAGACCGACCGGGATCGGTCGGAGCGTCACGACTGACGGTTCCTACTGCTTGGTGGTCTTCTCGATGCTCATGACGAGGATGACCCGGTCCGCGCTGTCCGGGGGCGGCGTCTGCGCGGCGTTTCCGTAGCGCCGGCCCAGGTGCACGTAGAACTCCCCCTTCGGATCGGGGATGACCTCCACGAGCCTGCCGCGCAGCTCGAGATACCTGAAGGGGTTCTCCGGGTCGATGACGGCGTAGCTCATCGACGGGTTGTGCTGCAGGTTGCGGTACTTCCCCCGCTTCGTCGTGTGGGTGAATCGCAGGTGTTGACCGTCGAACTCGAACCACATCGGGTTGACCTGGACGGTCTCGTCCGGTCGGATGGTGCCGAGGCTGCCGTAGAGCGGCAGATCGAGCAGGTGGGCGTAGTCGGCGGGAATTGTGGCGGTCATGACACCAGTCAACTCCCTCCGGCATCGGATCGCGCCAGGCGCGGCCGATGCCGGACGCCAGGCTCAGACGAAACGGATGGCGGACTGCAGCCGGGTGCGCACGTCGAACAACTCGTTGCCGCCGACGACGCGCGTGCCCGGCACCCCGTCGCGCAGGAGAGCGAGCAGCGCCGAGTGCCGGACGACCAGAGCGGCCGATCCGCGGATGCTGCCGAGCTGAACGACGGCCTCGCCCAGTTCGTCATCGGGCACGACGATCACGAGGGCGGTGAACTTGACCCTGGTGGCCCGGACGATGACCTTGGCGCGTGCCCCGAGATCGTGCATCGGGCGGCCGTCTCCGATCGTCTCGCCGGCCAGTTCGCCGCGCCTGATCGTCACCGGCGCGCCGAAGTCCTCTGACAGCATCGCGAAGAGGCCGGTCGGCCCGAGCACGATGTGGTCGATCTTCTCCTCGGGGTTTCCGGTGTCGACGTCGTGCCAGATGGTGTATCCGATGCCGAGGGTCGACAACGAGCGGGCGGTCGCCTCCTCCGCGAGGGCATCCGCGAGGATGTGCCTGATCTCCCTCGGGGCCGAGCGGACGAGACCCGCGTCGTACGGATCCTCCAGCGGCTCTCCCCTGCCGACCCACTCGCGCATCAGTACGAGATAGCGTTCGCGTCGCCAGCCACCGGGATGGCCGTGCGATCGGGCCCGCGGTCGGGTGTCTGCCCTGCTCTGCGCGGGTCTCGGCGCCCAGGAGGCGTCGTCGCGCGGCCCGGCTCCCCGCCCGGAGCGATCGTAGGCCGCGCGGTCGTCGGGGGTGCCCACCCGTTCCCACGCCTCCTGGACGGCGACGAATCGTGCGGGATCGCCTCCCGTGTCCGGATGCGTCTGCCTGAGCAGCCGCCGATAGGCCCGGCGGAGCTCCTCCTGCGGCGCGGTCGCGCTCACACCGAGCACCTCGTACGGTGTCGGCGAGATCGGGCTGTCGGCCATGGGCTCTTTCGTGGTGACGGGACGGGAGTCAACTACCGACGATAGCGAACGAAAACTGGGCAGCCGACGGGAATAGCGACCGCGGCTCGGCGATTGTCACCAGCATGACTCTCAACGACATTCCCCTCACCACCATCGACGGTGCCCAGACCTCCCTCGCCGAGTACGACGGCAAGGTCAAGCTCATCGTCAACGTCGCGTCGCGCTGTGGCCTCGCACCTCAATACGAGAAGCTCGAGGAACTGCAGAAGAAGTACGCGGACCGCGGTTTCACCGTGCTCGGCTTCCCCAGCAACCAGTTCCTGCAAGAGCTGAGCACCGAGGACGCCATCAAGGAGTACTGCTCAACCACCTGGGGCGTGACCTTCCCGATGTTCGAGAAGATCAAGGTCAACGGCAAGTCCCAGCATCCGCTCTACGCCGAGCTGACCAAGACCCCCGACGCTTCGGGCAAGGCGGGCAAGGTGAAGTGGAACTTCGAGAAGTTCGTGATCACCCCGAACGGCGAGGTGCACCGGTTCCGTCCCACCACCGAGCCGGACGCTCCGGAGATCGTCGGTCTCATTGAGTCGGCGTTGCCGGTCGCCTGATCTGCTACCCGGCGCGCCTGGCCCAGGCCCGGCTCAGCCGCAGCCAGCGGGGCAGCGCCAGGAACGACATCGCCGCGGGCCAGTCGTCGCCCCGGAAGTAGGCATCGGTGCCCCCGTCGACGTAGATGATGCTGCCGCAGAGGAACTCGGCGGCGGGCGAGAGCATGAAGGTCACCCACTCGGCGATCTGCTCCGGTCTGCCGTAGCCGCCGGTCGGGATCGGAAAGGCCTCGATCTGTCCGTGGCCCTCACCGTCCAGTTGGCTCTGCAGCAGCGGGGTGAGGACGGCCCCCGGCGCGATCGCGTTGAGCCGGATGCCCGCGCCGGCCCACTGCGCGGTGACCGCCTGGCGACGGACCCAGCGGCTGAGTGCAAGTTTCGAGCCGCCGTAGGCGAAGGCCGGTGCGTTCTTGCCGAAGACGGCCAGCGATCGTCTCAGTCGTTCAGGCCGGTTGCCGAGAAAGGCGGAGACGAGAGTGCCGGGGATGCCCGGGGTTGTCGTCGCGGAGTTCGAGGCGAAGACGACCACCTTGCTCGTGGGGGCGTCCGCCTCCGCCGCCGCGGCGGCCAGCGCGGGGCGCCAGGCGGTGAGCAGTTCCGTGGTCCCGAAGAAGTTCACCTGGGAGATGATCGCCTCCCTGCCGGGGGCCGGCCCGAGTCCCGCGGCGAGAACGGCTCCATCCAGGCGTCCCTCGCTGCTCTCGAGCACGCGCGCGGCCGCGCCGGCTCTGCCCTCCGCCGTCGAGAGGTCGGCGACGATCTCCGCGTCGTGCAGGTCGACCCCGATGACGGTGTGCCCGCCCGCCCTCAGCCTGGCTGCGCTCTCCTTGCCCATGCCAGATGCCGCGCCGGTTATCGCATAGGTGCCCATGGGTCGTCTCCTTCGACGGGTCGGCAATCGGATGCCGCTTCCCCCAGGCTAGCGAGCGCGGAGGCGGGATTCGAGACCGTTCCCGCCCTCGGTCACGACGGTTTGGCCGGGAGTGAGGACCACCCGGGGTCGCTTGAGCAGCGGCCAGGTGTTCATCGCGGCCCCCCGTCGGCATCCCTAAGCTGGAGGGGACATGCGACTCCTTCTCATCCGCCACGGGCAGACCCCTGGCAACGTCCGCCGGGAACTGGACACCTCCTTCCCCGGACCCGGTCTCACCGAACTGGGCACCAGGCAGGCCGCCGCGATCCCGGATGCTCTCCGCGACGAGCCCATCGATGCCATCTTCGCCTCGAGGCTCGTGCGCACCGGACTGACCGCGGAGCCGCTCGCGAGCGACAGGGGCCTGGACATCACGGTGCTCGACGGCCTGCACGAGATCGAGGCCGGCCTCCTCGAGAAGCGCAGCGATGAGGCATCCGTGCAGCGCTATCTCGAGACCGCCTTCTCCTGGGGCGCCGGGGATCTCGACGTCGTCATGCCGGGCGGGACTGACGGGCGAGCCTTCTTCCGTCGCTTCGACGCCGGCATCGAGATCGTCGCCACGACGGCGGGTACGGCCGCCGTGTTCAGCCACGGCGCGGCCATCCGGGTCTGGACGGCGGGCAGGGCCACGAACATCCCTCCCGTCTTCGCCGGCAGGCACGAGCTCGAGAACACCGGCGTCGTGGAGCTGAACGGGACGCCGGAGGACGGGTGGACCCTCACCTCGTGGGCGGGGCTTCCCGTCGGCGGCGCCGAGTTGGCGGATGCCGAGGCGGGAGATCCGACGGGCGGTCCGCTCCCGTGAGCCGCTCGGCCGGTCCGTTCTCGGGTCGTCGGGCTCGCTGTCCGCGCCGGGCCTGCCCCTCCTCGACCAACCGGACGTAGGCTTAATCCGTGAGCAAAGAATTCACCCATGAGCCGGATGCCCGTCGTTACGTCCTTCGAATGGACGACGAGATCGCCGCGGTGGTCGACTATTCGATCAACGGCTCCGCGATCTCGTTCACGCACACCTATACCGCCCCGCCGCGCCGCGGTCAGGGGCTGGCCGGTGAGATCGTGACCTTCGCCGTCGATCACGTGGAGGAGACCACCGATCTCCGCATCGTGCCGATGTGCTGGTACGTGAGCGACTGGTTCGAGAAGAACCCGGATCGCGCGGAGCTGCTCACCCGGTAGGAGCGCCTGGCGCTCTTCTCCTCCACAGTCTTACTCTCCCCATTCCCTCCACAGGAAATGCTGGTCAGGGCCGTTATTCTGACCATCAATGTCGGTGGCCTGGGCCAGACTTCCGGTATGAACACTCCGACCGGCACCCTCCTCGCCGCGGCGGCGCGGCTCGATGAGCTGTGGTTGCAGCGAACCGGCGCCTTCCTTCCCGTCGGATCGTCTCCGGCATCCCAGGTCGAGAGCATGACCGATGACGGGCTCGAGTCGACCATCGCCGAGCTCGGTTTTCTCCAGCGCTCCCTCGACGCGCTCCGGGTGCTGACGGCGGGCGAACTCGCCGAACGATCCCGACCCTCCCTCGGCGGCGACGGCCTGGCGAAACGGGCCGGCTACGCTCGTCCCTCGCTCCTGCTCGCCGCCCGGTGGGGGCTGAGTCCGATGGAGGCGTCGCGGTTCTGTGAGGTGGGTTTGGTCTGCCGGCCGCGGCGCTCTCTGGACGGGCAGCCGCTGCCGTCGAGGTATCCGGCGGTGTCCGCGGGCATCTCGTCCTGCGAGCTGGGCGTGACCTCGGCGGCGATCATCGTCCGCGAGCTCCAGTCCGCCTCCCTGCGCTGTTCGGAGGAGGCGCGTCTCGAGGGCGAGGCATTCCTGGTCGACTGGGCGCCGACGCTCTCGACCAACGAGATCACGACGTTGGCCAGGCAGATCCGAGATCGTCTCGATCACGACGGCCTCGAGCCGCGCGACGAGCTGCATCGAGCGCGGCGACGTTTTCGCCTCACCACCGCGTCGGACGGGATGGTGGACATCCACTGGCGGCTGGAGCCGGCGGAGGGCGGACTGGTCCGGGCCGAGATCGACGCGATCGTGACCGCACGACTGCGTCGCGGAACGGATGACGCCTGCTCCGCGGAGGGCGGGGTTGCCGGTTCTCCTCCCGACGAGGTCACCCTGGAGCAGATGAGGTCCGACGCGGCGATGGAGGTGTTCCGTCACGCCATGACCTGTACGGCCGCCGCGGGTGACCTGCCATCCACGACCGTGGTGGTGCGGATGACGCTGGAGTCGCTGCTGACCGGCCTCGGTGCCGCGGAGATCGATGGTGTGGGTGAGACGATCTCGGCGGCCGGAGCGCGACGGCTTGCGGCCGATGCGGAGATCATTCCCGTCGTTCTCGGTGGCCGGGGCGAGGTGCTCGACGTCGGCGCGGCCCAAAGGCTGTTCACCCGGGCACAGCGTCTCGCTTTCGCCGAGCGTGACGGAGGCTGCGCCTGGGCCGGATGCGCGACTCCTCCCTCCTACGCGGAGGCGCACCACATCGACTGGTGGGAACACAGCCATAACAGCGATCTGTCCAACGGCCTTCTGTTGTGTTCGCACCATCACCACCAGATCCACGATCACGGGTGGCAGGTTTTCGTCGACGACAACGTCCCCTACTTCATCCCGCCGCCGCGCATCGATCCCGGCCGGCGGCCCCGGCGCGGCGGTCGGATCGCCGTCGATCGGATGCGGGTGTGATGGACGGGTGGGCCTCCTTCTGCACGGCTTTTCGATTTGATGAAATTGTCAAATCATGGAAAGGTGAGGGGATGGATGTCTACTCCGCCGCTCACCGGCCGCTCTACGAAGTCAAGGCGAATCTCTTCAAGGGGCTGGCACATCCGGTCAGGGTGAGGGTCCTCGAGCTGCTCTCCGCGACCCCGGATGTGTCCGTGGCCGACCTGCTCGCCGACACCGGTCTGGAGGCCTCTCACCTGTCGCAGCACATGTCCGTGCTGCGGCGGCACAACCTCGTTGTCGCCGAGCGCCGAGCGAGCCAGGTGTTCTATCGCCTCGCCTATCCGCAGGTCGCGGATCTGCTGCGGGTCGCGCGGTCGCTGCTCATCCAGATCCTCGAGACCACCCAGCAGCAGCTGGATTCGACGGTGAGCCTGCCCGACCTGTCGGCGCTGCGGGCCGAGGAGATCACGGCATGAGACCGATGCGCTATCTCCGCTCCCTGCTGCCGAGCTGGCACGACTACCGATCGGTGCGGCGTACCTGGCGCGGCGACCTGATCGCCGGGGTCACCGTGGGAATCGTCGCACTGCCCCTCGCCCTCGCCTTCGGCGTCAGCTCCGGAGCCGGAGCGGAGGCCGGACTGGTCACCGCGGTCGTCGCGGGTGTTGTCGCCGCGATCTTCGGCGGGTCGAACATCCAGGTCTCCGGACCCACCGGCGCCATGGTCGTCGTGCTCGGTCCCATCGTGGTCGCTCATGGCCTCGGGGCCGTGGCGGTGGTCAGCCTCATGGGCGGTCTCATCGTGCTGCTCGCCGGTCTGCTGAAACTCGGCCGCATCGTGTCCTACATACCCTGGCCGGTGATCGAGGGCTTCACCCTCGGCATCGCGATCGTCATCTTCCTCCAGCAGGTCCCCGCCGCAGTCGGTGTGAGACCCGGGCCGAGCAGCAACGCCGTCGTCTCGGCCATCCAGTCCTTCCACGACGTCGATGCGGCGACGGTCGTCTGGCCGATCGTCACCGTGCTTGTGGTCGCGGCGATCATGCTGCTCGCGCCGCGCATCCATCCCCGGCTGCCCGGCTCCATCATCGCGATCGTTGTCGTCACCGTCATCGCCGGGGTGGCATCGCTGCCGCTGACGAGGCTCGGTGCCCTTCCCGACTCGCTCCCGAGACCCGGCCTGCCGAGTGCGGACGTCGCCACTCTCACCGCTCTCATCGGCCCGGCGTTCACCGTGGCTGCCCTCGCCGCCATCGAATCCCTGCTCTCGGCCCGGGTCGCCGCCTCCATCTCCGACACGGGACCGTACGACGCCGACCGTGAACTCGTCGGGCAGGGGCTCGCATCGATCGCATCCGGGTTCTTCGGGGGCATGCCCGCGACCGGCGCGATCGCCAGGACGGCGGTCAACGCGCGCACCGGAGGCAAGACCCGCCTCGCCGCGATCGTGCATGCCCTCGTGCTGCTCGGCATCGTCTATCTGGCAACCGGGGTGGTCTCGCAGATTCCGCTCGCTGCCCTCTCCGGGGTCCTCATGGTGACGGCGACGCGTATGGTGTCGTCCGCCACGGTCCGCAGCGTCGTCGGGTCGAGTCGGTCTGGCGCCCTCGTTTTTGTTGTCACCGCGGTCATCACCGTCTCCTTCGACCTGATCGTCGCGGTCGGCATCGGGATCGCCGTTGCCGCGTTCTTCTCGCTCAGGGCGCTGGCGAAGTCCGGCGGCGTGCACAGGGAGGAGCTGCCGCGCCCGGCTCGGCCGGGGGACGAGCACATCGCCCTGTTCCGGCTCGACGGCGCCCTGTTCTTCGGTGCCGCGGAGCGGATGCTCGAGCGGGTCGCCGCCATCGACAACGTGTCGGTCGTGATCATCCGCATGTCCCAGTTGCAGGTCCTCGATGCGACCGGTGCGAGGGTGATCACCGAGATGATCCACCAGCTGGAACGGCGCGGGGTGACGGTGCTGATCAAGGGAATCCAGTCTCAGCACCTCCGGCTCGCGACCAGGGTCGGCATCATCAGCTCGCTGCGGCATCGCAAACACCTGTTCACCGAGCTTCCCGCCGCCGTCGAGCACGCACGCGACCACGTCAGGCGCACGGCCGCCGCCGAGGTGCGGTCGGCCTAGTCTCGACATCCGTCCCGCGATCCGCTCTCGCGGTGCTGTCGCGGTGGGTAACGTGAAGTCAGCACGCTCGTCGAGGAAAGGATGCCCCCGTGGCCGTCATCGAGAACTCCAAACTGGCCATCGTCGGCGCGGGAAGCGTCGGCTCGTCGCTCGCCTATGCCGCGCTCATCCGGCAATCGGCTCGGGAGGTCGTCCTGTACGACGTGAACACGGCCAAGGTGGAGGCGGAGGTGCTCGACCTCGCCCATGGCACCCAGTTCACCGGTCAGTCGCGGGTCACCGGGGGCGATGACATCGAGGCGGTTCGCGACGCCAACGTCGTGGTGATCACCGCCGGTGCCAAGCAGGAGCCCGGCCAGACCCGGCTCGACCTCGCCGGTGCGAACAGTTCCATCCTGGAGAAGGTGCTGCCCCCGCTCCTCGAGCGCGCCCCCGATGCCATCTACATCCTCGTGACGAATCCCTGCGACGTGCTGACGGTCGTCGCCCAGCGCATCACCGGCCTGCCGGCCAGCCGCATCTTCGCCTCGGGAACCGTGCTCGACTCCTCCCGCCTGCGCTGGCTGCTCGGTGATCGCCTCGGCATCGCGACGGCCAGTGTGCACGCGGTGATCGTCGGCGAACACGGCGATTCGGAGTTCCCGCTGTGGTCGAGGGCCTCGATCGGATCCGTACCCGTCGCGGAGTGGACGGGTCCGGGGCGTCCCCGGTTCACGACGGCCGAGCTGGACGATCTCGCGCGCGAGGTC
>NZ_DASWPB010000020.1:0-10490 GCF_036404185.1 Lacisediminihabitans sp. | reverse complement strand
CCTGCTGGTCGAGTCCCTTCAGGTCATCGCCGATCACGCGCGACGCCGTCGCCACGATGGTCTGATCCAGTCCCGACAGCAGCATCGCCAGCAGCAGGCCGGAAAGGACCACCAGCACTTGCCGATGTCCCAGCTCGTTCGCCGGCGCCGCCGGGACGGGTGAACTCATTCGACGCTCCTTACCGATCGTTCAGTAAGAACGAGATTAGCACTGTACGACCGTTCGTCAAGCGATAAGATCAAAGGGTGGCTGAGGCGGACGGCGAACGGCGCAGTGGAGAAGAGACTCGAGACGCGATCCGTCGCATCGCGCTCAAGCTGTTCACGGAGCGCGGCTTCGAGGGGACCTCGATCAAGGACATCGCCGACGCGCTCGGCACCACCAAGTCCGCGCTCTACTACCACTTCCCCAGCAAGGAAGCGATAATCGCCAGCCTCGTCGAGGATCGCCGGGCAGATCTGGACGACCTCCTCGAATGGGTGAAGCGGCAGGAGCGCGGTCCCGACCTCCTTCGTCGAGCGGCGTTTCGCTGGCTCGACACGGTCACGGAGGAGCGGATCGACGGCATGCGGTTCGCGATGGCGAATCGTCCCGCCATGAAGCGGCTCGGCGGTGCCGGAGAAGGCTTCCGCAGCGGCATCGACGCGGTGATCGACGTCATCCTCGAGCCTGGTGCCCCGCTCGAGGTCCGGCTTCACGCACGGCTCGTGTTCGAGATGCTCCCGGCGGTGCTCTCGGTCGCCCGTGACAGCGGCGCGACCACCGAGCAGATAATCTCCATCGCGCGTGACGCCGTCCGGGCACTGGTGGGGCCCGGATAGCGCTTCCGGTGACGCCGCCGAGTCGGTTCTGTGCCGGAAGGCTTGGTATCACCGTGCTGCCCGAGAGCCGATGCCCAAGAGCCGATGCACACTGGGGATCCATCCCGCCAGAGGTGTCAGCGGCCGCCGATCTCGCAACCGGCGGGCCGCCGGTCGTCGGAACGACCGATGTTCCCAGCCAGCGCATGTGGTGTCCGCCGCGCGGGTGGAGACGTTGGAGAATGCGCCGGGGGTCCGGGGGTCTGGTCCACCGCGTGGGTGGAGATGAGGGGTTGATGGTGGCGTCTCATTCCGCAGGCGGATCATCGGTGAGCGTCGCCCGGTCCTCGGTCCGCTGTGCCGCTCGATCGGGTGCCCTCGGCGAGGGCCGCAGGGAACCGGCGCGAGCAGCGCCCGTTCCGCGCGCGGGCACAGCTCGCCCGGTCCTAGACAGGAGGAAGGAGCCGATGGTGCTCGGTCACGGCCTGGTACGCGTGCCCGACCCGGAGCACGGTCGTCTCGTCGAACGCGCGGCCGGTGATGAGCATCCCCACGGGCAGGCCGTCGCGGTCCAGACCGACAGGGACACTGAGTCCAGGGAACCCGGCCATGCTGCCGATTGCGGTGTACCGCATGTTGGCCGCCGTCAGCGAGGTCGACCGGCCGTCGAGCTCGACGGACTCGGCGCCGTGCGGCAGGGCGGTGAATGGCAGAGTGGGCGTGACCAGGACATCGAGGTGTCGCATCGCCGCGAGCAGTCCGTCTCGGAACCAGGCGCGGAAGCGCTGCGCCTGCACGTATTCGACGCCGGTGTAGCGGAGGCCGATCTCCAGATGGGTGCGAACGTCGTCGCCGTAGTCCCGCGGTCGCGTCCGCAGCAGGTCGATGTGCATGGCGCTCGGTTCGACGGCGTCGACGACGAGCTGTGCGTCCACGAGTTCGTCGACGCCGGGCACGGTGATCTCCTCGATGCTCGCACCGGCTTCCGCGAGCGTGTCGAGTGCTGCGCGCACGGCGGACGCCACGTCGGGCTGGTTGCCGACCAGCGCGTAGTCGGCGATGATCCCGATCCGTAGTCCCGACAGCATTTCGGCACCGCCGTCCGGCGGTAGGTTCGGCCAGGCCGGATGCACCGGTTCGCGCCGTGTCGTGCGGTCGCGTCGGTCCCAGCCGGCGATCGCGTCGTGGACGAGGGCGGCGTCCGCCGCCGTGCGCGCGAGCGGTCCCACGGTGTCCATCGTCCATGCCAACGGGACGACACCGGCGTTGCTGACCCGACCGATGGTGGGACGCAGCCCGCTGACGCCGTTGACCGATGCGGGCAGCCGCACCGAGCCTCCGGTATCGGTGCCCAGCGCGGCGACCACCATGCCCGCGGCGACTGCTATGCCGGAGCCGCCGGAAGAGCCTGCGGGCACTCGCTCTCTGTCCCACGGGTTCCTGGCTCTGCCGGTGTGCGGGTTGTCGGTGGTGCCGCCCCAGGCGAGCTCGTGCATGTTCGTACGACCGACGATGACGGCGCCGCGTTGCCGCAGCCTCGTGACCACCGTGGCGTCGTCGGTCGCCGGTCGGTCGCCGAGAAGCACGCTGCCGGCGCGGGTGTGCTGTCCGGCGACATCGATGTTGTCCTTCACGGCGACCGGCAGGCCGTGAAGCGGCCCGCGGTCCAGGCCCGTCGCGAGTTCCGACTCGGCATGCGCCGCCGCGGCGAGCGCTCCGTCGCGGTCGACGGAGACGAACGCCGCGAGGTCGGCGAGATCGTCGATCCTGACGACACTCTGTTCGACAAGCGTCGTCGGGGTCGTAGAACCGTCGCGGATCATGCGTGCGAGCTCGGCGACGGTGCGGTCAAGGTCGTTCATGCGTCGTCTGCCGGTGCACCGTCGGTCGTGTCGAACACCACGATCGGAACCGTGTCTGCGGGAACATGGGCGGTGACGAACTGGGCGATCGCACGGCCGCGAGAGGTCCATTCGTCGATCAGTGCCTGTCGTGCTGAGGCGTCCATGGTGTTCTCCCTTCTTCATGGGCGACCCGGGAGGGCAGGGCAACCGGTGGGCCCCGCCCTCGGCGGTTTATCCCTTTGCGGGGTATGCCCTCGCGGCCTTGTCGGAGAAGGTGGTGTCGACGTTCGTCGTGTAGCTCGTCGCGTCGGCGGGGTAGGCCTTCACGTTGCCGATCTTGGCGGCTAGCTGCAGGTTGTGGTCCCATGCCTTCTCGGTCACGGTGGCGGTGTGCGGATAGCCGTCGGCCTGGATCTCGCGCTTTACGGCCGAGGCCACGGTCGACTTGTCGAGCTTCGGGAAGTACTTCTCCGCGACCTCGACGGCGCCCGCCTCGTCCGAGTAGATGAAGTTGTACGCGCGCTGGAACGCGTTCACGACGCCCTGCGTGGCCTTCGGGTTCGCCTTGACGTACTTCTGGGTCGAGGTGAGCGAGGAGAACGCGAACGGGTTCCAGTCGGCGCCTGCCGCGGGCCACGAGTAGACGACGTGCAGGTTCTGCTGATCCACACCCTGGCTCACGGAGGGCTCAGGAACCACCGCGTAGTCGGCCTGGCCGGACGCGACGGCGGCGAGCTCGTTGCCGAGCGACACGTTGACGAGCTGCACATCCTTCAGCTTGTACTCCTCGATCATCGCGGTCATGAGCGCCCACGTGGAGTCCGGCGACGGCGACACCACGACCTTCTTGCCGTTGAGAACCGTCGGGTCGTGCTGTGCGCTGGTGCCGTCCTTGCCGAGAAGGAACTCGGCCGGGGCGTTCTGCACACCCGCGACGATGACGCCTTGGCCGCCCTGCTCGTGCGATTTGGCCGAGAACACGGGATCTTGGATGGAGAACCCGGCGGAGCCGCCGAGCACCGCCGCGAACGACGCGTTCCCGGAGCCACCGGTGTCGATCGTGACGTGCACGCCCTCGTCTTCGAAGTACCCCTTCTCCTGTGCAACGTAGAGCGGCAGATAGAGCAGGGTCTGGACTGCCTGGTTGATGGTGACGTCCTTCGTGTCGCCGGTGGACTCGGCGGAACCGGACGAGGGTGCGCAGCCCGAGAGTGCGGCGAGTGCGGTCACGGTGATCGCGGCGAGTGCTGCGACTCGGGTGCGTCGGGGCAGGGTGGAGCGCATGGGGCACAGCCTTTCGAGGAGGGGCGGGGGAGGGATGGGCGGTGCTCAGCGTTCCCAGCGGAACAGGGCGCGCTCCAGAAGGTCGATGAGGAGCCCGAATGCCAGAACCATCGCCATCACGACGACGACTCCGGCGAGGACCTGATTCATGGCGAAGCTCGACGAGCCGGTGACGATCATGTGGCCGACGCCCGCGGACGAGGAGATGAACTCGCCCACGACGGCGCCGATGATCGCGAAGCCGACGTTGAGCTTGAGACCGGCGACGACCCACGACATAGCTCCGGGGACGATCGCCTTCGTGAACGCCTGCGTCTTGGAGCTGCCGAAGGAGCGCATCAGGTCGAGCAGGTCCGGGTCGACCCTCTGTGCACCGCGGTACGCGTTGGTGAGTGACACGATGACGCACGAGAACCCGACGATCACGACCTTGGACACAAGCCCGGTGCCGAACCAGATGATCATCATCGGAGCGACCGCTAGCACCGGGATCGAGCCGATCGCGGTGATGAACGGCGCCGACAGGTCGGCGACGAATCGGGAGTACCAGAGCAGGAGCCCGAGGGCGGACCCGCCGACGGCGCCGACAGCGAAGCCGATCAGCACCTCCTGCGCCGTAACGCCCATGTCGGTCCACAGCTCGCCCGTCGTGATGTTCTGCGCCAGCACCGAGATGATCTGCTCGGGGCTGGAGAACAGAAACGTGCTGATCCAGCCGCCTGTCGCTCCCCACTGCCAGACCGCGAGGAACGCGACGACGATCGCGACCTGCAGGAAAACGAGCAGAGTGCGTCGCCGGGAGGCGGGATGCCGGTTACGGCTGCGGGCCGGTCGGGTGCGCACGGCGCCGGTCTGCGCGTCCTCGATCTGGAACGCGGTCATGCGGCCACCTCCGTTCGGCCGCCGGCGCCGATGGACCGCCAGATCGTCTCGTAGTAGTCGTTGAACGCGGACGCGAGTCGGCGCTCGTTGATGGCGTGGCTGTCGGTGCCGAGGTCGATCTCGATCTCCTGCACCAGCTGGCCGGGGTGCGCTTTGAGCACGTAGACGCGATCGCTCAGTGTGACCGCCTCCTCGATGTCGTGCGTGACGAACACCACGGTCTTGCCGGCCGCCTTCACGGTGTCCATGAGCTCGCTCTCGAGCTGGATCTTCAGCGGGTAGTCGAGCGCCTTGTACGCCTCGTCCATCAGGATGATGTCGGGATCGGTGACCATCGTCCGCATGAGGGCGGCACGCTGTCGCATGCCACCGGACAGCTGCCCGGGGTAGGCGTCCTCGTGACCGGTGAGGTGGTAGGCGTCGAACAGGGCGGAGGCTCGCCTGCGTGCCTCCGCCCGGCCGACTCGGTGGACCTCCAGACCGAGGATGACGTTCCGCATGATGGTGCGCCACGGCATGAGCAGATCCTTCTGCAGGACGTACCCGATGGAGCGGCTGGGGCTGCCGGTGGTCTCGACTCCGTTGACGAGGACACGGCCCGACGACGGAGCGAGCAGTCCGGTGACGATGTTGAACAGCGTCGACTTGCCGCAACCGGAGGGCCCGACGAACGAGACGAACTCGCCCGATCTCGCGTAGAAGTCGATGCCGTCCAGCACGAGCGGGCCGTCGCCGTAGCGCTTGCTGACGCCGTGGACCTCGATGGCGTGGGACATGGTCATTCCGTTCCCGCCCCGTAGCGCCCGATGGTGGCGGGCACGGGGACATAGTCCTTGAGAAAGTGGTAGCCGATGTAGTCGATCCCGCGGGCGCGCTGGATCGTGTCCTCGATGTCGACGGTCACGTGCGCGATGCCCTCGGCCGGTCCGGTGTCGGCCCGGATGACACCGTTCGGGTCGATGATCCGCGAGTGGCCGTGGTAGTTGAGGTTCCCCTGGGGGGCGACGACGTTGGACTCCACCATCCACGCCTGGTTCTCCAGCGCGCGCACCCGGCCGAAGAGCGTGTACTGGTCGACCCGGATGTCGTCGTCCGCCGCCGCATCGGCGTCGTCGTAGGCCCACGCCGTGGGCATCACGAGGATCTCGGCACCCTGCAGAGCGAGCGCTCTCGTGCTCTCCGGGAAGCACTTGTCGTAGCAGATGAGCATCCCGATGCGGCCGATGCCGGTGTCGAACACGGGGAAGGCGGAGCCCGGATGGTAGACGTGCTTCTCGTCGCCGGGCTGGTGCACCTTGCGGTATCGCCCGATGTATCCGTCGGGGCCGGCGAGCACGACGGTGTTGTACAGGATGTCCGCGTACTGGTGGTCGCGTTCCGTGAGGCCGAACACCACGTGAAGGCTCTGCTCGACGGCGGCCTCCACGAGCGCGCTGACACGAGAGCCGTTCGGCACCGTCTCCGCGTTCCGCTGCTGATACCGGACGTTGTCGAAGTCGAGGCTCAACGTGTCGGTCAGGTAGCCGTGCAGCGCCTGTTCGGGGAGCACGACGAGGTCGGCTCCGAGCTCGGCCGCCTCGCGGATCCGACCAAGCATCACGGTCAGATTGGTGTCGGGGTCGTAGACGACCGGCATCGACACGGTGGCGATGGTGGTTGAGGGCATGTCAGCAGCGTGCTGCAGGGCGATTTCCGGACCGTCACGCGTTCATTACACGGCTGCTAAGCCACCTCCGGGTGCCGTGTTATGCGCTTTGACCGGGTATTTAGCTCGCCTCACCCGATGCAACGCCACCTGATTTCTCCACAGGAGCCGCATCGGATGCCCGAGCGTGCTCACCCGTGACACGCTTGGGTCTCATGCCGAAGTACCTCGAACGCCGTCACCATCGTGCTCGTCTGCTGCGCGACATGCTGCGGGACGAACTCCTGCACGGCACCGGCGACGCGACGCTCCCGTCCGAGGACGAGCTCGTCCGCCGGCACCAGGTGGGCCGGAACGTGGTCCGCGAAGCACTTGAGCTCCTCGTGTCGGAGCGGCTGATCCGGCGCATCCGTGGCCAGGGAACCGAGCCGACGTCGCATGTCATCGTGCACCAGCTGAATCAGCTCCGAGCGATCGGTGAGCCGGGACAGAGCACGGTCGAGGGTAGCGCGATCCATTACCGAAAGCTGTCGTGGGGTGTCATCGCCTCGCCGCCCGTGGTCGCCGAGAACCTAGGGCTGCCCGCAGGCGCCCCGGTCATCCGGTGGGAGCGCCTGACCGCGTCGCGCGACCCGCTCGTGCTGTGGACGAGCTATCTGCGCAGCGACCTGGGCCTGCACGAGCCGGGAGACGAGACGCCTGGTGTCGATGCCGGCACGTGGGGGTTCCTGGAAGCCGCCGGGATCCGACTCGGAAGGGCATTCGTCCGCACCGGGGCCGTGCCGGCAGACCCCGCGGTCGCCGAGCTCCTCGACGCGGAGCTGGCCGCGCCCCTGCTCGTCCAGCACCGAGTGCTGACGGACGCCGACGGGCGGCCGATCGAGTTCGCCATCGGGTACTACCGGGGAGACCTGATCGTGCTCAGCAACACCCTGCGGCGGGGATGACCCCCGGCGTCTTTGCCTGCGGTTCCCAGTAGCTTCGCACGTCCTCCCACACGGGGTAGAACGGACATCAGTCTCGCTTCGTGATTCTCGTCGCCGCTTCGACGGTGGCCGCCTGGAGGCGATCACTGCCAGGCCCTTCGCCGGTGATGAGCTCCGTCATCTGGGGGACGGCCTGGGGCCAGTTGACCAGGCCGAGCAGGATCAGCGTCAGGATGTCCGGCGGAATCGCTGCGCCGATCGTCCCCTCCTGTTGGGCTGAGGCGAAGCGCGCGGTCTTGCCTGCGTAGTGATCTCGCCGGCTTTCCTCGGCCACCACAGCGGGCCGGCTGCCGTCCAGCGCCTCCCAGAGCAGAAGACGCAGCACATGGGGGTTCTGGCGGTGATACTCACGGATGGCCTCGAGGTATCCCGGGATGTCCTGCGGCGTCACTTCGATCGCTTGCGAGAGGTCGTTCATCGCCTGCGCGATGACCGCGTCGAAGAGGTCGCGCTTGTCGCCGAAGTAGCGGTAGATGAGCTGCTTGTTCGCACGCGCCTTCTCCGCGATGCGATCCAGACGTGCCGCCTCGATCCCGAACTGGGCGAACTCCTGAACGGCCGCCTCGAACAGTCGCGCCTTCGTCGCCTCCGGATCCCGCGCCATCTCACCACCGTAGTGGAGTAACTCGTCGGTTGACAACTGTTATGACTCGTGAGTTACTTGGAGCAACTCGTCGGTTACATTGGAGGACGCATGCCCCGTCAGCTCTCGTCCCGGACACTCGCCATCGTCGCCGCCGTCTGCGCGGGCGTGACGCTCACGGATGTCTACATCGCCCAGCCCCTGGTCACCCTCATGGCCGCGGATCTCGGTGTGAGCGTTGGCGCCGCCCAGGGCGTCATCACCTCGTCCCTCGTCGGCTATGCCGCAGGCTTGCTCTTCCTGGTGCCCCTTGCCGACCGGTACCAGCCCCGGCACCTGGTGCGGATCTTCTCCTCCATCGGCACGGCAGCGCTTCTGCTCGGCACGATGGCACCGAATCTCATCCTCACGATCGTTGCCACGCTCGTGGCCGCGATGTTCGGCATCATCCCGCAGATCCTCATCCCGCTCGTGATGTCGAAGTCCGCCGTCAGCAGCCGCGCCCGAGCGATGTCGATCGTGCAGACCGGCATGATCTGCGGAATGATGCTCTCCCGGCCGGCACTCGGCGTCCTCGGCCAGTACTCCGGTTGGCGCGCCGCCTACCTCGCCGCCGCGATCGCGACGATCATCGTCGGTTGGACGACATCCTTCCTCCTGCCCGACACCGAACGGACGTCGTCGGTCAGCTACGCCGGCCTGTTCAGGTCGATGGGCCGCTTCGTCCGTATCAGCCCGCAACTGCGGAACGCCTGCCTGCGCAGCGCGGCGATGTACGCCGCATTCAACGCCCTGTGGGCCACGCTCACGCCCGTTCTCACCGCGGCCCCCTTCAACCTGTCGGTCGGGCAGGCCAGTCTCGTCGGCATCCTCGGCCTGGGAAGCGCATTCGTGGCGCCCTTCGCCGGAATCCTCACCGATCGACACGGCTCCCGGCTCACCATCGGCCTCGGCCTCGGCGCCCTCGTCGCGGCGCTGGCGTGCTTCTGGGCCGGCCATTCCGTGCTCTGGCTGATGCTGGCCGGGGTTCTTCTGCTCCCAGCCGGACTGCAATACGGCCAGGTCTCCTCCCAACACGCCGCCCTCTCCGTCGATCACGCAGCAGGCGGTCGCCTCAACACGGTGTTCATGTTCTCCTCGTTCATCGGCGGCGCCATCGGCAGCCAGGTCGCCGGCCTGATCCTCCCCCCGCTGGGTTGGACCGGCGTCTGCGCCGCGGCCGCGATCTTCCTTGCCGCCGCGATACTGCTCTCCATCATCGGCACGAGGAAGGCCGCTCCGGCGCTCGTCGTGTGATCGGTCGCCTCATTCGGCCCCGACTTGGCCCGTTGTTCGCATGTGACGACGGCAGGGCGATGGCGCAGACGGATGACGCCGGGGGAGGCGGCGGCGGGGGAGGCGGCGGCTACGAGGCCGAGTGCCCCGTCGGCCCTGGGAGGCGAATGAGACTGCTGCGGCTGTGGGCCAGCCCGTCCCTGAGCGGATAGGTCTCGGGCGGCTCGTCGCCGGGCTCGAACAGCGTGACCTGCTCGCCGACCGCGATGACCGTGCCGGCGGCATCCCAGCCGAGCACGCGGTCCTTCTGCTCGGGGTTCCCGGAGGCGCGCGCCTTCACGTCGACGGGGTTCACCGAGACGGCGATCACCTCCACGAGGATGTCGTGCCCGGTCGGGTCGCCGGGTGCCGGGATCGTCGCATCCATGAGGCTGTCGGGGCCGTCGAGCGGGCCGCCGGCCCGCGACACCACGGCCGTGACCGTCTCGGAACTCGTGTTCGTCGTCATCATGACTGTCCTTCTCGAAGCCGCAGCACCCGGATGGCGCGCGAGACGACGCTGACCGGCGCATAGCCCTTACCCGCAAGGGGATCTACTACCCAAAAGAGAGTGTCGGAGCCTGCGGGCAACCCTTCGTGCCGGCCGGTCCGGGCCCGCGAGCCCGACGTCCCTTTCGCGATCACCGTCACCGAGGGCCGCGGCGAGCTCGTCGCCCACGTCAAGGACGATTGCGCCGCAGGCCGGCGATCACGAGGATCGCGGCCACCAGGCACAGCAGGCCATTGACCCAGATCGCGGCCTGGATGCCCGGCAGGAGTCCAGCGCCAGCTTGACCGGTTCGACCACTGACTGCCGACATCACGGCGGACATGATCGGGATGCCGAGCGTGATGCCGACCTGCTGGCTCATGGTGACGAGTCCGGTGGCGAGGCCCTGTTGGTCGTCGGGCAGGCCGGAGGTGGAGGCGACGACGTAGCCGACGATCGCCACGAGGTTTGCAACGCCGCCGAGGAAGGTGAGGACGAGCAGCGGCACGATCCAGGCGCGGTCGGTGCCGGCGAAGGCGAGCGGGATGGTCGCGGCGGCCTGCATGAGAAATCCGATGGTGATGGTGCGCTTGGCGCCGTTTCGCCCGATCAGCCGCGGGCCGAGCAGACCGCCGAGGACAGTGCCGACGCCCAGGACCCC
>NZ_DASWPB010000019.1:0-8862 GCF_036404185.1 Lacisediminihabitans sp. | reverse complement strand
CCCACGCCGCCGCCCGCCCCGGTCGCGAGTCCCCGGACTAGGAGCCGATCAGCTCGTTCGGAACGGCCGGGGTGGCGTCGTGGATGAAGGCCGGCGCCTCCGAGGCGAGCAGCCTGCGGGCGGGCGGACGCGCATCCAGTTTGGCGAGCGCCCGCCGCAGGTCGTCGAGCATCAGGTCCGCCATGTCCAGGCTGAGCCCGTGTCTCACGACGATGCGCTGCACCGCGACCTCCTGCTGGTCGGGCGGCAGGGTATAGGCGGGGACGAGCCATCCGCGGCTTCTCAGCTCCTCCGCGATGTCGAACAGGCTGTACGGGGAGTCCGGATCGGACAGCGTCCAGGTGACCGCGGGGATCCCCCGCTGCGGATCCCCATCGAAGAGGATCTCGAACGGGCCCAGCGCGCCGAGCTCTTGGGCGAGGTACGCGGCGACCGTGTAGGTCGCCGACTGCACCGCGCGATAGCCCTCCCTCCCGAACCGCAGGAAGTTGTAATAGGACGAGACCACCTGACCGCCCGGGCGGGAGAAGTTGAGGTTGAAGGTCGGCATCTGCCCGCCCAGGTAGTTGACGTTGAAGATCAGCTCCTCGGGCAGGTCGGCGCTCTCGCGCCAGATCACCCACCCGCTGCCCAGCGGTGCCAGGCCGGTCTTGTGGCCGGATGCGTTGATCGACTTGACCCGCGGAAGGCGGAAGTCCCAGGCCAGGTCGGGGGCGCAGAACGGCGCGACGAAGGCGCCGCTCGCCGCATCCACGTGGATCGGGATGTCGAGGCCGGTGCGCGCTTGGAGGTCGTCGAGGGCGCGGCTGATCGCCGCGACGTCCTCGAACCTGCCGGTGAAGGTCTGCCCGAAGGTCACCACCACGGCGATGGTGTTCTCGTCGCAGGCGGCGACGGCCTCCTCCGGGGTCATCACGTGCCCCGGTCCCATCGGCAGCTGCCGGGTCTCGACGTCGAAGTACCTGCCGAACTTCTCCCAGCAGACCTGGACGGGGCCGCAGACGAAGTTGGGATGCCCGGTGTCCTTTCCCGCTGCGGCCCGCCTGGAGCGCCAGCGCCACTTGGCGGCGAGGCCGGCCAGCATCGCCGCCTCGCTGGACCCGGTCGTCGAGGTGCCGACGGTGGTGGCCGGGTTCGGTGCGGTGAAGAGATCGGCCAGCATGTGCACGCATCGGGACTCGAGCTCGGCCGTCTGCGGGTACTCGTCCTTGTCGACGATGTTCTTGTCGATCGACTCGGCCATCAGCTGGTGGACCTCCGGCTCCATCCAGGTCGTGCAGAAGGTCGCCAGGTTCATCCGCGCGACGCCGTCCAGCAGCAGCTCGTCGTGCACGAGCTGATAGGCGTCCCGCGGCTGCCGTTCGAGGAGCGGGAACTGCGCCTTCGGGGCGCGGCTGAGCATCGACGACGACGAGAAGGTGTCGTCGGATGGGCGATCGGGCGATTCTGCGGTCATAACCAGCTGCTTTCCTCGGGGAGCCGTTCGCAGCGACCCTACAGCGCCGAGCTGTCGGTGGCCCGGCCGCACAGCCGGTTCAGGAGGCCGCGGTCAGCGGGCGGTGCGGTAGTGGAGGTGGACCACGCCGCTCTCGAACCGGCGCTCGTCCACCAGCTCGAGCCCCAGGCGGACGTCCTCGGGGAGGAACCGCTTCCCGCCGCCCACGACGACGGGCGTGAGGAAGAGATGCCACTCGTCGACCAGCCCGGCCCGGATCGCCGCCGCGGCGAGGTTCGAGCCCCCGACGGAGATGTCCCGATCCGCCTCGTCCTTCATCCGACGGATCGCCTCGACCTCGAAGGTCCGCTCGATCCGCGTCCTCACGCTGGATGCCTGCTCCAGCGTCGTCGAGTACACGACCTTGTCGGCGGCGCGCCAGAGCTCCGCGAAGTTCCTCATCACGGCCGGCTCGGCCGAGGCATCCAGGTTCTCCCAGAAGACCATGACCTCGTACATCCGGCGCCCGTAGAGGTAGGTGCCGACCGAGCGCTCGAGCTCGTTGACGAAGCCGTGGACCTCCTCGTCCGGCGCGCTCCACTGGAAGTCGCCGAATGCGTCCTCGATGTAGCCGTCCAGGGACATGATGCCGGAGTAGATCAGTCTTCCCATGCCGCGCCGCCCTTGCCGCCTGAAGTCGGATGAATGTCCGACTATAGGGAGTCTCGCCATCCGGACGCAACGGCCGTGTCGTTCCGGCGGGCGAGTCCGGGACCTTCGGCCCTACCCTGTCAAGCCCGACGAATCGACAATGGGGCCATGTCCGCCAGCGTTGGTGTGGTCGAGGAATTCGCCGGACGGTTCGCCGCGCGACGGATGCCCCTCGCCGTCACCGCAAGGTGGTGGGAAAGACCCGGCTCGCCGATCTGCCGCGAGCGCCCGAGAGCTTCGGGGAGCGCCCTCCGGTCCTGAGACAACGGTGTCTTGATGACCAGGGTGTTCCTCGTTGACGACTACGAGCTCGTTCGTCGCGGGCTCGCCGAGCTTCTCGACGCCGAGGCCGATCTGGAGGTGGTCGGCGAATCGGACCGGGCCGCCCACACCCTCGGCCGGGTGGCGGCGACGAGGCCCGACCTCGTTGTCATCGACCTGCGCCTCCCGGATGGGAACGGCATCGATCTGTGCCGGAGCATCCTGCTGGCGGATCCGCGCGTTCGCTGCGTCATCCTCACCGCGTTCCCGGATGCCGAGGCCCGAGCGGCCGCCGCGGATGCGGGCGCCTCTGGCTACCTGCTGAAGTCCCTCAGCGGCCGGGGCCTCGTCGACGACCTTCGACGGATCGCCGGCGGGCAGTCGGTGCAACCGGAGCGCGTCGCGGAGCAGGCGCCGGCTCCGGCTCCGGCTCCGGCTCCGGCGATGGTGCTCCTCTCCCTGCGCGAGCGTCAGGCCCTCCGGCTGATCACCGATGGGCTGAGCAACCGGCAGATCGGCGAGCGCCTCGGACTCACCGAGAAGACCGTGAAGAACTACGTCTGCCAGCTGATGAGAAAGCTCGGGATGCACCATCGGTCGCAGGTGGCCGCGTACGGCGTGGCCGTCGCCTCGGCGAGACGATCCCCCTCATCCGGCGGCACCTCTCTACCACACGATTCGATTCCTCGTGGGACCAAAGTCCCTGATTGTGATCGCCCGGCGACCGATGTTGGAAGAAAGGATACGCATTCCGCGTACATCGATGAAAGGACAATGGCGTGACCATCGCAGCCCCGGTCCGCAGCGACCAGGATATTCAAACCACGGTCCAGGAGGAGCTCGAATGGACCCCCGATGTGGATGCCTCGGGCATCGGCGTCGCCGTGGAGGACGGCACCGTCTCGCTCTCCGGCGAGGTGGACAGCTATTCGGAACGGCTGGCCGCCAGGCGTGCGGCCCTGCGCGTTCGTAGCGTCACCACGGTCGTCGACAACCTCGTGGTGCACCCGAAGTCCGCGCAGACGGTGACCGACGTCGACATCGCCAAGGAGGTGGAACACGCCCTGACCTGGGCGAGCAATGTGCCGGACACGGTCAAGGCCGAGATCATCGGACACGACGTGACCCTGACCGGCCAGGTCAACTGGGACTTCCAGCGCAAGGCCGCCCAGCGCGCCGTCCAGTACCTTACGGGCGTCTACTCGGTCCACAACCAGCTCACCCTGAACGCCCGCCCCTCCGCCTCGGATGCCGAGGAACGGATCAAGAAGGCGATCACCCGCAACGCCGAGTTGGACGCGAAGGCGATCGACGTCACCGTCGCAGGCAACACGGTCACCCTGACCGGGACCGTGCGGTCGTGGGCGGAGAAGGAACAGGCCGGGAATGCCGCCTGGGCCTCCCCGCACGTGACGGATGTCGACAACCGTCTCGCCGTGCGGACTCTCTAATCGGCCTCCTCACCGTGACGGTCCCCCTCCAGGAGGCGACCGCGACGTAGTCCGCGATCGGCAGGCCCCGGTCACGCGGTGTAAATGGATACCCGCGCGGCCGGCGCTTCACCGCACCATCCATTTCAGAAAGTCAGGTTGAGGGTATGAACACCATCGACACGTCCACACGAATTCTCGTCGGGGTCGACGGCTCCGGACCATCGATCGATGCGCTCCGCCGGGCCGCGACGATCGCCGCGGTCCTGGATGCGCCGATCGAGGCGGTCATCACCTGGGACTACCCGGCCATGCTGGGCATGTACGACACCGTCGAGGTGTGGTCGCCGGAGAACGAGGCGAAGACGATCCTCGACGAGGCGATCGACAAGGCCTTCCCCGATGGGCCACCGGCGAGGCTGACCCGCCTGGTCCGCCGAGGACCGGCCGCCCGTGTCCTCATCGAGGAGAGCGCGAACGCCTATCTGCTCGTGCTCGGCAGCCGTGGGCACGGCGGCTTCACGGGCCTCCTGCTCGGCTCCGTGAGCGCCGCCTGCGCGGAACACGCCCAGTGCCCGGTGCTCATCATGCACAAGCCGAAGGCCGAGGCCGTCGGCTAGACCGGTCGCTCAGGCCTCCTTCGCCGCGAGCGCGGCGAGCTCCGCGCGGGCGGCGGCGACGATGTCGGCGCCGGTGTTCGCGTGGCCGTTGATGCCCCAGCCGCCTTCCGGCGACTCGTAGATCAGCACCCAGGTGCGGTCGACGAGGCCGGGGTCGTCGGCGGCAGCGGCGACGATGGCGGTCAGCTCCTCCACCACCCCCAGCTGCTTGTCGCGGTCGAGCGTGCCGGCGGGAGTGAGCACCTGCACGCGCACGGAGTTGCTGTCCCCGTCCACGTTTGCCACCGAATCGGCATCGAGGTCATGGACGAACGCAGCCGTGTTCTGCCGGAAGAGCGAGATGTCCGGCACCTGCTCGTGTCGCATGACGGCGGCGGCGAGGTCCATCGCGAGCCGGCGCTTGTCGCGGAACGTACCGGTGACGGCATAGACGTCGATCATGGGCATGGAGTTCTCCTTCGCGGATAGGACTGTGTCCGTTCAGTATGGAATATGATGGTCGTCATAGTCAAGGGAGGCGCGATGGCGGCACGGACTCGGCAGCGGATGATCGAGGGGGCGACCCGCCTGCTCGCCGTGCGCGGCCTGCAGGAGACGTCCTTCTCCGAGGTCCTCCACCTCACGGGTGCACCGCGTGGCTCGATCTACCACCACTTCCCCGACGGGAAGGATCAGCTCATCGCCGAGGCCATCGACTTCGCCGGAGCCCGCGCCGTCGAGCTCATCGACAGCAAGGCCGGCTCCTCTGCGGAGGAGATCACCCGCCATTTCCTGGAGATGTGGCGGCAGGTGCTGACCCGCTCCGACTTCAGGGCGGGGTGCTCGGTGCTCGCCGTCACGATCGCGACCGATTCCGGCGCGCTGCTCGATCGCGCGGCGACCGTCTTCCGGACCTGGCGCTCCCACCTCGCGGAGTCGCTGCGGGCCGGAGGGCTGTCCGACGACGATGCCCGTGGGTTCGCCGCAGTCTTGATCGCCGCGAGCGAGGGTGCGGTCGCCCTTAGTCGCGCCGAGCGGAACCTCGACCCGTTCGACCTGGTCGCCGGGCAGCTGCGGAAGCAGGTACGCGAACTCAACGAGGCGCAGGAGCCCGGCTGAGGCCGCTCCCCGCGGCACCCGCTCATCGTTCGGGAAGGGCCTCGCCGACCATCCGCGCCACCGCCGCCATCCCGGCCGCATTGGGGTGGTAGGCGGCACCTCCTCGCAGCGAATAATGGAACCGCCGCGTCCAGGGAATCGCGGCCCAGGCGTGATGGGCCATGGAGACCTCGCCCGCTGGCACGAACACGGCGGCGCCTCTCTCCGCGACCCTTCTCGTCGTCGCCGTCAGACGGGACGCGATCCGGCGACCCCAGTCCGCCATCTCAGACGGCAGCGGGGCCGTCGAGATCGAGCCATCGGTCGGCAATATCGTCAGGTAGTCGACCAGCAGCACCGTGCTGTCCGGTGCGCGCATCCGGATCTCCCCGACGATGTCGTCCAGGCTGCGTTCAAGACGCGTTATCAGCGCCTCCGTGACCGTGGCGTCGCGAATCCGGTCGAGCCGGCGGCGGACGGCCGGCAGACGCGTCGCCACCGCCGGAAGGCTCGAGAGTGTCAACCCGGGGAGATACCCGATGTCGTTGCCTCCGCCGGTGAGCGTGACGAGCTTCGTCGTGCCGTCCACGGAGTCGATCTGCGCGGGCGAGTCCTCCGATCTCCGTGACAGGATGTCCGAGGTCGTCGCACCCGAAAACGTCGCGTCGCGTAGAGTCAGCCCCTGACGCTCGGCGACCAGATGCGCATAATTGCCGGTCGATCGTCCCGCCCGGCGGGGGCTTCCCGGCACACGCCCGGGAATGCCGGGGCCGGCTGCGAAGGAGCTGCCCAACGCGACGTAGACATCGCCCGTCTGGATGGTGCTCATGTTCTTCTCCGTTGTCGACGACGACCATCGGCGCCTCTGGAGCGGGAAGGAGGCCTTCTCATCTCCCGTCAGTTCCCTCTGAGGACCAGGAGCGCGTAGACGACGACCGCGCTCACGGCGAACAGAAGGCACCAGCCGAGAATCCACAGCGTGCGGCTCAGCCGATGCTTGGGCGGGATATCCACGTCTACTCCTTCGTTCTCTCGGCCAGGAAGTCGAGGGTTCTCTCGAAAGCGACGTTCGCCTGGGGCAGGGCGAAGTCGAACTGATACTCGTGGCTGAGACCCGCACCCGTCCCGTTCCAGAAGAGGGTCGTCACGGGGACGGCCTTCTTTCTCAACACGGAGGCGAGCTCCCTCGCCTGGGACCGGAACGGGTCGGCGTCTCCCACGGTGAGGAAGGTCGCTGGGTATCTCGCGGTGACCTGTTCGGTCACGGAGAGCTGATCGATGTCCGGGTGGTCGGTCCACCGCCGCGTTCCCGTGTAGGCCCAGAGGTAGGTCCTGAGCGCCGGGAATCCCGTGTCGGCCACCGTTCCGAGGTCGTAGAGGCCGCAGAACAGCACGACCGCACGCAGCGGCCGGGTCATCGGAGCCGGCTCGAGATTCAGGCCGCTCGCCAGGGAGGGATTGGTCTGCACGGCTGCGAGCTCGCCGGCGATCTGGGCACCCGCCGAATCCCCACCCAGCACGATGCGCGAGGGATCACCGCCGAAGCGTCCGGCATCGGAGGCGAGGTAGGCGAGAGCCGCATTGCCCTGGACGACCGGAGTGGGATGCCGCGCACCGGGAGCGAGGCTGTAATCGAGACTCGCCACGACGTAGCCGGCGTGCGCCAGCATGATCGCGTAGTCGCGGACGGTGTCCGCCGAGCTGGAGATGAACCCTCCCCCGTGGATCCAGAGGATGACCGGAAGCCGTTGACCAGACGCGCCGCGTGGGGCGTACACGTCGATGCTCGCGGCCGGGACACCGCGGGCGGAGACGGGGATCTTCGCGGTCTCTTCGACGCTCGCCCTGACCGAGGCGAATCCCTTCGGAGGGGTGACCTCCGGCCCCGCCTCGAAGACCGCCTTCACGATCGCCGCGCCCGGCTGGACCGAGACGTGATAGGTGACGGTCGCAAGGATCGCCCCCAGGAGCACGGCCGCGATGGCCGCGATGATGCGACGCACCGACTTCTTCCAGCGTGGGGACACGGTTGCCTTTCCGGATCTGGTGAAAACACAGTAACACAGTGTTTTCACTGCGGGATAGATTGTTGGCATGAACAGCGACGGGTCGCGCGGGCCGTACACGAAGGGCATCGCCAAGCGACGGGAGCTGCTGCGGGAGGCGCTCCGCGCGTACGCCGAGAGCGGCGCATCCGGCCCCTCGCTGCGAGCCGTAGCGGAACGCGTCGGGCTGAGCGAGCGCGGGCTGCTGCACTACTTCTCCTCGCGGGCGCAGCTCCTCGTGAGCATCCTCGCCGAGCGCGACCAGGCGCTCCGCGCATCCTTTTCGGAGACGGACTCGATCGACGTCCTTCTCGAGGTCGTGGAGTCGCAACTCGACACCCCGGGGTTGGCGCGCCTCTTCCTCGAGATGTCCGCGGACTCCCCCGACCCGGCCCACCCGGCCCACGATTTCTTCGTCGACCGGTATTCGCGACTGCTGCCCCTGGTGCAGTCGATGCTGGACCGTTCGGCTCCGGCCGACGATCCCATCGAGGTCGCGCCGTCATCGGCCGACGACCTCTGGGCGGCTCGAATGCTCATCGCGGCCGCGGACGGGCTGCAGATCCAATGGCTGCTCGACCCGTCGATCGACCCGCGATCGGACCTGGACAGGCTCAGCCGGGCCATCCGGCGGTCGGCCATCCCCGGATAGGGTGCGACGGTCGTCGGCGCCGCTCGAAGATGTGATGACGAGACTCGTGTTGCACTGACCAATCCTCGCTTAACCGCGCCACAGCGAAAGCGCATCGACAGAGCGTCTTGTCAACATTATGATGACATAGTGGAGATTGCCGCCAGCGCCCGCAAACACGGGGTCGACGATGACGACATTCTCCATGCCCTCCGAAATGTGATCCGCTACTGGGAAATGGAATACGACGGCGAACTTCGCATCTTCATCATCGGAACGGACCGCTCCGCGCGGTTGCTGGAAATCGTTGCGGTTCCCGCAGCCGGTCCCCAGCGAGTGATCCACGCGGACCTGCTCCGCCCGAAGTTCTACGACTATTTGTGAGGCAATCATGGACAAAACCGAGAAGAAGATCGACGTCGAAAAGTGGCTCGACGACATCGAGCCCGACGCGACGCCCGTTCGCGACGGTCGATACCTGAGGGCGATCGGCGCTGCCTTGACGGCGATCGAGGAGGCCGACAAGGAGCTGACACGCTCCATCGATGCCGCGCGGGCAGCCGGAGACTCCTGGGAAGCGATCGGCCTTGTGCTCGGCACATCGCGGCAAGCGGCCCACCGCAAGTACGCCCGCCAATTGGCGACTAGTCTC
>NZ_DASWPB010000018.1:0-2543 GCF_036404185.1 Lacisediminihabitans sp. | reverse complement strand
CCGCTTGAGGCGGTTGTTCCGGTTGATGACGCGGCGGTAGAGGTCGTTCAGGTCCGACGTGGCGAAGCGGCCACCGTCGAGCTGCACCATCGGGCGCAGGTCCGGCGGGATGACCGGGACGGCGTCGAGCACCATGCCGGTGGGCGAGTTCGTCGTCGTGAGGAACGCGTTGACGACCTTGAGCCGCTTGAGGGCACGGGTCTTGCGCTGGCCCTTGCCGGAGCGGATCGTCTCGCGCAGCGAGGCGGCCTCGGCGTCCAGGTCGAACGCCTCGAGGCGCTTCTGGATCGCCTGCGCGCCCATCGAGCCCTCGAAGTAGTTCCCGTACCGGTCCTGGAGCTGACGGTAGAGCGCCTCGTCCCCCTCGAGGTCGGCGACCTTGAGGTTCTTGAAGCGGTCCCACACGGCGCTGACGCGGTCGATCTCCGCGTCGGCACGCTTGCGGATCTGCGCCATCTCACGCTCGGCCGAGTCGCGCACCTTGCGGCGCGCGTCAGCCTTGGCACCCTCGGCCTCGAGCTCGGCCAGGTCGGCCTCGAGCTTGCTGGCACGGGTGTTGATGTCGTTGTCGCGGCGGTCCGCGATCTCCTTCTTCTCCAGGTCGATCTCGTTCTGGAGGTTCGGGAGGTCCTCGTGACGGCCCTCGTCGTCGACCCACGTGATCATGTAGGCCGCGAAGTAGATGACCTTCTCGAGGTCCTTGGGCGCCAGGTCCAGCAGGTAGCCCAGACGCGAGGGCACGCCCTTGAAGAACCAGATGTGCGTCACGGGCGCGGCGAGCTCGATGTGGCCCATGCGCTCACGACGGACCTTCGAGCGCGTCACCTCGACGCCGCAGCGCTCGCAGATGATGCCCTTGAAGCGGACGCGCTTGTACTTGCCGCAGTAGCACTCCCAGTCCCGGGTGGGGCCGAAGATCTTCTCGCAGAAGAGTCCGTCCTTCTCGGGCTTGAGGGTGCGGTAGTTGATGGTCTCGGGCTTCTTGACCTCGCCGTGCGACCAGGTGCGGATGTCCTCGGCCGTGGCCAGGCCGATACGCAGCTCATCGAAGACATTGACGTCGAGCAAGGGGGTCCTACTTCCTTCGCTTGCCGGTGCGGGCGATGTGCCGACCGGCGGGTGACGGTGCTACGGGGTGTCGGCGCCCGTGCCCGGTGACCGTCTCGCGACGCACACCGGGCACGGTGCTGACCTCAGATCTCTTCGACGCTGCTGGCGTTCGGGCGGCGCGACAGGTCGATGCCGAGCTCCTCCGCGGCGCGGTAGACCTCGTCGTCGCTCTCGCGCATGTCGATCGAGACGCCGTCGGACGACAGCACCTCGACGTTCAGGCAGAGCGACTGCATCTCCTTGAGCAGAACCTTGAACGACTCCGGGATGCCCGAGTCGGGGATGTTCTCGCCCTTGACGATGGCCTCGTAGACCTTGACGCGACCCGGGATGTCGTCCGACTTGATGGTGAGGAGCTCCTGCAGCGTGTACGCCGCGCCGTAGGCCTCGAGGGCCCACACCTCCATCTCGCCGAAACGCTGACCGCCGAACTGCGCCTTACCACCCAGCGGCTGCTGCGTGATCATCGAGTACGGACCGGTCGAACGGGCGTGGATCTTGTCGTCCACGAGGTGGTGCAGCTTCAGGATGTACATGTAGCCGACCGCGACCGGCTCCGGGAACGGCTCGCCGGAGCGCCCGTCGAACAGCCGGGCCTTGCCGTCGGCGGCGACCATGCGGTCTCCGTCGCGGTTCGGCAGCGTCGCGCCGAGCAGACCGGTGAGGGTCTCCTCCGGCACGCCGTCGAACACCGGCGTCGCCACGGGCACGCCCGGGGAAGAGGCGCGAGCGATCTCCGGGACCTCGGCCGTCCAGGACGTGTCGCCCTCGGCGAGCGTGATGTCCCAGCCCTGCTTGGCGATCCACCCGAGGTGGACCTCGAGCACCTGGCCGACGTTCATGCGGCCGGGGACGCCCATCGGGTTCAGGACGATGTCGACCGCGGTGCCGTCGGGCAGGAAGGGCATGTCCTCGACCGGGAGGATCTTGGAGATGACGCCCTTGTTGCCGTGGCGGCCGGCGAGCTTGTCGCCGTCCGTGATCTTGCGGCGCTGCGCGATGTACACGCGGACCAGCTCGTTCACGCCGGCGGGCAGCTCGTCGCCGTCCTCGCGGTTGAACGTGCGGACCTCGATGACCGTGCCGGACTCGCCGTGCGGGACCTTGAGCGACGTGTCGCGGACCTCGCGGGCCTTCTCGCCGAAGATCGCGCGGAGCAGGCGCTCCTCGGGGGTGAGCTCGGTCTCGCCCTTGGGCGTCACCTTGCCGACCAGGATGTCGCCCGCGGAGACCTCGGCGCCGATGCGCACGATGCCGCGCTCGTCCAGGTCCGCGAGGACCTCCTCGGAGACGTTCGGGATGTCCCGCGTGATCTCCTCGGGGCCGAGCTTGGTGTCGCGCGCGTCGACCTCGTGCTCCTCGATGTGGATCGAGGACAGGACGTCGTCCTGCACGAGGCGCTGCGACAGGATGATCGCGTCCTCGTAGTTGTG
>NZ_DASWPB010000017.1:0-4907 GCF_036404185.1 Lacisediminihabitans sp. | reverse complement strand
AGCGGGGTGCCGCTGGCCCTCGTGCCCTCGGGGACGGGAAACCTGCTCGCCCGCAACCTGCATCTCACGCTCAACGACCTGGCCCAGTCGATCGCCGTGGCCTTCACCGGCGCCGACCGGTCGATCGACATCGCCGTCGCCGAACTCCATCGCGAGGACGGGTCGGCCGACGAGCACGCCTACCTCGTCATGGCCGGCATCGGTTTGGATGCGAACATGGCCGCGAACACCAACGGCACGCTCAAGAAGCGGATCGGCTGGCTCGCCTATGCCGATCCGATCGCCAAGTCCGTCCGGGGAAACAAACAGCTGCCCATGCGCTTCGGCCTCGATGGTGCGCCGAGCACCGAGATGCGCGCGCACACCGTCATCGTCGGCAACTGCGGTACCCTCACCGCGAACCTGCTGCTGCTCCCCGACGCCGTGATCGACGACGGCAAGCTGGATGTGGTCGTCCTCACCCCCAAGGGGGCGGGCGGATGGATGCGCATCGGGTCCCGCCTGCTCGCCGGGGGCATCCTGCACCGCACGAAGGGCGGCCGGCTGATCATGCGCAACACCCCGGGCATCCGGGCGCTGCAGTACGTGCAGGCGGGTGAGGTGGAGCTGGAGTTCGAGACCCCGGAGCAGGTGGAGCTCGACGGTGACAGCTTCGGCACGATCCTCAACGCGACGATCCGGGTGGAGCACGGCGGTCTGACGGTGCGGGTGCCGGCCGTCTAGCGTTCGCTCAGGCGGGCCGAAGCCCCAGCACCTCCACAAAGGGAACGAAGTCACGATCGGCGAATAGCAGACGGTGGCCTTCTGCAATACAGAACGAGGCGATGATCACGTCGGCCGTTTTCCTCACGGTTATTCCCCGTTTCCGTAGCACGCGATAATTCTCCGCACACCGAAGAGCCATCTCCGCACCCAACAGGGGAAAAACCGTGAATTCGAGAAGCAGATCCCTGGCCCTGGCGAAGTCATCATCCGCCCGGAAACCCTGCAGCACCTCGGCGAGGATCAGATCACCGAGCGCCAACGGTTCGACGCCTGCTAGCTCATCCAGACGGTCCGTCTGAGCCGAACGAACCCCATTGAAGTAGTCGATCCACACACTCGAATCGACGAGTATCACGACGCGTCGAGTCGCAGTTCCTGGAGGTCGCCGTCCCAGCGCAGTTGTCCACGGAGCTCGTGTAGACGCGCCTGCCTGCCGAGCCGTACGAGGGCTTCCAGCCCCAACTGGACTGTCTCCTTCTTCGTGATGGCACCCGACACGGCCTGGGCCTCAGCGATAAGCGCATCGTCGATCTCGATGTTGGTGCGCACGACGTCCCTCCTATGTGTAGAGCATTGCATCTCGGTACACATCAGAATAGCCGCCCAACGAATGCCCGCCGGCCGATGTGCATAACTCCGGCAAAAAGGCGCCCCTCGGCTGTCGCACCCCGCCACTTCGGGTCCGACGGCCGCCCACATCCGGTTCTGCAGGAGTTATGCACGGCCGAGGGGCAGGATCGTCCGCGAGCGCAGGTCGGCGGACGCGCAGGTCGGACGACGCACAGCTCAGGCGAAGTCGGGATCCGGCGCCGAGCCGTAGACGACCTCGGCCGGCTCGACGAGCACGCGCCGCCGGCCGCTGCCGAGCAAGCCGTGGCTCTCCTCGAGATAGCAGGCACCGCAGAGGGACTCGTAGGAGACCTCGCCCTGATCGATCGCGACCTGATCGCCGTCGAAGACGAACCGGCCGTCGACCTTGCGGGTGTTGAAGATCGCCTTGCGCCCGCAGCGACAGATCGTCTTCAGCTCTTCGAGGGAGTGCGAGATCTCGAGCAGCCGCCGGCTGCCGGGGAAGGCAACCGTCTGGAAGTCGGTGCGGATGCCGTAGGCCAGCACCGGGACGCCCTCCTGGATGGCGATGCGCAGCAGGTCGTCCACCTGGCTCTCGCTGAGGAACTGGGCCTCGTCGACGAGAAGGCAGCTCACATCGAGACCGGTGGAATCGTGGACCCTGGCCCGCTCGCGGGCGAACTTCTCGTAGACGTCGTCCTCCGGCGTGATCACGAAGTCGACCGGACGGGTGACCCCGAGGCGCGACACGATGCCCTTGTCGCCCCTGGTGTCGATGCTGGGTTTGGCGAGCAGCACCTGCTGCCCGCGTTCCTCATAGTTGTACGCCGCCTGCAGCATGGCGGTGCTCTTGCCGCTGTTCATCGCTCCGTAGCGGAAGTAAAGCTTGGCCACTGTGGATATCCGTCCTCGGTGATGGTGGTGACTGATGTCCAAGTTTATGGGGCGATCAGAACAGCGTGGGCTGACCGGGGGCGAGCGCGGCCGGGAGCTCCTGCGCAATGAGCGATCGGGCACCGCGCAGGGCGCTCGATCGCACCGCCCCGGTCGTCTCGTCCTCCCGCCCGCGTTCGAGCCCGTGCTTGCGGATGAGCGGGGCGATCTTCGCGGCCAGCCACTGCCGGTACTCCTTCGGCGCCGAGGCGCCCTTGGCGTACAACTGCCGGTACCGGGGAACGAGGTCCGGATGGTTCTCCCCCAGCCACTGCAGGTACCATTCCCTCGCGCCCGGACGCAGATGCAACGCGGTGTAGAGCACCGACGTCGCGCCGGCATCCGCGATCTGGGCGAGAGCGGCATCGAGGTGGGCCCGGGTGTCGGTCAGGTAGGGCAGGATCGGCATCATGAACACCGAGCAGCCGAGCCCGAGCTCGCGCGCCGCGGTGACCGTCGCGAGGCGGGCGGCCGTGCTCGGGGTGCCCGGCTCGACCGACTGCTGCAGTTCGTCGTCATAGATCGCGATCGACATCGCCAGGTCGACCGGCACCCGCTCGGCCGCCTCCGCGAGAAGGGGCAGATCCCGGCGCAGCAGCGTCCCCTTGGTCAGGATGCTGAACGGCGTTCCCGATTCGGCGAGCGCCGCGATGATGCCCGGCATGAGCCGGTAGCGACCCTCCGCGCGCTGATACGGATCGGTGTTGGTACCGAGGGCGACCGGATGCCTCTCCCAGCTGGGTTTGCGCAGTTCCTTGGCGAGGACCTCGGCCACGTTCACCTTGACGACGATCTCGTTGTCGAAGTCCTTGCCGGAGTCGAGATCGAGGTATTCGTGGGTCTTGCGGGCGAAGCAATTGTGGCTGATGACGCCGTTTGCGATGAAGTCGCCCGTGCCCGTCGTGATATCGATCATGTTTTGCTCGATGCCAAGATCTTCGACCGAGACGATCTCGAGCTTGGCATCCGACTTGACCGCCGCACCCATCCAATCGGACTGGTTCATTCCCAGAGAGCCGAACCCCATCAGCTTGTTGTTGACCGTCAAGTGGGGTCGTGCTTTGCCGCCGCTCGTGGTGCCGGCGACATATTTCCAGCCTCGATTCGTCAAGAAGCGATGGTCACCGCTCGCAGTGAGGGTCGTTCCATCCGCGAGCGTGACGCGATAAGCCCTTTTGCGGGTATTCCACTGGGCATCCACCGTCGTGCGGACGTAGCGTCGGCAATTACCACGGACCTCCGTGCCATAAATCTCGTCCCCGACCTGCACTGCCCACAGCGGCTTCTGTCGGCCGTCCGCCATGAGGATCAGTGTCTCTGGATCCAGGCAATAGACACAGGCATGACTGCAGCCGCGATAGGGATTGATCGTCCAGCCGAAGGGCATCGCCTTGCTCGAGCCGGGGACGTGGTTGAGGGCGGTCTTCGCGAGGACCTCGTGAAAGGTGATGCCGGCGAACTCCGGGGTGCGCACCGTGCGCACGAGGTTCGAGAGTCTGGCCAGACCGGGCAACGCGGAGGTCTCCTCCGAACCGAGTTCCTGACCGCTCCACCGCATGCTGACAGTCGAACATACGTTCGAATGTCTGTCAACCCTCAGTGGTCGGTGCCGAAGACCCGCACAGTGAGGCTCTGGACGTCGCGATCCAAGGCTTCCAACCGCGCATTCACCGTCTCGAAACGAGCGTCCACCGCGTCGAACCGGGCGACCATCTCGGCCCGCAACCCGCCGATCTGGACCGTGATGGTGTGGGTCAGCACACTCGTCACGACCGTGATCGTGCCGAACAACGCTGCCGCGAGCACGCCGATGACCGTCCATACCTGCGGCTCGGTCACCTCGATCACCCCACCAGTCTGCCAATTACCCCCAGCAAACACCAGAGGGGCACCCGGGTCGACGAGAGCGGGCCAGGTTCGGCAGAAGCTGGCGACTCCGACGCTGTGGAGGAGAGGCGGTTACTGCCGCAGCCAGTCCTCCAGGAAGACGGCGGTGTCCTCCCAGCCCGTCACCGCATGGCAGGCCACGCCCAGCGCCTTCACCGGATAGTCGTTGCCCTGCGGGTCCAGCCGGTCGCCGACGAAGAGCATGTCGTCGAGGGGGATGCCGGTCACCTCGGCGAGCTTGCGCATGCCGTAGGCCTTGTCGATGCCCTGACGGGTGATGTCGATCGAGGTCGACCCTCCCGACCGCACCTCGAGCGAGGGCAACTGCTCGGCGATCGCCTCGCGAAGCCGGTTCTTCTTGGTCCCATCGGGGTCCCAGGCCATCTTCGCGGCGACCGGCGCCGACTGGCCGAGGGCGGAGAAGGTGATCTGTGAGCCGCGGTCCTCGAGAATCGGACCCCAGGTATCCGTCTCCCAGAGATCGAGGTCCTTCGCGGCGCGCTCGACCGCGGCCAGCGCGGCCGCCTTCTCCTCCTCGCTGAGGTTCTCGGCGTAGACCAGCTGCCAGCCGTCCCGATAGCGGTAGTACTGCGTGCCGCAGGTGGGCATGAGGTGCAGCCGGTGCCAGGCCTCCTCATCGAGCTCCGGGAGGTTGTCGACGACCTGCGACATGAACTGCCCGATCTGTCCGCCGGAAATGATGCAGACATCCACCCGTCCGAGCAGCCGGGCGAGGAGGTCGCCCATCCGCG
>NZ_DASWPB010000016.1:0-31927 GCF_036404185.1 Lacisediminihabitans sp. | reverse complement strand
AGACACGACGTGAGCACTATCTCGAGAAGATGGATGCGAAGGCAGCCGCACGCGCAGAACTCGTTCGCGAGCGCGAAGCGGGCATGTGGAACGACGATGAGGGTTTTGCCGTAGCCACGAAGGACTCCGAGGCTGGCACCGCAGAATGAGTCGACGGCAGGTGCTCGAGGCCCGACGAATCGTCGTCAAGGTGGGGTCGTCATCCATCAGTGGCGCGAATGTCGGCCAGATCGAGCCGCTCGTGGATGCCTTGGCCGCAGCCCACGCTCGGGGTGCAGAAGTGATCCTCGTCTCCTCCGGTGCCATCGCCACCGGGATGCCATACCTCAAGCTCGATTCGCGCCCTACCGACCTCGCCACGAAGCAGGCTGCTGCGGCGGTCGGCCAGAACGTGCTCATCTACCGTTATCAGGACAGCCTCGACCGCTTCAAGATCGTCGCAGGGCAGGTGCTCTTGACCGCCGGTGACCTCGAGAACCCCACTCACCGTGGCAACGCTCGGCGTGCGATGGAGCGACTTCTCGATCTGCGAATTCTCCCCATCGTCAACGAGAACGACACCGTCGCCACCCAGGAGATCCGGTTCGGCGACAACGATCGCCTGGCCGCCCTCGTCTCGCAGCTGGTGCATGCCGACGTGCTCGTTCTGCTGTCGGATGTCGACGCGCTGTACACCCGCCCGCCCGCCGAGCCCGGCGCCCGCCGCATCGACATCGTCCCGTTCACGGACGATCTCGCCGGCGTCGAGTTCGGGGACATCGGCTCGGCCGGCGTCGGCACCGGGGGAGCGGGCACCAAGGTCGCCGCCGCCAAGCTCGCGGCCGCGTCGGGCACGCCCGTGCTGCTCGCCTCCACCGGCCAGGTCGCCGCCGCCCTGAACGGCGAGCACCTCGGCACCTGGTTCGAGGCCGCCACCGCCGAGTGAGCGTGCCGGTTCGCCTCTCTCGCTCTCGCTCTCTGCGCTCGCTTGCCTCGCCGAGTTGGCGGTTGTGGCTGGCTGGGTCGCTGCCAGGTCGCCACTACTGCAGAGTCGATGCCTGAGCACGGATGCGCGCGTGCCGCAGCCCGCACGCGGCCTCGAATTACCCCGGGTGCTCGACGTAAACTTGCCCCATGTCTGAGACCGCCGTCGCCACGCGCACACTGACCCAGAAGCTGGTCGCCGCCAGGGACGCCTCGATCGTCCTGGCCACCGCGAACGCGGCGCTCAAGAACCGGGCGCTCGAGGCGATCGCCACGGCCGTCATCGGGAACGCCGCGCAGATCATCGAGGCCAACGAGCTCGACCTGGCGGCCGGTCGCCAGAGCGGAATGAGCCTCGGCCTGCAGGACCGCCTCCGTCTCGACGAGAAGCGGCTCCGCTCCCTCGCCGAGGCGGTGCGCAGCGTGGCGGCCCTCGTCGACCCGGTCGGTGAGTCCGTGCGCGGGCGCACACTGCCGAACGGGCTGATGCTCAGCCAGGTCCGGGTGCCCTTCGGCGTCGTCGGCGTGATCTACGAGGCCAGGCCGAACGTGACGGTCGACATCGCCTCCCTCGCGCTCAAGAGCGGCAACGCGGCCGTGCTCCGCGGGGGCAGTGCCGCCGAGAACACCAACCGTGTGCTCGTCGACATCATTCAGGATGCGCTGACCGGCGTTGGGCTGCCGGGCGATGCGGTGCAGACCATCGACGAGTTCGGGCGGGAGGGCGCCAGGCAGCTCATGCAGGCCCGCGGCCTCGTCGACGTGCTCATCCCGCGGGGGAGCGCCGAGCTGATCAACACCGTCGTCCTCGAGTCGAAGGTGCCGGTGATCGAGACCGGAGCCGGTGTGGTCCACGTGTTCCTCGACGAGTCCGCCGATGCGGCCTGGTCGGTCGACATCGTGCAGAACTCCAAGGTGCAGCGGCCGAGCGTCTGCAACGCCCTGGAGACCCTGCTCGTGCACGAGGCCGCCGCCGAGCGACTGCTGCCCTCCGTACTGGCGGAGCTGCGGGCATCCGGTGTCACCATCCACGGCGACGAGCGCACCCGGCGGCTGTTCCCGGATGCGATCCCGGCGACGGACGAGGACTGGGCGACCGAATACATGTCGCTCGACCTCTCGGTGCGGGTCGTGAGCGGGCTCGACGAGGCGATCGAGCACATCCGGAGGTATTCGACCCATCACACCGAGTCGATCGTCACGGGCGATCTGGGCAACGCGGAGCGCTTCCTCGCGGAGGTGGATTCCGCGGTCGTCATGGTCAACGCCTCCACCCGGTTCACCGACGGCGGGGAGTTCGGCTTCGGTGCCGAGGTCGGCATCTCGACGCAGAAGCTGCACGCGCGCGGGCCGATGGGCCTCAGCGAGCTGACGAGCACGAAGTGGATCGTGCGCGGCGCCGGCCAGGTGCGGGCCTGAGACGCAACCCCCACTAGGCTTGTCTCCCAGGTAATCGTCACGAGGATTGGTGGATGTCGTTGCTAAGCACGATCGTTCAGGCCGCTGAAGAAACGAAGAACGCCCTGGTCTTTCCCGCCTGGGTCTTCCCGCTCATCGCCGCCGTCGCCTTCATCTTCCTCGGTCTGATCGTGTGGAGCTTCCGCGATGTCGCGAACCGGCACAGCCAGAAGACCGGCGGATCGCCGGCGAGCGGGCACACGACCGACCACTAGGCCGGACAGGTGACGGACAGCGGGCAGCGCCGCCCCAGGATCGGCGTCATGGGCGGCACCTTCGACCCCATCCACCACGGGCACCTCGTCGCCGCCAGCGAGGTGGCCCAGTCCTTCGGCCTCGACGAGGTGATCTTCGTGCCGACCGGCCAGCCCTACCAGAAGCCGGGTGCGACCAGCAGCGAGCACAGGTACCTGATGACCGTGATCGCGACGGCGGCCAACCCGCGGTTCACGGTGAGCCGGGTCGACATCGATCGCACCGGGCCGACCTACACGATCGACACGCTTCGAGACATCCACGCGGAGCGCCCGGACGCCGAATTGTTCTTCATCTCCGGAGCGGATGCCATCGCCCAGATCCTCGAATGGAAGGACGTCACCGAGCTCTGGTCGCTCGCGCATTTCGTAGCTGTGTCTCGGCCGGGACATCTGCTCACTATTTCCGGATTGCCGGAGTCGGAAGTAAGCTTGTTGGAAGTGCCCGCGCTGGCGATCTCGTCAACCGACTGTCGCAGCCGGGTGAGCCGGGGATTCCCGGTGTGGTATTTGGTCCCGGATGGTGTCGTTCAGTACATCTCCAAACACCACTTGTATCGGAGTCTGACATGACAGCCTGGCAAGATCAGCCGCCCATAAGCAGGCGACAGGTTCGGCGGAACGAACGCGGTGAGTCCGCGGAGTCTCCGGTGACCGTTGCCCAGGATTCGCAGCCGACGCCCTTCGGCTCGTTCGCCCGCGAGGGCTGGGACACCGACGCCCGTCGTGCGGCGCAGGATTCCCAGAAGGACGAGACCCCACAGCCGGAGGCTCGACCGGAGGCGGGCCGCCGAAGCGGTCGCCGGGCGCAGAGCCCCGCCCCCGCCGCGGAGCCGCTCAACGCCGAACCGCTCAACTACATCACCCAGTCCCGCCCCCAGGTGCCGAGCTACGACGGACCGTCGTTCCGTAGCCGCTCGATCTCTGCGGTACCGGACCGGCAGGAGCAGACCGACGAGCCGCAGAGCCCCGCGCCCTATCGTCTCCGCGACTTCAGCCCTGAGGGTCGTCGTTCCGCGACGATCTCCGGCTCCACGGCCCCCTCCGCTTCGTCCGGCGAGCTCGACTACCACACCCAGAACGTCGCCCCGGTGGCCCCGGTGGAGATCACGTCGGTCGAGACCAGCTCGGCCGAGGCCAAGCCGGAGCACCTGCTCACCCGTCGTGAGCTTCGTGCGCTCGAGCAGCAGAGGTCCGGTGGCGCGCAGCAGTTCGACGCTCCCAGCCATCACAGCTCCACCGTGACGGAGCCCATCCGTCCGCGTAATCGTGAGCACGTCGCTCCCGCGGACGAGACGCCCGTCTCGACGGTGGAGGAGCCGTCGAGGTTCCCGCTGTTCGTCGCGCCGAACGAGCAGACCGTCGAGCCTCAGCCGGTGGAGCCGGAGGTCGCGACCTCCGAGCCCCGGCAGGAGCCCGCCCGGGTCGCCGAGCGGGAGACCGAGGCGGAGACCGTCGAGCCGGCGGACAAGGCCGAGGCCGCGTTCGATGCGCTGCTGTTCCAGCAGCCCGTGCTCGACGAGCAAGCCCCGATCGACGCCGAGCCCGTCTCCGCTCCCGAAGACCTCGAGCAGAAGCCCTTCGGCCTCTCGCTGAACACGCCGGAGACTCCCTCCGCCTACACCCCGCCCGTTGGCCACTGGTCCACCCAGGCATCGATCGACGACGACGAGCAGGTGCAGGAGAACACCTTCAGCCGCAACGTCGCCGCCAGCGGGGCGCTCCCGACGAGCGCTCTCGTGCTGCCGTCGATCCCGACGATGGACGACCTCCTGAGCCCGTTGAGCAGCACGGGGGAGATCCTGGTCACCGGATCGATCAACCTGCCGAGCAGTCTCGGCACCACGGGCGCTCTGCCCGCCCACTACGACCACTCCGACGTGGATGCCCTGCTCGCCGAGGGCGACCGGGAGGACGAGTCCGATCCCGATTCCGCCCCCGTCCGGGCCATCCGCGCCGTGAGCACCCATACCTCCACCGGCCCCATGATCGCGACGGTGAAGCCGAAGGGCAACAGCCGCCTGCCGATGGTGCTCGCCGTCTCCGCGGCAGTGATGGCCGTCGGCGTCGTTGTGCTCTTCGTCGCGGGAATGATCTTCAAGGTCTTCTAGACCCGTGACCGCCTCCCTGTCTTCTTCCCCTCTTCACCAAAGGACCCTGTGACCGCGACCGACCACGCCCTCGAACTGCTCAGGATCGCCGCTGCGGCGGCCGACTCCAAGCAGGCCGACGATCTTGTTGCACTGGACGTCTCCGGGCCGCTTCCGCTGACCGACGTCTTCCTGCTCGCCACCGGTCGCAACGAGCGCAACGTGGTGGCCATCGCCGGCGAGATCGAGGACAAGCTCATCGAGAACGGCGCGAAGCCGCTTCGCCGCGAGGGCAGGGCGGAGGGACGCTGGATCCTGCTCGACTTCGGCGACCTCGTTGTGCACGTCTTCCACGAGGAGGACCGCATGTACTACTCGCTCGAGCGTCTCTGGAAGGACTGCCCGGTCATCCCGATCGATCTGCCCGTCCACGAGAGCGCCGACTGATCCGACCGATCCGCCCCACATGACCCTTGCCGAGCTTCCGAGCTGGCGCGGGCTCGCGGACGATCCCGGCCGGGTGCTCGCCCTGATCGATGCCTGGGCGACCGGTGCGGCGATGGCCGAGCTCGTCGCGGCGTTCCACGGGACGCTGCCCGAGGCATCCGGAGAGGCGGTCCTGGCCTGGCTGGACGGGTTCTCGGCCGAGCACTGGGACTTCCGCGCCGGTCATGAACGCAACTTGGCCACCCGGCCGAGGCTCGACGACGACCAGGAAAGGCTCGCCCTCTCCCTGGCCGCGCCGCTCGGCCTCGCCGACCGGACGGCGCCGTCCGCCGACCACTACGACGTGGTGCTCATGACCGGCGGGATGATCCGCGCGGGTCTCGTGAAGCCCCGATTCGTCGCCGAGCTGATCGAGGCAGGGCTGTCGGTCGACCGCGTCGTGTTCCTGGGCGGGTTCCGACCCTTCGCGGGCGACGAGCTCGGCCTGCGCGAGGCCCTGGGGGTCGCGGGGGACAACGAGTTCGATGCGATGGTGGCCGGCATGGACGCGGCCTTCGGACCGCTGGGCGCCCCGGAGGTCGACGAGTTCGTGGGGGACGGCCAGAATGCCTCCTGGTGCGAATATCGCTGGGAGACGCCGCTCGGACGGTTCGCGGTGCTGGCCGCTCCGTCCTCGGAACCGTCGCGCCGGCGAGCGAACTCCGCGGACACCTTCGAGTTCTGGGCGCGCCATCGCCGGTGCGCCGGCGAGGGCTCCGCGCTCGTTGTCACCACACCGATCTACGTGCCCTACCAGGGGGCCGCCGCGGTCGAGATCCTCGGCCTCAGCCACGGCTTCGCCGTGGAGACGGTGGGCACGAGCGATCGCGCGGCCGACCTCGGCGAGCTGAGCCAGGTGTTCCTGCCCGCGCATCATCTGCAGGAGCTGCGGTCGGCCATCCGGGCGATGCGGTCGCTGCGGGCCGCCGTGCGGTCTCGCCGTCCTTAACACAATCGGTAACACTCATTTGTGGAGTCGTTCTCCGCTTGACACACTCGGAGGAGTGCCGCCCTTCGCGGCCTCCTTCCGTCGCCCGATGTCGCGTGACCTCATCCACCTCAGCGCACCGGGCAGTCATGATCACCCTCAGCAACCTCACCAAGACGTTCGGTCTCGGCCCTGGCCTCGTCCGCGCGCTCGACGGCGTGAGCCTGGAGGTCGCCGAGGGCGAGATCTTCGGCGTGGTGGGCCAGAGCGGGGCGGGCAAGAGCACACTCATCCGGTCGGTCAACCTCCTGGAGCGCCCTGACTCGGGAACGGTCACCGTCGCCGGACAGGAGCTCACGGCGGTCACGGATGCGCAACTCCGGCTCGCACGACGGAAGATCGGGATGGTCTTCCAGCACTTCAACCTGCTCACGAGCCGCTCGGTGCGCGGCAACGTCGAGTTCGCCCTCGAGGTGGTCGGGCTGGAGCGCCGGGAGCGCCGTCGTCGGGCCGACGAGATCCTCGACCTGGTTGGGCTCACCGACAAGGCGGATGCCTTCGCGAATCAGCTCTCGGGCGGCCAGAAGCAGCGGGTCGGCATCGCCCGCGCGCTCGCGGCCGAGCCGAGCGTCCTGCTCTCCGACGAGGCGACCTCTGCGCTCGATCCCGAGACGACCCGCTCGATCCTCGACCTCGTGCGCACCATCAATCGGCAGCTCGGCCTGACCGTGCTGCTGATCACCCACGAGATGGACGTCGTGAAGACCATCTGCGACTCGGCGGCGCTGCTGGAGCGGGGTCGCATCGTCGAGCAGGGGCCGCTCGTCGAGCTCATCTCGAGGCCAGGATCCCGGCTCGCCCGCGAGCTGTTCCCGCTCGGGGAACTGCCGGAGACGACGGGCACCGTCATCGAGATCACCTTCAGCGGCGGAAGTGCCGACCGGCCGGTGATCGCCCAGCTCGCCCGCACCTACGGCCTCGACGTGAGCATCCTCGGCGCCGTCATCGAGACCATCGGCGGAACCCAGGCGGGCAGGACGCGGCTGGAGCTGCCCGGCACCCCCGAGCAGAACGCCGCGCCCATCGCCGACCTGCGCGCCCAGGGGCTCCTCGTCGAGATCGCGGGGGAGGCCCGATGAACGACATCACCGCCCCCGGCTTCTGGCCGGAGCTGTTCGGCAACGTGCTCACCGGCACCGGCCAGACGCTCTACATGGTGGGCATCGCCCTCGCCGTGACCATCATCGTCGGGCTTCCGCTCGGGATCGTGCTTGTGGGCACGGAGCGCGGCGGACTGTTCGAGTCGCCGTTCGGCTCCCGCACCGCCGGCGTGGTCGTCAACCGGGTGCTCGACTTCGTGGTGAACCTCGGGAGGTCGATCCCGTTCATCATCCTGATGATCGCGGTCATCCCGTTCACCCGCTTGATCGTCGGGACCTTCATCGGCTCCACGGCCGCCACCGTGCCCCTCTCGCTCGTCGCCATCCCCTTCTTCGCCCGAATGGTCGAGATCTCGCTCAAGGAGATCGATCCCGGTCTCACCGAGGCGGCGCAGTCGCTGGGGGCGACGCGCTGGCAGATCGTGCGCAAGGTATTCGTCCCCGAGGCGCTGCCCGGCATCGTGCTGGGGCTCGCGACGACGATCACCTCCATCATCAACTTCTCGGCCATGGTCGGGGTCGTCGCCGGCGGCGGCCTCGGCGACGTCGCCTTCCGCTTCGGGTACCAGCAGTACAGCACCCCGTACATCGTCGTCGTGATCGTCGTCATCTTCATCATCGTGCAGGCGCTCGCCACGGCCGCGGCGATCCTGGCGCGCCGGCTCTCCCACACCGCCGTGCGCCGCACCAGCCTGCGCTCGCTGCTCGTCTCATCCACCCCCGAATAAAAACCACCAGAGGAATCACATGAGAATCTCCACCCGCATCGCCGGCGCAGCAGCCGTCGTCGCCGTCGCAGCACTCCTGTCCGCCTGCTCGTCGAGCACGCCGGCGGCCGACCCCACCGTCAAGAGCCTCGGCACGGTGAACGTCGGCGCGCTGCAGACCCCGGCGGGCGACATCCTCAAGTTCATCCAGGACAATCTCGCGGCCGATGCCGGACTCACCGTCACATTCACTCCGTTCACCGACTACAACACCCCGAACACCGCCGTGAGCGACGGCTCCATCGACGCGAACCTGTTCCAGAACCAGACCTTCCTCGACACCTACAACGCGGCCTCGCACGACGACCTCGTGAGCGTCGGGAAGGCCTACCTGCCGACGGCCGCCTTCTACAGCGACAAGCTGAAGAGCCTCAAGGATCTGAAGAAGGGCGCCAAGATCGCCATCCCCAGCGACCCGACGAACGAGGGACGGGCGCTGAAGATCCTCGCCTCGAAGAAGCTCATCACCGTCGACGACAACCCGACCAAGCTCAGCGACATCACCGCGAACCCGTCCAAGTACGACTTCGTGGAGATCGACAACGCGACCCTCGCCCAGTCCCTGCCCGACGTCGACACCGCCTTCGTGACCATCTCCTTCGCCCTGCCCGCCGGGCTCACCTCGAAGCAGGCCATCCTCATCGAGGGAAGCGACAGCCCGTACTACAACGTGCTGGCCACGACGAAGAAGCTCAAGGACGACCCGCGGATCAAGGAGCTCTACAAGCTGCTGCTCGACCCGAAGACCTCGGCATACATCGAGAAGACCTGGGGAGGCCTGGTCGTCCCCGTGAAGTAGGGCAGACAGCCCGGTCGCGTCCTCTGTGGTTGGGATGGGCTTGTCTTGTGTAGTAATCTTGTCAAGTTGTCTGGCTTGTTGGCCCGGTCAGTTTGCTGGACAACATGGGTCCATGGCGCAGCCCGGTAGCGCACCTGCATGGCATGCAGGGGGTCAGGGGTTCGAATCCCCTTGGATCCACCATTTGATCGACGTTGAAACCCTGCCCCCCTGATCGTGGGGCAGGGTTTCTTCGTTCCGGTCGAGGTTGGTCTTGGCGGGAAGCCTGGTGGCCGGTCGCAACGCCGGTGGCGGATTCATTCCGTCGAAAAGGCCGGATTGACTGTCGCTGGACGACCCTGGCGCTCAGCGGCGTCCCGCCCACGCGTGGCGTTCGGCTCCTGCGGCGTCCGGCACGGTCCCGGACATCTTGTCGAATACCATGGTCGGCCGCTCGGGTCGCCGGTAGGTGTCCCACCCGGGCTCGCCGCTGATCACGAACTCCGTCCATGCGCGGTGCATCGCCGCAGCGACCTCTCGAGGAGGATTCTCCCCGAGAACGCTCCGCGACGCCCCGCCAGCCGACAGGATCGCGTCGAGGTCGTCGTGCACGAAGGGCAGTTCGATGGCGTGGACCGCGCCCTGGCCCGCCGGCAGGTGCTGCGGTTGCCAGCGGAACTCGTAGAGCCACGACGGCGCATCCCTGGTTTCGAGGAGGCGGATGGTGGGGATGCGGAATGCCCAATCCGTCCAGGCCGCTTCCGCAAGGGCGCCGTCACTCACGATCTTTCGTGTTCCATGGCTGTACGACCGGCGCAACTCCCCATCCACATGCAGGGCCCGGAGCACACCCCGCTCAAGCCGCGACCCGAGCACGGGGACAGCGCTCAGCGCGGCGACAAAATCTTTCGTCTCATTGTGGACCGTGCCCGCCAGCAAAGGCACGTCGGACGACGAGGGACTGGCAGCGAGAGGCGAGAGCGGCAGGAATTCTGTCCCGTGCACTATGCGGAACGGTGAGATGAAGAGCGGATCGCGCTTGCCTCCCAGGAATCGGAGCAGGAAACGTGTCATCAGCGAGGGTTCGAGGGCGACCGTGCGCTGCCACGGTACCGTCGCGAATGCCGCCCTGGTGGGCGCGATACGCAACCGCCGCGCGACCTGCCGGGTGAAGGTCAATGCCTCTTCAGCGTCGATGGAGGCGACCGGACATCCGCTCTGCGATATTGCCTGTGCGAATAGACCTCGAGAAGCGGGGATCACGAGGTGGCTCATCGTACTGACACCGCCGCCGGACTGTCCGTAGATGGTGACGCGGGACGGATCGCCGCCGAACACGGCAATGTTGCGGTGGACCCACTCGAGCGCGGCGACCTGGTCACGAAGGCCGAGGTTGTCGGCGCCGTCCTCGAAATACAGGAATCCCTCGATGCCAAGTCGATAGTTGATGCTGACGTGCACAATGCCGGCACGGGCGAACGCGGCACCGGCGTATCCCGGCGATGATCCGGCTCCGCTGACCAGGCCGCCGCCGTGGATGTGCACCATCACGGGCAGTGCGGCAGCGCCGAGTTCTGGCGTGCGGATTTCGAGCGTCAAACAGTCTTCGCCCACCGCGGTCGGCGTGTACGCACCGCCGAAAGCGTCCGGTCGGCTCAGGGGTTGCGGGGCTGCGGGGCCTGGCTGCGTTGCGTCTCGCACACCGTCCCAGGGCTTGGGAGGCCGGGGTTTGGCGAACCGTCGCTCACCGAACGGCGGCGCGGCATACGGCACGTTCCGGAATGTGTAAAGCCCGTCCGTCTCCAGTCCGTCGAGGACCCCGTATTCTGTCGTGACCGCGGTCATTTTTATCCTTTCAACGTCAATGGGTGATCAGGTGTGGGAGACCCGTGAGCACTACTGCCCCTTAGGTAGGCTCGTTGCGATCCGATCAGCGTTCCGGCTTGATCTGACCATGAGCGGGAGGAATCGTGGACACGTCTGAAGAGGAAACCCCTCGGCCTCCGCGGAGTGGTTACGCCAACGGTCGGGCGACCCGTGAAGAGATCCTGGACCGCGCGGCGGATGCCTTCGCGGTGCACGGATATCACGGTGCGTCGTTGCGCGCGATTGCGCGCAGCGCGAGAATCGATCACTCCACCCTGCTGCACCATTTTGAGGACAAGACGGCGTTGTTGCTCGATGTCCTGCAATGGCGAGACGAATCGGCGGGCAGAATCCTGGCCGGACTCCCGACCACTGCGCGGGACCTTCGCGACGAGGTGGCTGCGCTCCTTCAGCACAACCGGTCCATCCCTGGGCTCGTTCAGTTGTATGCGGTGCTCATGGCCGAGGCTGCCACGGACGGGCATCCGGCGCGCCGGTTCTTCCAGGAGCGCACGAAGCGGATGGCGGCCCTCTGGGAGGACACGGTCCGGAGGCTCCGAGCGGAATCCGCTCCCCAGGACCTCCATGAAAGAGTCCTGGCCTTCTTGGCGCTCTGGGAAGGACTTCAGGTCTTTGACGCGGTACACCCAGGCCAGCTCGACATCGCCCATGTGCTCGACGGGGAAGTGGTGCGGCTCCTGGAGGCCTGAACGAAATCGAGCCGGCTCTCGACGGCTATCCATTCGAGGTTCCGTGGGGCACCGTCTCGAGCATCCAGGACCACTCGTAGTCGCCGGGTCCGACGCGGTGCTCCGCGGCGACATCGGGGCCGGCCGATGTCGTTCCGAGGCCGCGTTGGGCAACATCGAGGTGGACATACGTGAATTCGCTGGCGGGCAGTTCCCAGTTGTGGTGGCTCGCGGCGAGTTCCGCTGTTCGGTGTCGGGCGACGCCGACCTGGTGCGGCTGGTCGAGGCTGACCCGTATGGTCGGGACCTCGGACCCGGAGAGCTCGATCCACCAGGTGTCGGCTCGCGACCCATTTTCCTGCGGCTTCAGGTACGGGACCGCGAGTTCGTCGATCGGGGCCTTCCAGCGGCCCAATCGGGCCGAGTGTTTGCGATCGGAATACGACTCGTGTGGTCCCCGTCCGAGCCACGTGGCCTGAGAATAGCCCTTGGGCAAGGCGAGAGTGGTCCCGATTCGCAGCAGTCCTCCCTGTCCCGGGGGGACCTTCACTCGCTCGTGCACGATAATCGCACCGCTCTGCAGCTCTCCGATCCGGCGGGTGTGGTCGATCGTCACGTCATCGGCGCGCAGGGCCGTTGCGACCGTGACAAGACCCTGATGCTCGACAACAGAGAGGAGTGTGCGTGTGGGGTTTGAGAAGCCGGTGGTGACGAATCGCCCGAAATGTACGAGGGCGGCGTCGTTGTCGGTGGGCGCCCGCCAGAGCTCGATCTCCGGATCGGCCAGGAGAAGCGGGGATCGGATCCGTCCCTCGTCGTCGATCGTTCCCGCACTGAGCGGTCCCGGTATCGGCAGTTCACGGGTCGGCGGTGTCTTGACGATCGGCACCTGGATGCGGGCGAGCGCTGTACCCGTGCTGGCCCATGCAGACTCGGCGGCGAGTCGAACCGTGAAGGTGAGTCCGAGGGCGTCTGGACGGGTCAGAAGGTCGAGCAACTCGGCGGGGATGTCCACGATCGCATTCGTGCGCGGTTTGACTGACGGCATAGGCACATCGAACTCGCTGCTCTGGCCATTGAGCAGATCAACACCTGCGGTCACCCGATAGTGGGACGAGTCGACGTAGAACTGACGATTGCGGACAACAACCCGTCCGGTCTGGAGCTCGTCGATCGTCGCGGTGAAGTCCAGGGGGGTGAAGATCCGACGGACCTCCTCCATGGCCGGATGCGGCGAGCCGTCAGGGAACAGCAGTCCGTCGATGCAGAAGTTTCCGCTGTTCGGGATGTCACCAAAGTCTCCGCCGTAACGGAAGCGGCCGTCGCCGTCGGGGTCGAGGCCATGATCCGTCAGCTCCCAGATGAACCCGCCCTGCAGGCGATCTGTCGACTCGATCACCGCCCAGTATTCGTCGAGTCCTCCGTTGGAGTTGCCCATGGAGTGGGAGTACTCGCACATGATGAGGGGGCGGTCACTGCGAGGGTCGGCGGCGTAGATCCTCAGCGCCTCAGGCGACGGGTACATCGGCGCGACGATGTCGGTCACCGAGCGCCCGGAGTGCCAGTCCACGGCGATCGCCCCCTCATAGTGCAGCGGCCTCGACGGGTCGAAGAAGCGCAGCCACGCGGCGGCTGCGTCGTGATTCGCCCCGTATGCGGTCTCGTTCCCGAGCGAGTAGATGATGACGCTGGGGTGATTCGCGTCACGTCTTGCCATGCGTGCCACGCGATCCACGAACGCGGAGGTGTACCGGAGATCATTACAGATCGTGGTGGAGAAGTTGTGGGCCTCGATATCTGCCTCATCGATGACGTAGAAGCCGTACTCATCACACAGGTCGAGGAAGGCGGGATCGTTGGGATAGTGCGAGGTACGAATCGCGTTGATGCCGTGCTGCTTGAGCAGGCGCAACTGACGAGCGATCTGGTCTCGCGACACGGTGACCCCCGTCCGAGAGTCGAAGTCGTGCCGGTTAACTCCCTGGATGAGCACCGGTTGCCCGTTGACCAGGAGATCGCCGCCCAACACGATCACCTCGCGGAACCCTATCCGGTACTGCGCACGTTCGACCACTCCACCGGCGGGGTCGATGAGGAGCACCTCGAGCTCGTAGAGGTGGGGAGTCTCGGCGTTCCACCTGCGGACGGCCGGAAGCTGCAGGTCGATCACGGCCTCGCCGATCGGCTCCGGGGTGAGCAGGATCTCACGCACCCGTGATGCTATTTCCGTGGCTGCGTCCCTGGGTGCGCCGGCTGCGCGGCGGCTGGTCAGGTCGAACACGTCGAAATCGGCAGGGAGGTCCGGCAACGCCGCAGAGGCCTGCAACTCGTCCGGACCGGCGCCTTGAGCTGGTGCGGCGCCGGGGGCGGAGACCTTCGCAGCGTCGGTGATGCCGTCGATCGTTGCCCTGATGTTCCAGCCGGCCTCGAGGCGGCCGTCCGAGCGGCGTACCGTGGCACTGACACGACAGGTGCCTCCCGGTCCGTCCGAGGCGATCTGGACTCTGGTCTGCACATCCGCCAGATAGACGAGATCGGTGGCGTAGAGGAAGACCGAGCGGGTAATGCCACCATGCCACCACCCGTCCTGATTCTCGATGAACGATGCATCCGAGAAACGCACAACACGAAGAACGAGCTCGTTCTCGCCCTCAACGAGCGCCTCGGTCACGTCGAACTCGTTGGCGAGCCGGCTGTCCTTTCCAACACCGATGGGTCGACCGTTCACCTCGACCATCAGGGTGCTGATCGCGGCACCGACGTGCAGCACGACGCGTTTGCGGCGCCAGCCGTTCGGAACGGCGAAGGTGCGCCGATATATTCCGGTGGGATTGTCCTCCGGCGGAAGCGGCGGTAGGGAGTCAAAGGGCACGCGCTGGGCGGTGTAGATCGGAATGTCGCCCTTGTCCTGCATGGTCCATGCTCCGGGGACGACGCATGTCGTCCAGGCCTTCGGCCGTTGCTCGTCCGTTGGGCGCGAGAGGAGTTGGAAGTCCCAGATCCCATCCAGGTCAAGTCGCTCTTGATGCGTGATGGAGTGTGCCTCGACACGCCCGATGCCGGTGATCTCTGGCCGCGCCCAGGGACGCAACCATGCCCAGTGCTCGTTGACGGGGATCGGCATCAGCGCACCTTTCGAATCGGGATGACACAGAGTGCCCCGACCACGGTGAGGACCAGCGCGACGAGGAAGAGGCCCTGGTATCCGCCAGTGAGGGTCACGATCAGTCCAGCAATCGCGGGGGCCGCGATCTGCGGGACCGCATTGGCGATATTGGCGATGCCGAGGTCTTTCCCCGCGTTCTCCTGCTTCGGCAACACCTCGGTTATCAGGGCGTTGTCCACTGCCGTATAGCACCCGACGCCGAAGCCGCTCACCAGACCGAAGAGGACCATTCCGGCGCTGGTTGGCAGAGCGAAGGGAATCAAAAGAGCGATGCCAAGCACAAGCGTGGAGATGAAGACGAACGGTTTCCGTCGCCCGATACGATCGGACAGGGGCCCACAGATGAGCATCGAGACCACCGAACCGCCCAGCGATGCCACCGCGATGATCGGGACCACCGCTGCAGCGCCGGTACCCAGACCGATGTAGTCCTGCAGGATATAGAGCTGATACAGGGCGACGCCGAAGTAGCCGAGCAGCAGCGTCATCCGCGCCATGAACGCCCAGAAGAAATCCGGGTGTCGGAGCGGGTTGATCCAGAAGCCGCGCAGGAAACGACCGAACCGGAACGCATCGCGTGGTTCCTCACGATTCGATGACTCCGGATTGACGAGCACAAAAAGCACCATCGTCAACAGCAGGATGCCCGCGAGGACCACGTATCCGGCCATCAGAGCGTTGGCGGCGATGAACGCGGCTCCGTAGAAGCTTCCGATCAGGGAGCCGACCACCATACCGAGGCCCATGACGGTCGATGTCGTGCCACGCAGCCGAGCCGGGACGCGATCGGGGATGACCGCCTGCAGCGGCGCCTGGGACATGTTGACAAACAACTGCACAGCGCACCATGACAGGGCGATCCAGATGAGGGCATTGGACGTTCCCAGCAGGATCAACGCGAAACCGCCGAGAAGGCCGCCGAGGATGAGAAACGGCGAGCGCTTTCCGATCCTCGTGCGTGTGCGGTCGGAGAGCGTCCCCCATATCGGTTGGACAACCACCGATACCGCAGCCCCCACCGCGGACACCAGTGCAAGGTTCGCGACCTTGCTTGCCGGGTCGATCCGTTCGATCTGCGTCGACATGAGCAGGCTCAATACGGAGCCCCAAACGAGAGAAATCGCCATGTTGCCGGTCAACAGGGTGGTGAGAAGGAGGGCGAATCTCCGCGGGCGCCGCGCGCTGAACCCGTTCTCCGTCTTGGCACCGTCTGGAGTCTGTCCCAATGGTGAAGCTGCTTTGCTCATCACGTCCTCGTGCTCGTCTCTGAGCGGCCGATCTGCCGTCCGACAGATTCTACGTCAATCTACACCACATGGTGGAATTTGTTGCGAAAAATGGTGAGCGTCGAGAAGGCAGGCGACAGGCCCGGTCATCCGTGCACCGTGAACGTGTCCACGTCAGGGCAGAGAGGTCTCCTCGTGGACGGCGCGGCAGATCACCTCCATCAAACCTGAGGCTCGCCAGATCACCTGATGGGCCGTTGTGGCAACGGACTCCGGGTGGCTCCGTTCCCCGCGGCGGAGGCTACGGGCGGGAGCCCCCTCATCAGTCGCCAGGAAGCGGAGCCGGCTCGACAATCGCTGGTAATGGCGGATTCTCACCGTGGAGCATGGACAACGTTCGGCGAAAGAACTCGTACGGCGTCTGGCTCTGGTCCAGGCGGTCGTTTTCGCCCGCCATCTCGACCACCATGGTGGAGGTCCGAGCGGCGGCAGCGGCCCAGAGCGGGTCGGCATCCGCGCCGAGTCGGGCGAGGACCGCCTCTTCAAGTAGCGTGCGTTGCCGATTTCGGAGATCCCAGAGGCGGGCGCGTGGTCCAGACGCAAGATCGATTTGGGCACTCAAACGGCGGATCGCTGCTCGGTCCTCCTCCGAGCGGTCCAGCACGGAGGAGATCGCGTGGGCGAGAGCCGTCGGGACGTCTTCGTCGGGAGGGCGGGAGGCGAAGGACGTGGCGAGCGCGCCGATGCCCTCCTCGATGGGGGCGAGCAGGATCGCATCCTTGTTCTCGAAGTACCGATAGACGGTCGAGACTCCGACCTCGGCCCGGTCCGCAACCTGGTCGATGGTGGCGGCTTCATAGCCCACCTCTTCGGCCAGGCTGAGCGTTGCCTCATATATGGCGTACCGGACGAGGCGGGCCTTCTGCTCTCTTAGTCCCATGGGCATCATGATAGCAAACCGCGAAATCTTCTTAATTTGATAAGTGTTCCCAAAATGGTTAGCCTTCCAATAATCTCACCACGAAGGAGTGTGTCCCATGACACAGGAGCGTGTCGCCCTTCCCGTCGAACCTGGAGCGGTGAAAGCCACCCCGTTCGGTCGTTTCGTTCCCGCCCTCCTGTTGTCGCAACTCGGGTTCTGTGTCGCGCTCGTGACGCCGCTTCAACTCCTGCTGGCGCTGCACCTGAACGCAATCGCCGGCGCCGACGCTACTACCGCGTTCGGGATCGTCACGGGGTTTGGAGCCCTGGTCGCGCTCCTCTTCAACCCCATCGCCGGTCGCGTCTCCGACCGCACCAGAGCACGACTCGGACGCCGTCGGACCTGGATACTCAGCGGTTCGCTCGCCCTCGCTCTCACGCTCATCGCGATGAGCGCGACAACTCAGGTGTGGCAGGTTGTCGTGCTGTGGTGCCTGGTGCAGGCGGCAGCGAATTTCCAATACGCCGCGAACAACGCGCTCGTGGCCGACCAGGTGCCGGCGGCCCGTCGAGGCGGAGTGTCCGGGCTGGTCGGATTCGCTGCCTCGGTTGGGCCCATTGCGGGCATCGCCCTCGCCAATACCGCGCCGGCGGGCAGCTCTCGGCAATGGATCATCGTGGCTGCGGTCGCCGTGGGCGCAAGTCTCTTGGCCGTGGTGCTGCTGCGCGATCCCCGGAGCACGGCTCCCAAGCCGCCCCTCGACCTACGCACGATACTCAGCACTTTCTGGTTCAATCCGCGGCGCCATCCCGCCTTCGGATGGGCGTGGCTGACGCGCTTCCTCATCATGTGCGGATACGCCAGCGGCGGATACAACACCTTCTTCCTCATGCAGCGTTTCGGGTATGACGAGCATGACGTCGGGGGGATCGTGCTAGCCATCGGCATCGTCTCCGTGCTGTGCGTGGCAATCACGAGCATCGCCGCCGGATATCTCTCCGATGCGGTCAAGCGGCAGAAGCCCTTCGCGATCTTCGCGGGGATCGCGGTCGCCGCGGCACTCGTCATGATGGCGTTCGCCCCCGACCTCACCATGGTCTTCGTCGCCTCGATCCTGCTCGGGCTCGGTGCCGGGTCGTTCCTCGCCGTGGACCTCGCGCTCTGCGTTCGCGTGCTGCCGAACGAAGAGGAGGCAGGAAAGGACCTCGCGATCATCAACATCGCCAATTCGCTCCCGCAGTCGCTGGTGCCGTTCTTCGCGCCCATGCTGCTCGCCCTCGGAGGCTTTCCCGCGTTCTTCCTCACGCTGGCGGTGGTCGCATTGCTCGGTGCCGTGGCAGTCATCCGCATTCCCGAGATCGGCTGCGAGCATCTCACTGGTCGCTGGACGGCCCCGATCACGCGGGCCTGACGCCCGCACGACGAATCAGAATCACGCGAGAAAACAGAGAATACAGATATGCAGATCACCGGATTCGAGCTCATAGGAACCGAGCAGGGGCTCGATCCAACGGTATTGCCGCACTTAGGCTGGGCTCCTGCGGTCGTGCCGGGCGGTGTTCATGAATCACTGCTGGCGGCCGGCCGGATCGCCAGTCCGTACTGGGACCGGCAGGAGGAGGACGCGCGGTGGATTGAGGACCGCGACTGGTGGTTCCGGGCATCTTTTGCAGCATCCCAACCAGCGGGGCACGGCGAGCGGGCCAGGTTGGTGTTCCATGGCCTCGACACGGTTGTCGATATTTGGCTGAACGGGAGCCTGCTTGGCCACCATGAGAACATGTTCCGCCCCGCCGAGTTCGACGTGACCGACCGGCTCGAGGCTGGCAACGAGCTGCTGCTGCGCTTCTCGCCGCCGCTCGAGGGCTTGGAGATGTCAGGCGCCGCCGTGCGAATGGCCGAGCGGCTCGCGAAGGCATCCTCGGCGGCAGGAGCCGAGGATGGCGGCGGTGAGTCCACTTTGACCGCGATCATGCCGTTCGCCTCGCAGCGCCGCAAGGCGGCGTTCTCCTGGGGATGGGACTTCGGGCCGCGTCTGCCATCGATCGGCATCTGGAGACCGGTCGAACTGCTCGTCGAGCGCGAGGCCGTCGTCATCGGGCACCACATCCGCACTGACGCCCTGCAAGCCGACGGATCCGCGCTCGTCAATGTGCTCATCGAGGTCGACCGCTTCGCGACCGAGGAGGCCCTGACCGCGCGGGTCGAGCTCACCGCGCCTTCGGGCTTGGTCACGACGGTGGAGCTCCCGGTCGAGAATGGGATCGCCCGCGGGACCGTCATCGTGCGCGAGGTGGAGCTGTGGTGGAGTCACGACCTCGGTACGCCGACGCTGTACGAGGTGAGGATCGTGCTGCTCGACGGCGAAACGGTCCTGCATCATATCGGGGACCGGGTCGGGCTTCGCACGATCGCTCTCGACCGAGGAGAGGACCCGGAGGGGGGACGCCGCTTTCGCTTCGTTCTCAACGGCACGCCGATCTTCGCCCGCGGCGCCGCGTGGCTGCCCGCCGACATGCTCGTGGGCTCGGTCGCTGCCGAACGGTACCGGGAGCTTGTGGGACTCGCGCGTGACGCGGGGATGAACATGTTGCGGGTCTGGGGCGGCGGTATCTACGAACAGGACGCCTTCTACCAGGCGTGCGACGAGCTCGGCGTGCTCGTGTGGCAGGATTTCATGTTCGCGTGCATCGACTATCCGAGCGACGACCCCGTTCTTCTGCGCGAGGTCGAACTCGAGGCCAAGTATCAGGTCACGCGGCTGCGCAACCGCGCCAGCCTGGCCATCTGGGCAGGCAACAACGAAGTACAGGTGTTTCACGGTCTCGCCTACGGCAACTATGAACCCGGGTCGTGGGGCTACGACTTTTTTTACCGCGTGCTGCCCAACGCGGTCGCCGCACACGACGGCGCAGTGCCGTACTGGCCGGGGAGTCCCTGGGGTGAAGATCCCAGCGAGGGCGTTCTGGCGGCCAACGGTGTGCTCGACGGCGACCGCCACGCGTGGGAGGTGTGGCACGGTCTTGAGCTCGGCGCCGGCGGTGGTCCGTACGCCTCGGTGGGGGAAAGCCGTCACTATCGCCGCTATGCGAATGATCGGGGCAAGTTCATCAGTGAGTTCGGCATCCACGCCTCGCCCGAGCTGTCTACGCTGCGGCGCTGGCTCCCCGAAGAGGCCCTCGAAGTGCACAGCCCGTCGTTCGACCAGCACAACAAAGACAATCCGAAGGACAAACACGACGCCGTGCTCGAGATCGTTACAGGGATCCCGCAGACGATCGAGCACTACGTCGACCGTACGATGATCTCGCAGGCTGAAGGTCTGAAGTTCGGGGTCGAGCACTACCGACGACGGCAGCCTCACTGCAGCGGCACCCTGGTCTGGCAGTTCAATGACGTCTGGCCCGGCTTCAGCTGGTCCGTCGTCGACCACGATCTCGTGCCCAAAGCCAGCTACCACTACCTCTCGCGGGCCTATGTCCCAGTGCTGACGAGCTTTCGGGTGCAGGACGGCGCACTGCAGCTCTGGGTGACCAACAGCGGTCGCACGATGGCGTGCGGCACCGCCGTTGTGACGCTCGCAACCTTCGCGGGCAGGGAGGAGCTGCGTGAGACGATCGCTTTCGAGCTGGAACCCGGGCAATCCCAGGCTGTCTGGTCGGGCGCGGACCTGCCGCTGACCGTCGACCGGTACGCCTGGGCCGAGAGCCCCGACGGTCTGTTCCCCTCGAATCGACTCTTCTTCGGGGAAATCAAGGAGCTGCCCCTCGGAACCGGATCGCTCGATGTCGTCGCGGAGGCGACCGGTCCTGCCACCGCCCGACTGACCATCACGGCATCGGGGTTCGCGTACTTCGTTCATGTGCTCACGCCCGCTCGAGGGGTGCGTTTTAGTGACAACTACGTGGACCTGCGCGACGGTGATCGCGTCGTCATCGATGTCAGCGGGCTGCCAGAGGGATACGACCCGGCCCAGCTCAGCGTGAACGACTACCCCGGCGACCGGCGCGACTCTGCGCTGCCGGGGCGACCAACCTCAGGACATTGTGCAGAGGGAAATGAAAGGCAGAAACGATCGTGACGAACGAGCCGGAGACAACCACTGTGAGAGCGCCCATTGGCGAGGTTCGTGGTCGCGTTGACGAAAGCGGAGTACGCCGTTTCCTCGGCATCCCCTATGCGGAACCACCGCTCGGCGAACGGCGGTTCCGTCCGCCTGTGCCACGCGCTCCCTTCGCCGAGGTCTACGACGCCGCCGACTACGGCCCGACCGCTCCACAACTCGACGGTTCGGGAGCATTCGGTGAGATCCTCCCGAACCGGGTTGCACCCGGCGAGGACTACCTCAATCTGAATGTCTGGGCGCCGCCGGATGGCTCCGCTCACGCGGTGATGGTGTTCATCCACGGCGGCGGGTGGTGGAGCGGCTCCGGCTCGGTGAGCGCCTATGACGGCGCGCGCTTCGCGCAGGACGGTGTCGTGCTGGTGACGATCAACTATCGGCTCGGCGCAGAGGGCATGGTCTGGTTCGGTGACGGTCCCGCGAACATCTCCTTGCTCGACCAGATCTGCGCCCTGCAGTGGGTGCACGACAACATTGCTGCGTTCGGCGGCGACCCAGAACAGGTCACGGTGTTCGGGGAGTCGTCCGGTGGGATGAGCATCGGCGCACTGCTCGCGATGCCCGCCGCCCGCGGACTCTTCCGGCGCGCCATCATGCAGTCGGGGTCGACGTTCCATTCCATCAGCGCCGGTTCCGCACATAAGGTCGCCACCGCGCTGGCGCGAATGCTCCATGTCAACCCGTCGCTCGAGGCGATCGGACGCGCGCCGAGCGAAGACGTGCTGGCGGCACAGCGCCAGCTGCTCGCAGCCGTGCAGCGAACACCGCTGAAGTCACGTTGGGGCGACGTCGCCCGCAATGGGCTTCCCTTCGAGCCGATCGTGGACGGCGCTTCGCTGCCGGGCCGTCCGATCGATGCGGTCGCCATGGGCGCCGCAGCCGAGGTCGAACTGCTCGTGGGTTGGAATGCCGAGGAGACCCGTCTCGCCCTGGCCCCCTCCGGAGTCGACAAGGTCCGCTGGTCCCTGTTCTGGCTGCTCGCCATCAAGTCCCATGTTCCGCTGCGCGTGGCGCGCGCCTACCGGAAGGCCTACAGCCACCCCGCGGACGCCGCGGTGGCGATGACGACGGACTGGATCTACCGTATCCCGGCCATTCGCACGGCCGAGGCTCACGGGCACAGCTACCTGTATGAGTTCGCCTGGCGGTCGCCCGCTTTCGGCGGCGAGCTCGGTGCGTGCCATGCCGCGGAACTGCCCTTCGTGTTCGACAATCTCGACGATCCCGGATGGCGCATGCTCCTCGGCGACGCCGCATCCCCCGCCCTCGCCCGCGAGATGCACGACGCATGGATACGGTTCGCGCGCACGGGCGACCCGGGGTGGGCGCCCTACGCCGCCGACGCCCGACAGGTGCGCCGATTCGACACGAAGAGCGCCACTCTGGACGACCCGGATCGCGCCACACGCATCCCCTGGGACGGCGTGCGCTGAGGGCCTTGGCGCTGCCACCCCGATCGCGGCAGCGTTCGTGATCGAACCAATCCCGGACCGCCCTCGTGGAGCATGTCGGCCGCTCTTCGGTGCCAGAGGTCGCGGTTCAGGCCAGCGCTGTGTGGCGGATCCGTCCCGTCGAAAAGGCTGGGATCGACCTTCGCCGGAGCAAGACGAGGACCGCATTCACGGGACGAGCACGATCTTCCCGAAGGAGTGCCGGCGCTCGAGTTCCTCGAACGCGTCCACGACTCGATCCAGCGGGTAGGTCGCCGCGATGGGCAGTTCGATCGTCCCGGCGGCCAATGCGTCGGCGAGTTCGCCCAGCGCGCCGTGCGCCTCGTCGAAGGTGAGCGCCCCCGCGCCGTCCATCCGCGTGGCGAGTTCGACGGCGGCGTCGGAGACGACGATCGTGTTGATGCGGTCGGTCGGCACACCGAGTCGTGCGGCCAGGCGGACGTATCCGGGTCCGAAGAGGTCGATGAAGGCGTCGATGCCGTCGGGTGCCGCTGCGCGGAGGCGGTCTTCGAGTCCGTCGCCGTATTCGATCGGTGTCACCTCGTGCGCGACCAGCCAGTCGGCGTTCGTCGACGACGCGATGCCGAGCACCCTCGCCCCGTGCCGGACGAGGAGCTGCACGACGAGGGTTCCGACCCCTCCCGTCGCTGCCGAAACCGCGACGACATCCCCCGGCTGCACGCGGACAGCTCGGACGGCTGCGTAGGCCGTGGTGCCGGCGACATCGAGGGCACCCGCGACCTCCCACGACAGTGCCTTCGGTTTGGCGATGAGCTGCGGGGCCGGCACGACGACGTGTCCGGCGTGGCTCGAACGCGCCCAGGAGAACCCGAGCACCTCATCCCCGGCGACGAACGCGGAGACATCAGCCGCCGTCTCGACGACAACACCCGCGAGGTCGGTCCCCTGTCCGGACGGGAAGGTCGCCGGCAGTCGGTCGTGGAGGAGGCCCGAGCGGATGATGGCCTCGCCGGGGTTGATGCCGGCCGCCCGAATCTGCACGAGGACCTCGCCCGGGCCGAGCTCGGGAAGGTCGACCTCGCCGACGGTGAGAACCTCCCGGCCGCCGTACCGATCGAAGCGGACGGCACGTGTGCGAGTGGGGCGGAAGGGTGGGGTGGTCATGCGGACTCCTTCATCATCGTCAGTGACTGACAATGATCCACCCTACTCCTAAAGTCAGTAACTGACGATCTGCGGTAGTCTGGTCCCATGGCGGGCAGCAGGAAGGACGTACGCGACCGACTCCTCCGAGCGGCGCTCGACCTCTTCTCCGAACGTGGCTACGACCGAACGACGGCCGCCGACATCGCCGATCGAGCCGATGTCACGGAGCGCACCTACTTTCGGCACTTCTCCGACAAGCGGGAGGCCCTCTTCGACGGTGAAGGAGCCCTGCAGCACGCACTCGCGGGGGCGGTCGCCGAGGTCCCCGCGGGTCTCAGCCCCTCCGAGACGCTTCTCCGAGCCTTTCTGGCCATGATTCCCGCACTCGAGCACGAGGGCGATCTCAAGAAACGGCGCCAGGCGGTGATAGCGGCGGCGCCCGAACTCCGTGAGCGCGAGCTGAGCAAGGAGGCACACCTGATCTCCGGTGTCGCCGAGGCTCTCGAGACCCGGGGTGTGCGCGCACCGGTCGCCGTATTGGCCGCGGTGAGCGGCATCGCGGTGCTCTCGAGGGCCAGGCTCGAATGGCTGGCCGGCGCATCGGACGACTACGCCACCCTCCTGAGGACCGGTTTCGCCGACCTCCGGGCAGCACTGGCCTCAGAACCCGCTTCCCCTGGTCGCTGAGGAGATTGAGTCATGAGCCGCCAGCGGACCTAAGGGAGACAGTTTCCAGATGCCTCGAGAGACGATGACCGGTCCATCGTCAGTGACCTCGACGTCGGCCATTCCTGTGTCCTGGTCGGTCAGGCTGCGTCCGGGTCGAGGATGGAGAATCCAGCGATGCGTGGCCGGCCTGCTCACCGATTCCGTCACCTCCGGAACGTCAGGTGAGTAATGCCGCTTTCGGCAACGTCTGTCGTCACCTCGTAGCCGGACTCGAGGCCGCGCAGGTCGTCCCAGAGCCGGATGCCGCTCCCGAGCAGGATCGGCGCGATGCCGACGTGCAACCAGTCGACGAGGCCCGCCCTGAGGAAGTCGCGCGCCACCGTGCCGCCACCGCCGATGCGGACATCCTTGCTGCCTGCGGCCGCGAGTGCGCGATCGAGTGCCTCGTGCGGAGTCGCGGAGAGGAAATGGAAGGTGGTGCCGCCGGCCATCTCGATCGACGGCCGCCGAATGTGCGTGAGGACGAAGACGGGGGCCCGGAAGGGCGGCTCCTCGCCCCACCAGCCGCGCCAGTCGGGATCGTCCGGGAAATCGTGCAGGCCGAACATGCCCGCGCCCATGATCTCGGCGCCGATCTCGGCGAAGTACGCCTTCGCATACTTGTCGTCGACGCCGGTCGTGCCCTCGCCGCTGGTGTCGTGGAGCACGCGCTCCCGAAAGGTGCGCGTTGCGACGTATGCCGCCACGAGACGTGACCAGTCTTCGCCCAGCGGGTTCTCGGGGGTCTGATCCGTCGTGGTCATGAACCCGTCGAGCGAGATGTTGAGGTCGACGCGTACGGCCATCGCTGCTCCGTTCCCTGTGATTGAATTCGCAACCACCATACTGAGGTCTCGGAGGCTGTCGTGGAAGAGCTCGGGATCCGCCACCTCGGCACCGAACCGGCTGTCCGACAGGGGCCTGGCACCGTCGACGCGCCTCGATGCACGGGGCGGGCGAAGGTCGAATCGGACCATCACGGGCGGCCGTTCTTCATGCCGCGCTCGTGAGCTGGATGAGATTGCCGCAGGTGTCATCGAGGATTGCGGTGACGACCGGTCCCATCGTGATCGGCTCCTGCGTGAAACGGACACCCTGTGCGGAGAGCCCGGCGTGCGACTCCGCCACATCATCGACCGCGAACGACGCGGCCGGGATGCCGTCGGCGACGAGTGCCGCCTTGTACGCCTTCGCCGCCGGGTGCTGGTCGGGTTCGAGCAGCAGTTCGGTGCCTTCAGGCTCACCGGGGCCGACGACGGTAAGCCAGCGGAATTCGCCCACCGGCACGTCGGTCTTCGGCAGGAACCCGAGTCGCTGCGTGTAGAAGGCGAGTGCCTTGGCCTGGTCGTCGACGAACACACTCGTCACGTTGATACGGATGCCCATGCGTCATTCCTCCCGGACGGCGAGGTGCGGGAGATCGCCTGCCCGTCCCGCTCCGACGGCTCATCGAGCTTGAGCCTTTCGGGTCGGATCGGCTAACGCCCGGTGGAGGTCTCCCACACCGCGACAGTAGGCAAGCGACAACGTGCGTGTCAAGGCTGGCGGGCGGTCCGGTCGAGCGCGGCACACGCGGGGCAAGATCGTCCTCGCCCCCGGAGGACGGGGGCACCGTCGATCCGTCCGGGTCAGTCCGCGGGGAAGCGCCTGTAGCTGTACCAGCTGTTGGTGAGGTGCCCCGCGGCGAGCACGACGGTCGCGATGGCGAGCCAGGAAGAGCGCGACCAGGCCGCGGCGAAGGCGAAGGTCAGCACGGGGAACACGGCCATGGGGATCGGAATGATCCACAGCGGGCGGAACAGCAGGGCGACGTCACGTCCGCGGGTCAGGTACCTGGCCCACAGGCCGTAGTAGACGAGGATGCACACGGCCAGGAGGACGAACCAGGCGTCGACGGTCGCCGGTGCAAGCTCTCGCCCCGACAGGCACAGCAGCAGGATGCAGCTCACCTGGCCGACCCGCTCCAACGCCGTGATCACGGGGCCGGCCGTCGCGAGCTGCGCGATGCCGCCCGCGGGCGGAAGGGGGATGAGCAGCAGGCTCGGGGCGAAGACGACGGCGGCGATCACCAGTCCGGTCAGGGAGAATCCCACGTCACACCGACCACAGCATGGGTTCGCAACCGCCTTCTGGCTCTTCTGAGGGGCTCGTCTCCGGGACTCGCCCTGACCGAATCCTACGGGATCGGGGCCTTTTACCGCCCCGCTCCGGCCACGTCAATCCCCGCCCTCCAAATGGGCCGAACCTGACCGAACCACTACTATCGCTCTGCGGGCGCGGCCCGGGAGAGCGGGTTTTTGTGGGCAAGCTGTTGTACGGACCAAGCGTCGAGATCATCTTCGACGACCGTGTGCTCGCCCACCTGCAGCTGGCCATGGGACAGAAGCTCAGGAGGCACGAGGGCTTCTTCTTCTCCTGGAAGGACGAGACCGTCGTCGGGGACGGTCGCAGCACGCTCTGGATCGAGACCTCCATCCCGCTGGTGTTCCGCTACAACGGCGGACGGATGCCCGCCATCAACCGGGACTGGCTCGAGGTCCTGGTGCGGTCGTCGAACAGCCCGCAGGGCCTGCAGCTCACCGACGAGAGCGCCGTCCACGGAACGCCGGACGCCAAGTAGGGCGTCGACGAACCCACCCCGCGGTCAGTCGGTGAGCTCGTCGAGACCGTCGAGGTCGGTCGTGTAGGAGGCCTCGTCGAACGGCAGGGCGCGGGAGTCGCCGAGCATGGCGGTCTCGCGCTCGAACGACTCGACGAGGTGGCCGTCGACGATCTCGTCGAACTCACTGTTCTCCGTCTCGGAGACCAGCTGGCTGGCAGGGCCGATGAGGAAGTTCGCCCGGCCCAGCGTTCCGTCGGAGTGCCGGGCCGGGATGTCCACCGTCGCCGACGCCCCTCGCTTGGCCAGAGCGCGAGCGTAGTCGAGCAGCGCTCTGGCGATGGCCGTGCCGGTGAGCACGGAACCGCCGGCGTAGTGAATTCTCTCCATGACTGGAGTTGTACTCCTTCGAATTTTCGCCGACATGGGCTTGCGGGATCGGTGCTCTCTCTGTAGGAGCCCGGGCGACGAGCGGTTTCCCGCCGGGTCGACGACCCGCTCGGTAGGATCGTCAGTGCCCATGAGCATCATCCGATCGGAACGTGTCGCCGCCGTCCTCCTGCTGGTCGCCGCCTTCGCGGGCCTGATCGTGGCCAACACGCCCGTCGGACCGGCGGTGATGGGGCTGCAGGATGCGCATCTGGCCGTTCCCGGGACCGGCATCGATCTGTCGATCGGGCACTGGATCAGCGATGGACTGCTCGCCCTGTTCTTCTTCGTGGTGGCCGTCGAACTGAAGAACGAGCTGACGGTCGGCCAGCTCGACACGGTCTCGAAGGCGGTGCGCCCGGCCATCGCGGCACTCGGCGGCGTCCTCGTGCCCGCGCTCATCTATCTGGGGATCACGGCGGGCTCCGGATACGCGGGAGGGTGGCCGATACCGACGGCGACCGACATCGCCTTCGCCCTCGGGGTGCTCGCGGTCTTCGGCAGGGGGATCCCCTCGCGACTGCGGATCTTCATCCTCGCGCTCGCCATCCTCGACGACATCGTCGCGATCCTCATCATCGCCGTGTTCTTCACCTCCGATCCGAACCTCGGTCTCATCGCCCTGGCTGCCGTCGCCGTCGTGCTCTTCGGCCTGCTCAGCCGCCTTCTCGGCGGCCGGTTCCGCGGTGCGGTCATCCCCGCGATGGTCATTCTCGGCCTGGTCGCCTGGGCGCTGGTCTACCTCTCGGGCATCCACGCCACCATCGCCGGGGTGGCGCTGGGACTCGCGATGACCCGTCGACCGGCCATGCGCCTCCGTCACGCTCTGGAGCCGGTCACCAATGGCGTCGTCCTGCCGCTGTTCGCCTTCTCCGCCGCGCTTGTCGCCATCCCGCAGGTCTCTGCCTCGCAGCTCGCCGCGCCGTTCTGGGGCATCCTGGTGGCGCTGCCGGTCGGCAAGATCCTCGGGATCTGCCTCGGTGGGTGGGCGGCAAGCTTCGTCGGGGCGAAGGGCAGTCGATCCCGCCCCGATCCGCGGACCCTGATCACCGCCGGTGCGCTCGGCGGGGTCGGCTTCACCGTGTCGCTGCTGATGAACGAGCTCGCCTTCGCGCGGCACCCAGAGGTCGCCGACGAGGGGACCCTGGCCGTGCTGCTCGGATCGACGGTCTCCATCGTCGTCTCGGCGATCCTCGTCTCCCGGCTGGCCGCCCGGCATCGGCGGCAGGCCGGCCCCAGCTAGGCGAGCTCGACCGCCGGCCATGGTTCCGCCTACGCCGAGTCGCGCTCCTGCTGCCCGACCGGCTCCTCCCAGCGCTGCCCCCAGTCGACCAGGGGTTGCAGCGACCTCATGAGGTCGGACCCCCTCGCGGTGAGCAGATACCTCACCCGGACGGGGGTGCTCGCGATGACCTCCCGCTCGACCAGGCCGGCCCGCTCCAGCTCCTTCATTCTCACCGACAGGAGCCGGTCCGACAGCCCGGGAACGACCGCGACGATCTCGCTGAACCGATCGGCACCGCGAGCCATGGCGAGCAGGATGGCAGAGCTCCATCGCCTGCCCACGAGCTCGATGGAACTCTGGAAGCGACGGCATTCGTCGTCGTCGATGTGCTGGATGTCGCGGTGGTGAATGTCCGCGGGCTGGATGTCTCTGGTCACTTACTAAGGATAAGCGACTTACCCGGTGTTTGTTTTCCTCGCGATCGGTGGAGCAGAGTTGGCTCATGCCCGACTATGGTCTGCCCCTGCAATTCGGAACGTTCGTCGCCCCCGTCAACCGCCCGCCGGAGACCCCGGTGGAGCTGGCCACGCTGAGCGAGCGGCTCGGCTTCGACCTGGTGACGTTCCAGGATCATCCCTATCAGCCGGCCTTCCTCGACACCTGGACGCTCATGGCCTGGGTCGCGGCGCGGACCGAACGCATCCACATCGCCCCGAACGTGCTGAGCACGCCGCTTCGGCCGCCGGCGGTGGCGGCACGGGCGGCGGCCAGTCTCGACCTGCTCTCCGGGGGCCGCATCGACCTCGCCCTCGGCGCGGGGGCGTTCTGGGAGGCGATCGAGGCGATGGGCGGCCGCAGGCTCACCGCGGGGCAGGCGGTCGACGCTCTCTCGGAGGCGATCGAGGTGATGCGCGGGATCTGGGCGGTCGGCGAGCGTGCTCCGTTGCGGGTGGACGGCCAGTACTACTCCCTGCACGGGGCGAAGCGCGGCCCGGCGCCCGCCCACGAGATCCCCCTCTGGATCGGGGCGTACAAACCGAGGATGCTCCGGCTCACCGGTCGCACGGGGGACGGCTGGCTGCCCTCCCTCTCCTACCTGGAGCCCGGGGGCCTCGCCGCGGGCAACGCCGCGATCGACGAGGCGGCAACCGCGGCGGGACGCGATCCGCGGGAGATCCGCCGGCTGCTCAACATCGGCGGCCGGTTCTCCGCGTCCCGCGGCGGACAGCTCCAGGGGCCGAGCGCGCAGTGGGTGGAGGAACTGCTGCCGATGGCCATCGAGGACGGCATCTCGACGTTCATCCTCGCCGCCGACGACCCCATGACGATGCAGCGGTTCGCCGAGGAGGTCGTGCCGGCGCTGCGTCAGGCGGTCGCCGCGGAGCGGGTGGCGGCCGGGGTGACCGAGGGGCTCATCCGGCGGGCCGAGGTCAGGGCGAAGCGGAGGGACGGCATCGACTACGACGGCCTGCCGACGTCGTTGGCCGGGCTCGCGGTGGAGCCGGGGGACGTGGACTACGCCCGCGTGAAGTCGACCTATCTGCGCGGGGGAACCCCCGGCCTGGTGCTCCGGGTGAGGAGTGTCGACGAGGTCGTCGAGGCCCTCGCCTTCGCCAGGAGCCAGCACGTCGCGCTCGCCGTGCGCAGCGGCGGGCACGGCGTCAGCGGCCGGTCGACCAACGACGGCGGCATCGTCATCGACCTCTCCCGGCTGAACACGATCGAGGTCCTCGACGAGGCGACCAGGCGGGTGCGGATCGGCCCGGGAGCGAGGTGGATGGATGTCGCGGCCGCCCTCTCCGTCCACGGCTGGGCGCTGAGCTCCGGCGACTACGGCGGGGTCGGGGTCGGCGGCCTCGCCACGGCAGGCGGCATCGGCTGGCTCGCTCGGGAGCACGGGCTCACCATCGACCATCTCCGCGCCGCCCAGGTCGTCCTCGCGGACGGCTCGGTGGTCCGCGCCTCGGAGGAGGAGAACGCCGACCTGTTCTGGGGCATCCGCGGGGCCGGGGCGAACCTCGGCATCGTCACCTCCTTCGAGTTCGAGGTGGACGAGATCGGGGACGTCGGATGGGCGCAGCTGGTGTTCGACGCGAGCGACGTCGCCGGCTTCCTCGAGCGCTGGGGCGGCGTCGTCGAATCCGCGCCCCGCGACCTGACCAGCTTCCTCATCATGGGGGCGCCGAGGCGGGATCGTCCGATGGTGGCGCAGGTGATGGCCGTCGTCGACTCCGACGACCCGGAGACCATCATCGACCGGCTGCAGCCGCTCGCCGAGACGGCACCGCTGCTGGACCAGTCGGTGCAGATCACGCCGTACGCGGCGATCATGGCGAACGCCGATGGCGCGGATCACGACGGGCACGGGGAGCCCCTCGCGAGGTCGGGCCTCATCGATCACCTCACGCCGGAGTTCGCGGCGGCGACCGCCCGCCTGCTCGCGAGCGGAGAGGTCTACTTCTTCCAGATCCGCGCCGTCGGGGGAGCGGTCTCCGACGTCGACCCGCAGGCGACGGCCTACGCGAATCGCTCGGCCAACTTCTCCGTCACCGCCTTCGGCTCGCACCCGGATCGGCTGAACGAGCTGTGGGACGGCATCTACCACCACTTCACGGGGCTGTACCTGAGCTTCGAGACGGATCTGCGGGCCGAGCGCCTGGACGACGCCTTCCCCGCGGAGACCATGCGGCGGCTGCGGGCGCTCAAGTTCCGCTACGACCCGGCAAACGTCTTCCGGGACAACTTCAACGTGGTCCCGGAGCTTCCGGCCGCCGGCTGAGCCGCGGTTCGGGTCGTGGCCGTCCGGATACCATGGGCCCATGGCCATCGATCCGGGCAGCCGGTGCCCCTGCCTCAGCGGCCTCGGCTACGGCGAGTGCTGCCAGCCGCTCCACCGGGGCCTTCGGGTCGCCGCCACCGCCGAGCAGCTGATGCGGTCCCGGTATTCCGCCTTCGCCGCCGGCGAGACCGCGTACCTGCTCGAGACCTGGCATCCACGGACCCGTCCGCGTGCCCTCGAACTCGACACCGACCGGGTCTGGACGCGCCTGGACATCGTGCGCACGGCACGCGGAGGGCTGCTGGATGCGGACGGTCTGGTCGAGTTCGTCGCGTACTCCCGAGTCGGCGCCGACCGCCAGAGACAACACGAGACGAGCAGGTTCCTCAGGGAGCGGCGTCGCTGGTTCTACCTCGACGCGCTCGACGTGGCGGCGGACTAGAGGGTTTCCGGGCCTCGACGCTCAGTACCGCTCTGGCTCAGTACCGCTCGGGCTCGGAGCCGAGAAGAAAGCGCCGCCCGCTGATCTCGGTCGGGACGATGCGGACGTAGATGTATTTGAGCGTCGGGATCCACGGGGTCAGAGGAAGCAGGTCGGCGGCGTCGATGTCCTCCTGGTGGACAAGCGTCTTCGCCGTTCCCTTCACCACGACGCTCCAGGCCTCGGTGTCGGTGTAGCTGTCCGTCTCGAAGGCGATCGCCGAGTTGATGGTCAGCTCGAGCAGCTTGGTGCCCTCGGCGGTGCGGAACAGG
>NZ_DASWPB010000015.1:0-8408 GCF_036404185.1 Lacisediminihabitans sp. | reverse complement strand
CAGCTCGAACGCGGCGCCCGGCTCACCGAGCTGCTGCGCCAGCCGCAGTACTCGCCGTACCCGGTCGAGGAGCAGGTCGTCTCGATCTGGGCCGGCACCAACGGCAAGCTGGACGAGGTCGCCGTCGAGGACGTGCTGCGCTTCGAGCGCGAGCTGCTCGACTACCTCGGTCGCAACACCGAGGTCCTGAACACGCTGCGCACCACCAACGTCCTGGACGACGACACGGTCGCGGCGCTCGAAGAGGGTGTCGAGAAGTTCAAGCTGGAGTTCCAGACGGGAGAGGGCAAGCCGCTCGCCTCCGTCGGGTCAGAGCAGTTCGAGCCCATCGAGCCGGGTGAGATCGACCAGGAGCGCATCGTCAGGCAGAAGCGATAGCTTTCTTCCGACACGATCACCGATGACAACTACTAAGGGAAGCTAAACGACATGGGAGCGCAACTTCGGGTCTACCGGCAGAAGATCAAGTCTGCCCAGACGACCAAGAAGATCACTCGGGCCATGGAGCTGATCTCCGCATCGCGGATTCAGAAGGCTCGCGCGCGTGTCGCCGCGGCGCATCCGTATTCCCGGGCGATCACCAGAGCCGTCTCCGCCGTGGCGACCTACTCCAACGTTGATCACATCCTGACGACGGAGCCGGCCAAGGTCGAGCGTGCGGCCGTCGTGATCTTCACCTCGGACAGGGGTCTCGCGGGAGCGTTCAACTCCAACGTCCTCAAGGCGGCGGAGGAGCTGACCGCCCTGTTGCGCAGCGAGGGCAAGGACGTCGTCTACTACCTCGTCGGTCGTAAGGCGGTCGCCTACTTCTCCTTCCGGCAGCGCGAATCGGTGCGCAACTGGATCGGCAACACCGACAGCCCCGACTTCGCCACGGCGAAGGAGATCGGCGATGCGCTGGTCGCGAAGTTCGTGCAGCCGGCCGCCGACGGCGGTGTCGATGAGATCCACATGGTCTTCAACCGCTTCGTCAGCATGCTCACGCAGACTCCTCGGGTCGTGCGGCTCCTTCCGCTCGCGGTCATCGAAGACATGGAGAAGCCGGCGCCGGGCGAGGCGCTTCCCCTCTACGAGTTCGAGCCGGATGCGACGGAGGTGCTGGATGCGCTGCTTCCCGTCTACATCGAGAGCCGGATCTTCAGCGCGCTGCTGCAGTCGGCCGCGAGCAAGCACGCGGCGACCCAGAAGGCGATGCAGTCGGCGAGCGACAACGCGGACAAGCTCATCATCAACTACACCCGGCTGGCGAACAACGCCCGTCAGACCGAGATCACCCAGCAGATTTCCGAGATCGTCGGCGGAGCCGACGCCCTCTCGGTGAAGAACTAGACCAGTTCAGGAGAATAGAGAAGCATATGACGACGACAGCCCCTGCTGAGAAGAAGCCGGCCGCGCGCAAGCCGGCCGCCAAGAAGGACGCCGCCTCCTCGGACGACACGACCGCCGTGGCGGGCCTCGGGCGTGTTGCCCGGGTGACCGGCCCCGTCGTCGACATCGAGTTCCCGCACGATTCGATCCCCGGCATCTACAACGCCCTGCGGACCACCATCGTCATCGGGGACCAGTCGACGCAGATCACCCTCGAGGTCGCCCAGCACCTGGGCGACGACCTCGTCCGGGCGATCGCCCTCAACCCGACCGACGGCCTGGTCCGCGGTCAGGAGGTGCGCGACACCGGCGGCCCCATCACGGTCCCGGTCGGCGAGGCCACCAAGGGCAAGGTCTTCAACGTCATCGGCGAGGTGCTCAACGGCAAGCCGGGCGAGACCTTCGAATTCGCCGATCGCTGGTCGATCCACCGCGAGCCGCCGCCCTTCGACCAGCTCGAGTCGAAGACCGAGCTCTTCGAGACGGGCATCAAGGTCATCGACCTGCTGACGCCCTACGTGCTCGGAGGGAAGATCGGCCTCTTCGGCGGGGCCGGGGTCGGCAAGACCGTCCTCATCCAGGAGATGATCCAGCGCGTCGCCCAGGACCACGGTGGCGTCTCGGTGTTCGCCGGCGTCGGCGAGCGCACCCGTGAGGGCAACGACCTCATCGGCGAGATGGAGGAGGCGGGAGTCTTCGACAAGACCGCCCTCGTCTTCGGCCAGATGGACGAGCCGCCGGGAACGCGTCTGCGCATCGCGCTGTCCGCCCTGACCATGGCGGAGTACTTCCGCGATGTTCAGAACCAGGACGTGCTGCTCTTCATCGACAACATCTTCCGGTTCACCCAGGCGGGCTCGGAGGTCTCCACCCTGCTCGGCCGGATGCCTTCCGCCGTCGGATACCAGCCGAACCTGGCCGACGAGATGGGCGCTCTCCAGGAGCGCATCACCTCGACCCGCGGCCACTCGATCACCTCCCTGCAGGCGATCTACGTTCCGGCCGACGACTACACCGACCCGGCACCGGCGACGACCTTCGCCCACCTCGACGCGACGACGGAGCTCAGCCGCGAGATCGCCTCGCAGGGGCTGTACCCCGCGGTCGACCCGCTGACCTCCACCAGCCGCATCCTGGACCCGAGGTACCTGGGCGCCGACCACTACCGGGTCGCGACCAACGTCAAGTCGATCCTGCAGAAGAACAAGGAGCTCCAGGAGATCATCGCGATCCTCGGTGTCGACGAGCTCTCGGAAGAGGACAAGATCACGGTCGAGCGTGCTCGCCGCATTCAGCAGTTCCTGTCCCAGAACACCTACATGGCGAAGAAGTTCACCGGTGTCGAGGGATCGACCGTTCCGCTGAAGGACACGATCGAGTCGTTCGACGCGATCGTCCGCGGCGACTTCGACCACGTGGCCACTCAGGCCTTCTTCAACGTCGGTTCGATCTCCGACGTCGAAGAGCGCTGGGCACAGATCCAGAAGGAGAACGGCTGATAATGGCCGATCTCGATGTGAGTGTCGTGTCGGCCGACCAGCAGGTCTGGACCGGCACGGCCTCGATGATCGTCGCGCGGACGACGGAGGGCGAGATCGGGGTCCTTCCCGACCACGAGCCCCTCTTGGCGATCCTGACCCCCGGTGAGATCCGGATCACGGACACCGAGGGCGGCAGGCTGACAGCCAAGGCCGACAACGGGTTCCTCTCGGTGGAGCACAACCGGGTGACGATCGTCGCGAGGCACGTGGAGCTGGTTCCGTAACCGCTGCCGTCCCGCGATGCTGATCCTGCTGCCTCCCTCCGAGACCAAGCGCGACGGGGGAGCGGACGGGAGCCTGCTCGATCTCTCGGCGCTGCGACATCCGACGCTGCTTCCCGAGCGTCGGATGGTGCTCGCCGCCACCAGGCGGCTCTCCCGCGGCCTCGCCGCGAGCTCGGCCGCGCTGAAACTGGGGCCGAACCAGCGTTTCGAGGTGCTGCGCAACCGAGCGCTGACGACCTCGCCGGTGATGCCCGCCCTCGACCGGTACACGGGTGTTCTGTTCGACGAACTGGACGCCGGCAGCCTGCCGGCGGGCGCACGGGAGTTCGCGACGGATCACCTCATCATCCATTCCGCGCTGTTCGGGCTGGTCGGTGCCTCCGATCCGATCCCGGCCTACCGGCTCTCCCACGACTCCCGGCTTCCCGGGCTGTCGCTGCGTCGGGTCTGGCGCGATCCCGTCTCGAGGGTGCTCGCCGCCCAGGGCGGCCTCGTCCTCGACCTCCGGTCGGAGGCCTACGTCGGTCTCGGACCGGCCGCAGGGAACAACGAGTCCTTCTTCGTCCGGGTGGTGAGCGAGGCCGACGGCGGCCTCGTCCGCCCGCTCAACCACTTCGGCAAGAAGGCCAAGGGGCGACTGGTCCGTCGGCTGCTGCTCGCCGGCATCGACCACGGCTCGGTCGAATCGTTGCTGTCCTGGGCCGCGGCGACGGGTCTGCCGTTGCGGCGCAGCACCCGGGAGGCGCCGGCGGAGCTCGAGTTCGTGGTCGACTGACCGCGAGCGGCGAACGGCGAGCGGCGAACGGTGGTCGTCAGGCCGCGCGCCAGCAGCCCTCGACGTGATCGTCCACCATGCCGGACGATTGCATGAGGGCGTACAGCGTCGTCGGCCCGACGAACCGGAATCCCAGCGAGCGCAGGGCGAGACTCATGGCGGTCGACTCCGGGGTGACGGCGGGGATGTCGCCGAGGGTCGCCGGCGCCCGCCTGCGCCTCGCCGGGGCGAAGCCCCAGAGCAGCCGATCGAGGGCGCCGGGATCCGTGTCCACCAGCTCCCGGGTGATGCGCGCGTTCGAGACCGTCGCCTCGATCTTCGCGCGATTGCGGATGATCCCGGCGTTCAGCATGAGCTCCTCGATCTCCGGTTCTCCGAGGCTCGCGACGCGATCGATGTCGAAGTCGTGGAAGGCGAGGCGGAAGGACGGACGGCGGCGGAGGATGGTGATCCAGGAGAGGCCGGCCTGGAAGCCCTCGAGACTGAGCTTCTCGAACAGGGGCCGGTCGCCGTGCAGCGGTATTCCCCACTCCTCGTCGTGGTAACGGAGATACTCTGCGTCGAGGCCCACCCAGCCGCACCGGACGAGACCGTCGTCGCCGACCCGCACGTCGAGGCGCCTGGCACCGGGCCGGTCGGGCTCAGGCATGAAACCCGATCCTCTCGTGATCGAGCAGCCAGACCTTGGTGGGGATGCCGTTGCCGCCGCTGTAGCCGGTGATCCGGTGGTTCGAGGCGAGCACCCGATGGCACGGCACGATGATCGGAACCGGATTGGCGCCGACGGCACCGCCGACCGCCCGGCCCGCCGTGGCCCGCCCGGTCGAACGACCGAGCTCTCCGTAGGAGATCTCCTCCCCGAAGGCCAGCTCGGCGAGCCTGTTCCAGACGGCCAGCTGGAATGCGGTGCCGACGAGCCTCACCGGGACGTCGAATTCACGGCGGCGACCGGCGAAGTACTCCTCGAGCTGGTCCACGGCGCGGTCGAGCACCGCGTCGCCGCGCTCCGGGAGCTCCTCGCCGGGCAGGTGGCCGGCTCGCTCCATGCTCAGCGAGGTGACGGAGCGACCGTCGCCCATCACCTCGATGCGGCCGATGGGGCTGTCGAGACGGCGCAGGGGCGGGGGACCGCCTGCCGGGGTTCGCGTGATCATGGTCCGACTGTAGCGGCGACATCCGACAGACGCGGGGCGATCGCTGGAGCCGGGGAGGGCATCCGGTTCCCGCGTCCGGGGGAGGAGAAGAGGCGCACCCGCGGCCTAGGCTGGACTCATGGCGATCATCGAATACCGTCCCCTCGGCCCCTCAGGACTCGTCGTCTCCACCGTGGGACTCGGATGCAACAACTTCGGCAGGCCGGGCACGGCCACCGAGACGCAGGCGGGAACGGATGCCGTGATCCATGCCGCGATCGACGCCGGCGTGACCCTGTTCGACACCGCGGACATCTACGGGGGAGAGCGGGGGCTCAGCGAGACCCTCATGGGCAACGCCCTCAAGGGCCGTCGAGGCGACGTCGTGCTCGCGACGAAGTTCGGCATGGACATGGCGGGGGTCAACGGCCCCGACTGGGGCGCCAGGGCGTCCCGTCGCTACGTGCGTCTCGCCGTCGAGGCCTCGTTGAGGCGGCTCAAGACCGACTGGATCGACCTCTATCAGCTGCACGCGATCGACCGGGTGACGCCCATGGAGGAGACGCTGTCCGTGCTGGACGACCTCATCGCCGAGGGCAAGGTGCGCTACATCGGACACTCCAACCTGACCGGCTGGCAGATCGCGGATGCCGAGTACCGGGCGACCCTCTCCGGGCATCCGAAGTTCGTCTCCGCCCAGAACGAGTACTCGCTGCTGGTGCGCGACGCGGAGAGGGAGGTGCTGCCGGCGGTCAACGAGTACGGCCTGGGCTTCCTGCCATACTTCCCGCTGTACAACGGTCTGTTCACCGGCAAGTTCAGCCGCGCCGGCGGGCCGGCGGACAGCCGCATCATGTTCCTGCGCAGGCATCTGCTCGATGCCGCCCCGTGGGACACCATCGAGAGGTACCAGGCATTCTGCGCGGAGCGAGGCGTGAGTTTGCTCGCGGCGACCTTCGCCTGGCTGCTCGCCCAGCCGGGGCTGACCAGCGTCATCGCCGGCGCGACAAAGCCGGAGCAGATCGTGCAGAACGCCGAGGCCGCCACCGCTTGGGCTCCCACGGAGGAGGAGGTCGCGGAGATCTCCGCGATGTTCACCGATCCGCGCTAGCCGCGAGCCCTCCCGATTTTGGAGTGAGCGCTCACTCCCACTACAGTGTTCCGCATGAGGACGCGTGTGCAGAGGGCCAGCCCGCTGTCCGCCGACCGCAGGCGCGAGATGATCATCGACTCGGTCATCCCGCTGCTCGTCGGGCACGGTCGTCAGGTCACCACCAAGCAGATCGCCGAGAGCGCGGGCGTCGCGGAGGGGACGATCTTCCGTGCGTTCGGCGACAAGGAGAGCCTCGTCAAGGCGGCGATCGAGAAGCGCCTCGACCCGACCGAGCTCCAGCAGTCCCTCGCGGACATCGACCCCGCCCTCCCGCTCGAGCGGAAGGTGCACCGCATCGTCGAGGTCATGCAGCGCCGCTTCCACGAGGTCTTCGCCTTCATGGCGGCCGTCGGGGAGGTCGGGCGTCCTCCCGCCTCGAATTCCAGGCAGGAGCTGACGACGCTCATCGAGCGCGTTCTCCGGCCGGACCTCGAGCGTCTCAACCTCCCGCCGGCCAGGGCCGCTCAGTTCATCCGCCTGGTGACCCTCGCCTCCTCGATCCCGCACTCCAGCACCGTCGAAACGTTCGACGCCCACGACCTCTCCGCTCTCATCCTCTCCGGGATCTCCGGCCACCCGGGCCAGAGTCCGACTCAACACTAGGAAGACCATGCTCCTGAAAATCCTGCGTCGCTATCTGCGGCCGCACCGCGGACTGCTGATCGGGGTGGTGCTGTTCCAGCTGTTGCAGTCCATCGCGTCGCTCTACCTGCCGACGCTCAACGCCGACATCATCGACAACGGCGTCGCCAAGGGAGACACCGGCTACATCATGAGCACCGGCGGCCTCATGCTCGGCATCACGGTCGCCCAGATCGCCTGCTCGATCACGGCCGTCTACTTCGGGGCGAAGGTCGCCATGGGCGTCGGGCGAGACCTGCGCGCCGCCGTCTTCCACCACGTCGGCGAGTTCTCCGAGCGCGAGGTCAGCCACTTCGGCGCCCCGTCCCTCATCACCCGCTCCACCAACGACGTGCAGCAGGTGCAGATGCTGGTGCTGATGACCTGCACCCTTCTCGTGTCCGCGCCCATCCTCGCGATCGGCGGCATCATCCTCGCGCTGCAGCAGGACCTCGAGCTGTCCTGGCTGATGGCGGTCAGCGTCCCCGTCCTGATCATCCTCATCGGTCTCGTCATCGTCCGGATGGTCCCGCAGTTCCGTCTCATGCAGAAGCGCATCGACACGATCAACCGCATCCTCAGGGAGCAGCTCACCGGCATCCGCGTCGTGCGGGCCTTCGTGCGCGAGAAGGTCGAGGTCGACCGGTTCGCCGACGCCAACGCCGCGGTGACCGATACCGCATTCCGGGTCGGACGGCTGACCGCCCTGATGTTCCCCATCGTCATGCTCGTGCTCAACGTGTCGAGCGTCGCCGTGATCTGGTTCGGTGCCTTCCGCATCAACGACGGCTCGATGGAGGTCGGAACGCTCACGGCCTTCCTCACCTACCTCATGCAGATCCTCATGGCGGTGATGATGGCGACCTTCATGGCGATCCTGATCCCGCGCGCCGCCGTCAGCGCCGACCGCATCGCCGAGGTGCTCGACACCGCCTCGACCGTCGTCGTTCCCGAGCACCCCGTCACCACCCTCCGGGAGCACGGCACGATCGTGCTCGAGGGCGTCGGATTCGCCTACCCCGGCGCAGAGCAGCCCGTGCTCAGCGACCTCGACTTCGAGGTGCCGGCTGGCAAGACCACCGCGATCATCGGCAGCACCGGAGCGGGCAAGACCACCCTGGTCAACCTGCTTCCCCGTCTGTTCGACGCGACCGCCGGCAGCGTGCGCATCGACGGCGTCGACGTGAAACAGCTCGACCCCGACCTGCTCTGGGGCCGCATCGGACTGGTGCCGCAGAAGCCGTATCTCTTCTCCGGCACCGTGGCGAGCAACCTGCGCTACGGCAAGCCGGATGCGAGCGACGATGAGCTCTGGACGGCCCTCGAGATCGCCCAGGCGAAGGAGTTCGTCACCGCGATGCCGGACGGTCTCGACTCGGAGATCGCCCAGGGAGGGACCAACGTCTCCGGCGGTCAGCGACAGCGCCTCGCGATCGCGAGGGCCCTCGTCAAGCGGCCGGAGATCTACGTCTTCGACGACTCCTTCTCCGCCCTCGACCTGGCCACGGATGCCCGGCTCCGCCGCGCGCTGAAGACCGGCGTCGCCGGGGCCACCATGGTGATCGTCGCCCAGCGGATCTCGACGATCGTCGA
>NZ_DASWPB010000014.1:0-5243 GCF_036404185.1 Lacisediminihabitans sp. | reverse complement strand
CCGATCTCGATCTCGTCGTCGCCGAGCTCGAACAGCGGCGACCCCTTCGCCGGCGGGATGCAGGCGGTGAGCGCGAGCCCCATGGTGCGGGTGACCGAGTTCACCTTCTCGCCGATGCGGACGACCTCGTCGAGGTCGGCGCCCTCCTCGGAGGCGGCGCCGACCGCCTTCATGACAAAGAAGTTCCCGGCGACACCGCGCCTGCCGACCGTGTACGTGGAATCCTGCACCGAGACGTCGTCGTCGATGAACAGGGTCTTGACGTTCAGACCGTCCGCCTGGCTCATCTCCTGGGCCATGTCGAAGGCCATTCGATCCCCGGTGTAGTTGTTGACCAGCAGCAGGACCCCCTTCGGGGAGGCGAGCAGTTTCGTGGTCTCGTAGACGTAGTCCATCGGCGGTGCGGAGAAGACGTCGCCCGGGCACGCGCCGTCGAGCATCCCTCTGCCGACCGTCATGACGTGGGCGGGCTCGTGGCCGGAGCCGGAGCCCTGGATGATCGACACCTTGTCCTGACGCGGCGCATCCGAGCGCATGATCAGGTTGTACTCCGGCACGTACCTGAGCGTGTCCGGATTGGCCAGTGCGAGGCCCTTGAGCATCTCGGAAACGTAGTTCTGCGGGTCGTTGACGAACTTCTTCATGATGTGTGTCACTCCATTGTTCACTGAGGGGTTGTGTTGGAAGGGGTCAGGGCTTCGTCGCCCAGACGGAATCGAGTCGCTCGAGGATGACGGCCACGGCCACCGCGCCGGCGTCCGGGGAGCCGATGCTGCGTTCGCCGCTGTAGCTCGCGCGACCGCGTTTGGCGATCATCGTCGTGGTCGCGTCCGCGGCCTCGCGGGCCGCGGACGCCGCGGCGGAGATCGTCTCTGCCGCGTTGGCCCCGGATGCGACGGAGCGCTCGATCGCGTCGGTCATGGGAACCAGGGCGTCCAGCAGGGTCTTGTCGCCGACGTCGGCGTTTCCGCGCGCCTTGATGCCCTCGATCGCCGAGCGGAGCATGGCAACGACGTCCTCGCCGGAGATGTCGCCCCGGCCCTTGAGGACGGCGGCCGCGCGGATGAACGCGGTTCCCCAGATCGGGCCGGAGGTGCCGCCGATGCGGCCGGTGATCGCCACGGCGACCTTCTGCAGGAAGGTGCCCATGTCGCTGCGGTCGTAGGAGTCCCAGTCCTTGATCACCACCTCGAAACCGCGGGCGAGCGAGTAGCCGAAGTCGCCGTCTCCGACGACGGAGTCCAGGTCTCCGAATTGTTTCTCGTTGTCGATGCAGGTCTGCGCGATGGTCCTCACGACGAACTCGAGATCGGCGAAGTCGGTGGTGGTCATTGTTCCTCCGTGGGGGTTGGCGGGGCGGGCGGATGCGGGCGGGTGATCACCCGCTCGAGGTCGTCCAGCCGGACGAGGCGGCCCGGATGGATGTCCAGCGGATCCGCGAGGACGGTGGCGGGCGATCCCTCGTCGCCGAGCGAGTCGAGGACCAGGGATGCGCCGGTGAAGTCCTCCCCGACCGTGTAGGTGCTCACGGTGACGACCGTACGCAGCCCGGCGGCGACCGCCGCGCGCAGGCCGCCGCCGCTGTCCTCCACCACGACCGCCGTCTGCGGGTCGGCACCGAGCTGTTCCAGGGCGAACAGGTAGATGTCCGGGGCCGGCTTCTTGTGCGCCACCACGTCGCCGGCGTAGAGCCCGAAGCGCGCTGCGAGCTCGGGGCCAACGGTGTGTTCGAGCACCGCGCGCACCGACGGCTCGGCCGAGGTGGAGGCGACGGCGAGCTGCCAGCCGGCCGACGCGGCCTCCGCGGCGAGGCGCGCGACGCCGGGACGTGCGGGCAGCCTGCCCTCGTCGACCAGCGCGGTGTAGATGGCGGTCTTCCGCCGGTGCCACCGCGCGAGCACCTCGCGCTGGCCCTCCGGATCGGTCGGCAGGCCGTTGGCGGCGACGAAATCGGGGGTCAGAAGACTCGCCATGCGTTCCTTGCCTCCGCCGATCTTCACCTTCTGGGCGTACTCCGTCTCGCTCCACTGCACCGGGAGGCCGAACTCGCGGAAGGTCTGGTTGAAGGCGGGCAGGTGTCCGGCCCGCTCCGTGTCGGCCAGCACCCCGTCGCAGTCGAAGATCAGGGCGGGCATGTCACCACGCCTTGCCCGCGCTGCCGAATTTCGCGGCGAGGCCGGTGGTGAGGGCGACCACGTCGGCTCGCACGTGGGAGAACAGGGACGGCGGGTCCCAGCTGTTCCGCTCCTCCGCGGTCCTGAGGAAGGCGAGGTTCGACGTCATGTAGGCGATCTTGAGGTCCGTCGAGATGTTGACCTTGGCGCATCCGCGGGCGATCAGGTCGGTGAACTGGTCGTCGGTCATGCCGCTGCCGCCGTGCAGCGCGATCGGCACCCCCGTCGCCTCGATGAGCTCGGTCACCCGCTCGACGTCGAGGTCGGGCTTGGCGGAGTAGACGCCGTGCGCGTTTCCGATCGAGGGCGCGAAGACGTCGACGCCCGTCTCCCGGATGAATCCGAGCGCCGTCTCCAGCGACTGACGCCGGGACTCGGTATCGCTGCCGATGCCGTCCTCGACGCCCCGGATCGACTCAATCTCGCCCTCGACGTGCGCTCCGTGGGCGCGGGCCTCCGCGACGACCTCGACTGTCTGTCGCTGGTTCTCCTCGACCGGCAGGGTGGAGGCGTCGAACAGCACCGAGTTCCAGCCGCGGTCGAGGCACCGCGTGATGACCTCCCGCTCCGGGCAGTGGTCGAGGTGCAGCGTGACCGGCACCTCGATGCCCGCGGTCATCGAGGTCCACATCGCGAAGAGCACGTCGTAGCCGATGGACCTCACGGTCTTCACCGAGGTCTGCACGATCAGCGGCGATCTCGCCTCGACCGCCCCGGCCAGGACGGCCTCCAGGGTGAGGTCGTTCACGATGTTCACGGCCGGGACGCCGTATCGGGCATCGAACGCCCTGTCCACGATCTCCTTCAACGACACAACAGCCACGGGGGCCTCCTCGTCCTCTTCGGCCAAGGCTAGGCGGGAGCGCACCGGCTCGAAATGGGGGATTCCCCCACCGGGCCGGTAGGGGCCCGACTGGGGGATGCCGCGGACTCCTTCAGGCGAGCGAGCCGTCCTGGGGGCGGTGCAGCAGCACGCGGCGATTGGCTGCGCCGGTCTTGCGCAGGATCGAGCCGACGTGCTTCTCCACCGTCTTCACCGAGATGTCGAGCGACGTGGCGATCTGCTTGTACGGCAGCCCCCGCTCCACGAGTGCGCGCACCTCGCGCTCGCGTCCCGTGAGGAGCTCGTGGCCGGCACCGGCCGAGCTGCTGAAGAGCTCCGCCGTCATCAACGAGTCTCCGCGGGCGGCGGCGACGACCGCGCGGGCGAGCCCGGCGGCATCCACGTCCCGGTTCACAAAGCCCACGGCGCCGCCCTGCGCCGCCTCGCGCACGCCGTCGTCGGAGACGGAGTCGACGAGGAGCATGACCGCGGCGTCGGGATCGAGCGCGCGGAGGTAGGCGGTGAGACGCACACCGTCGATGTGCGGCATCCGCAGGTGCGTCAGGACGACGTGCGGATGCAGCAGCCGGTAGGCATCGACCACCTGTGTGGAATCCGCGACCTCGCCGACGACCTGGATGTCCGGCTCGGCCAGGGCGAGCATCCGCACCAACCCGGCCCGGATCACGGGGCTGTCGTGGACGACGAGCACCCGCCAGCGCGACCGGCTCTGATCGACGGGTTGGGCGCCGGTCGTGGGGATCTCGGCGCGGATGCGGGTGCCCCATCCCAGAGTGGAGTCCACCACGACGGACCCGCCGAGATGTCTGGCACGGGCGACGAGCCCGTGCAGGCCGAGACCACGGGACATCCGCCCGGGGCCGCCGAGCGAGAGTGCCCCGGGATCGAAGCCCCGCCCGTCGTCCTCGATCAGGACCGCGACGCTGTCCGCGCCGTAGACGAGGCCGACCCGCACCGTGCGTGCCCCGGCATGCTCGATCACGTTCGTGAGCGCCTCCTGGGTGATCCGGAACAGCTGCCGCGAGCGATCGGGGTCGATCGGCACGGGCTCGCCGATGGCGACCAAGTGGGTGGCGATCGCCGTCATGCTCTCGACCCAGGCCAGCTCGAGCGAGACGGCCTCGCCGAGCGAGTGACCGTCCAGGAGTTGCGGACCGAGCCCGAGAACGGTCCGGCGGGTCTCGGTGAGGCCGGCGCGGGCGGATGCGCGGGCCTCATCGACGGCCGTGTGCGCGGGCGAACCCCGGTCGAGCCCGCGGTCGGCGTCCTCCAGGTGGAGCAGCACCCCGGCGAGGGCGCGGCCGACCGTATCGTGCACGTCGCGGAGCATCCGTTCGCGCTCGGCCATGACCGCGGCGTCGCGGGTGCGCTCGTCGGCGAGTGCGTGCAGCCGGGCGTTGGTGATGGCTATGCCCGCGTGGGTGGCGAAGAGCTCGAGAAGGGCGATCTCCGAGGTGCTGAAGCGCCGCCCCGGCTCCCTGCTGAACACGACGCAGGTGCCGATGATCGATCCGTTCCAGCGGATGGGCACCCCGATGACGCCGTGAAGGAGGCTGCGCTCGGGCAGGGGGATGTGACAGCCGGGCACCTCGGAGTACTCGTCGAAGGTCACGGGCCTTCGCTGCCGCACCACCTCACCGGTCACCCCCTCGTCGAGGGGGAAGGTGCGGCCGGACTGACAGCCGACGCCGAGGTCGACCTCCTTCCGATAGGTGCCGGCGACCTCGTCGACCGTGCAGATGGAGCCGCTGTCACAGCCGAGGAGCTCCATGGAATGGTGCAGGATGCGCTCGAGCAGCGGTTCGAGCCAGAACTGGCCGGCCAGGTCTCCCGCCATCGCTGCCAGGGTGTCCACGTCGAGCTGGATCTGTTCGGGGAGCTGCGTTTTCTCGTCCATTGGTCCGCCTCACGAATGCTCACGGACGGCGACGTTGCCGTCAAGGTTTTATCCTCATCCGGCGACCCTGGATAAATCCAGAGTCGTCGCCCGCTTTTCCTGGACGGGCGATGTCATCCCGGAGAACGACACGAGTACGGCCGGTGTCGGATGCGCGGAGCCCGTCGCCTCGTTAGCGTGGTGCCATGTCGCATCAACCGTCCTCGTCACCCGTCGAGAAGACGCCGGGGGCCTCTGGCGAATCCGGGATGCGCGCGGCGCTGCGGCGCTTCCGGGCCAGGATCGAGACGCGTCCCCGGGTGAGGCTGGCCTATCGGCTCGCCGTCGG
>NZ_DASWPB010000013.1:0-5823 GCF_036404185.1 Lacisediminihabitans sp. | reverse complement strand
TATCAACCATTCCTTGAACGTTGGGAATGACGGATGCAGCAGGTCGAGAGAATGGAAAGGCAGTCAGATGAGCGAGCTCGGTACCCGTGGTGAGGATTCTCGCTACGATCTCGGACTGCTCTTCACCGACGGCCTGCCCGATCTCGACGATGCCGCCGGCTATCGCGGCGCCATAGCGGCCAGGGCCGCGGGGATCAGCTACCGACAGCTCGACTATTGGGCTCGCACCGGGCTCGTCGAACCAACCGTCCGCGGTGCGGCCGGCTCCGGATCCCAGCGCCTCTACGGGTTCCGTGACATCCTCGTGCTCAAGCTGGTCAAACGCCTGCTCGACACCGGGATCTCGCTGCAGCAGATCCGCACGGCCGTGAACCAGCTCCGGGAGGCCGGCGTGAACGACCTCGCCCAGACGACCCTCATGAGCGACGGCGCGAGCGTCTACCTCTGCACCTCGAACGACGAGGTCATCGACCTCGTGAGCCGCGGCCAGGGGGTGTTCGGCATTGCCGTCGGCAAGGTCCTGCGCGAGGTGGAGTCCAGCCTCGTCGAGCTCGACTCCGAGCGTCCCGACATCACCGACGAGCTCGCGGCCAGGCGCGCCACCAAGGCCTCCTGACCGGAGCGGTTCTTTTCCCTCTTCTCTCCTCGTGCGCGTTGGTGGGTTCGTTGACCGAGCGGGAGTGTTCGGCGCGCGGCCGGCGTGGGCTATCACACGGCTGGCAAATCCCGCCAATCTTCGCCTGGAGCCGCACCCGGACGGCTGGGATTAAAGCACGACAGAGCCGACTCTGAACCGGGTCGACTCTGCAGTAAAGGCGCTATGACCTATCGGCCGAGGGAGAGCCGCGTCGGCGGCCGCGCAGGATCACGACGAGGAGAACGACGGCAGCGAGCAGGAAGACTATCCCGAACGCCAAGCCATTCACATTCATCGTTAAAGCGGGTACCACGAGTGAGAAGTACACGCCCAGCCCTGCCAGCACGACGAGAGCCGCAATACGGATAGCGTTCATGATGATCTTTATCCCGGAGAAATTGCGAAGCGTTTTCACATTACGACTATTCGCGGCTGATTGGTAGGTCAAGGTTCTCCTCTGACGAGCAGGAGTAGGAACCCAAGAGCGTGGATGTCAGAGTCGCTGATGCGTTGTCCGACCCACCGCTCGGCGACTCGGTGAACTTTCCCTGCCGATGGCTGGTGTGGGTCCTGTGGGAGTGTTCGTGGACGGGAAACGGCTGCGGGAGCCTGGTCAGGTGTCGACCGCGTTAGGCGGTGACCGCGTACTCGCCGATCTTCGCGGTGCGAAGGATGCGATCGAGCAGCAGGTCGAAGTTGTGTGCCATCTCCTGGGCGCTCTCGCCCGGCCAGACGTGCAGCGGCTTGGCGGCGCCCTGCGCCTGCTGGAGCGAGGTGCGCTCGGGCAGCTGGGGGCTCAGCACGAGCGGGCCGAACATGTCGCGGAGCTCCTTGATGCGGAACTGGTGCTCGAGCGACTGGACCCTGGCCCGGTTGACAATGATGCCGAGAGGCTGAAGACGGGGCGAGAGGCCCCTGCGGATCTCCTCGATCGCACGAAGGGCACGATCGGCGGCGGCGACGGAGAACAGTCCCGGCTCGGTGACGACGGTCACCCGGTCGCTCGCAGCCCAGGCCGTGCGGGTGAGCGCGTTGAGGGACGGGGCGCAATCGATCAGAACGAGGTCGTAGTCGGCTTCGACGTTGGCCAGCGCCTCCTCGAGCTTCCAGATGTCGCGGATGCTCGGATGCGGGCCGTCGAAGTTGATGGCCGACGGGCTTCCGATCATGACGTCGATCTTGCCCGGACGGCCTTTGGTCCATCCGCTCGGAGCGATCGCCGCTATGACGATCTTCTCCTTGGGGGAGGCGAGGACGTCCGCGACGCTGAGGTGTCCGGCGACGTTGATGTCCATGCCGGTCGATACGTCAGACTGCGGATCGAGGTCCACCACGAGGGTGCGCAGACCCTTCGCGAAGGCGGCGGAGGCGAGCCCGAGCGTCACAGTGGTCTTTCCCACCCCTCCCTTGAGGGAGCTCACGCTGAGTACATGCACAAGAAGAGACGATACCTTCACTAGTCTGAAAGAACCTAAATCTTCGTGTCGCCGTCACAGCGATTTCGCGGCCGGGTCCTTCGGACTCCCGCGTGTCGCGAGCCGGAGTTGGAAAGGACCAGATGTTCAAGAAGATCCTCGTGGCCAACCGCGGCGAAATCGCGATTCGCGCCTTCCGCGCCGCCTACGAACTGGGCGCCCACACGGTGGCCATTTTCCCCTACGAGGATCGTAATTCGATGCATCGGCTCAAGGCGGACGAGGCCTACCAGATCGGCGAGCGCGGCCATCCGGTACGCGCCTATCTCGATGTGGCCGCGATCGTCCGGGTCGCTCGTGAGTCCGGAGCGGACGCCATCTATCCCGGCTACGGCTTCCTCTCGGAGAACCCCGAACTCGCGGAGGCCGCGGCCGCGGCCGGCATCGCCTTCATCGGCCCCGGCCAGCACGTGCTCGAGATGGCCGGGAACAAGGTCACCGCGAAGGAGCACGCGGTCGCCGCCGGCGTCCCGGTGCTCAGGTCGACCCCCGCCTCGAAGGACATCGACGAGCTGCTCGCCGGAGCCGACGCCATCGGGTTCCCGATCTTCGCGAAGGCCGTCGCCGGCGGCGGCGGTCGCGGGATGCGCAGGGTCGACAAGAAGGCCGACCTCAGGGAGGCCCTCGAAGGCGCGATGCGCGAGGCGGACAGCGCCTTCGGCGATCCGACCATGTTCCTGGAGCAGGCCGTGGTGCGTCCGCGGCACATCGAGGTGCAGATCCTCGCCGACGAGACGGGGGAGACCGTCCACCTGTTCGAACGGGACTGCTCCGTGCAGCGGCGCCACCAGAAGGTGATCGAGATCGCCCCGGCACCCAACCTGGACGAGGACATCCGCCAGGCCATGTATCGCGACGCCATCGCCTTCGCCAAATCGATCGGCTACGTGAACGCAGGAACCGTGGAGTTCCTGCTGGACACGGCGGGGGAGCGCAAGGGTCAGCACGTGTTCATCGAGATGAACCCGCGCATCCAGGTCGAGCACACGGTGACGGAGGAGATCACCGACATCGATCTCGTGCAGGCGCAGATGCGCATCGCCTACGGGCAGACCCTTCGTGAGCTCGGGCTCACCCAGGAGAACATCCGCATGCACGGCGCCGCCCTGCAGTGCCGCATCACGACGGAGGATCCGGCGGCCGGCTTCCGCCCCGACACGGGCAAGATCACCAACTACCGCTCGCCGGGCGGCGGTGGGGTCAGGCTCGACGGCGGCACGATCGACCCCGGCACCCAGATCAGCCCGCACTTCGACTCCATGCTCGTGAAGATGACCTGCCGGGGTCGCGACTTCCCCGCGGCGGTCGCCCGTGCCAAGCGCGGACTCGCGGAGTTCCGCATCCGCGGCATCTCCACGAACATCCCGTTCCTCCAGGCGGTCCTCGACGACCCGACCTTCGTCGCCGGCGATCTGAGCACCTCGTTCATCGAGGAGCGCCCTGAGCTGTTCGCGACGCGCCAGTCGAAGGATCGCGGCACCAAGATCCTCAACTGGCTCGCCGACGTCACGGTCAACCACCCCAACGGCGACGGGGAGGGCATCATCGACCCGACAGTCAAGCTGCCGTCGATCGACATCACCGAACCCGCCCCGGACGGCTCCCGTCAGCGCCTGCTCGAGCTCGGCCCGGTCGGCTTCGCCAGTGCGCTGCGTAGCCAGACCGCCCTGGCGGTCACCGAGACCACCTTCCGCGACGCTCACCAGTCGCTGCTGGCGACCAGGGTGCGGACGAGGGACCTCGTCGCCGTCGCCCCGTACGTGGCCAGGATGACCCCCGGACTGCTCTCGGTCGAGGCCTGGGGCGGTACGACCTACGACGTCGCGTTGCGGTTCCTCGGCGAGGACCCGTGGGATCGCCTCGCCTCGTTGCGGGAGGCGCTGCCGAACGTTGCCATCCAGATGCTGCTGCGTGGGCGCAACACCGTGGGCTACACCCCGTACCCGACCGAGGTGACGGATGCCTTCGTGCGGGAGGCGGCGTCAACCGGCGTCGACATCTTCCGCATCTTCGACGCACTCAACGACATCTCGCAGATGCGTCCGGCGATCGACGCGGTGCTCTCGACCGGCACCACCGTCGCGGAGGTCGCCCTCTGCTACACCGGCGACCTCCTCGATCCCGCCGAGGACCTGTACACCCTCGACTACTACCTGAGACTCGCCGAGCAGATCGTCGAGGCGGGGGCGCACATCCTTGCCATCAAGGACATGGCCGGGCTGCTTCGCGCCAGCGCGGCGGAGAAGCTGGTTGGTGCCCTGCGTGAGCGCTTCGACCTGCCGGTGCACGTCCACACCCACGACACGCCGGGCGGTCAGCTGGCGACCCTGCTCGCGGCCAGCCGTGCCGGTGCCGACGCCGTGGACGTCGCGAGCGCGCCGATGGCGGGGACCACCAGCCAGCCGTCCGCATCCGCGCTCGTCGCCGCCCTCGCCCACACGGAACGCGACACCGGCCTCTCGCTGCGCGCCGTCTCCGACCTCGAGCCGTACTGGGAGGCGGTGCGCCATGCCTACCGGCCGTTCGAGTCCGGTCTTGCCGGTCCGACCGGGCGGGTCTACAAGCACGAGATCCCCGGCGGGCAGCTGAGCAACCTGCGCCAGCAGGCCATCTCGCTCGGCCTCGGCGACCGATTCGAGCTGATCGAGGACCTGTACGCCGCGGCGAGCAGGATTCTCGGGCGCCCCCCGAAGGTCACCCCGTCGTCGAAGGCGGTCGGCGATCTCGCCCTCGCCCTGGCGGCGGCCAACGCCGATCCGGACGACTTCGAGCAGAATCCCGACAAGTACGACATCCCGGACTCCGTCATCGGCTTCATGGCGGGAGAGCTCGGCGACCTCCCGGGAGGCTGGCCAGAGCCATTCCGCAGCAAGGTCCTTGCCGGCCGCATGGTGAAGATCGGGGTCGAGGAGATCAGCGAGGAGGACCGTGCCGGTCTCGCAGGCGACGCCGCCTCGCGCAGGGCGACGCTCAACCGTCTGCTGTTCCCCGGTCCGACGGCCCAGTTCGAGCAGGTGCGCGACGAGTTCGGCGACCTCTCCGTCGTGGACACGGTCGACTACCTCTACGGGCTGCGGCAGGGTCAGGAACACGTCATCGCGATCAGCAAGGGGATCAGCCTCTATGTCGGGCTGGAGGCCATCGGCGACCCGGACGACAAGGGCATGCGCACCGTCATGACGATGCTCAACGGCCAGCTCCGGCCGGTGTTCGTTCGCGATCGCCGCATCGCGGTCGACGCACCGTCGGCGGAGAAGGCGGATGTGACCAATCCCGGACACGTGTCCGCCCCGTTCTCCGGCGTCGTCACGCTGCAGGTCGCCGAGGGAGACCGGGTGGAGGCGGGCCAGACCGTGGCCACCATCGAGGCGATGAAGATGGAGGCGGCGATCACGACCGCCATCGCGGGAACGGTGAGACGGCTCGCGGTGCCGAAGACGAGACAGGCCGACGCCGGCGATCTGCTGGTCGAGATCGGCCCGGCCTGATCGGGCGACTGCGGGACCCGGTCGGTGGACAGATCCGTCTCCGGGGTAAACTTGAGGGTTCGCGAGTCGGGGAAGGTGTTGTTGTCATGGCTGCCACAAGCAGGGAATCGGATGAAGCGGGCGATGCCACCGTCGGCCTCGACGCCCCCACGGACGACCTGGCCTCGAGCCTTCCGGAGAGCATGACCATCGCGGTCAACCTGCCGAGCACCGTCCACGACAC
>NZ_DASWPB010000012.1:0-5315 GCF_036404185.1 Lacisediminihabitans sp. | reverse complement strand
TCGAGAGTCGCCTCGACGATCGAGATGACGTCGAGCGCATAGTCGGCCGAGTCGGGATCGAGCAGCTCGAACGCGGCGAGCGCGAAGGGCGAAAGCGGCTGGTTGAGCGCGAAGTTCGGTTGGAGATCGACCGTGAGGCGCACCCTTCCATCGGCCTGCTCCACGACGCCCGCGGTCAGCAGGGTGCGGTAGATGCCCAAGGCGCGCCGCGCGAGGGCGAGCTGCCGCTTCCACGACTCGTGGTTGTCGAAGATCAAGGCCCGCAGGTGCTCGTACACGTCGCCGCCACGGCCGATGACGTTGATCATCATCGCGCTGGTGATCTGCATGCTCGAGGTCAAGGTCTCGGGTTCTGCCTCGATCAGCCGATTGAATGACGGTTCGCCCCACGAGACGAACCCTTCTGGCGCCTTCTTGCGCACGATCTTGCGACGCTTCTTGAGGTCGTCACCGGCCTTCTCGATGGCCTTGAGGTTCTCGGTCTCGTGCTCGGGGGCTTGCGCGACGACCGTGCCTGCCGTGTCATAGCCGGCGCGTCCGGCCCGCCCCGCGATCTGGTGGAACTCGCGCGCATTGAGCTGCCGCATGCGTGTGCCGTCGAACTTCGTGAGGGCGGTGAGCAGCACGGTGCGGATCGGCACATTGATGCCGACACCGAGGGTGTCCGTGCCGCAGATGACCTTGAGCAGCCCGCGCTGGGCGAGCTGCTCGACCAGCCGGCGGTACTTGGGCAGCATCCCGGCGTGGTGGACGCCGATGCCCGAACGGATGAGCCGGCTCAGGGTGCGCCCGAAATTGGTCGTGAACCGGAAGTCGCCGATCGCCTCCGCGATCTCGTCCCGCTGCTCACGGCTGGCGATCTTGATGCTCGTGAGCGCCTGGGCGCGTTCGAGGGCGGCCAGCTGGGAGAAGTGCACGATGTAGATCGGCGCCTGGCCGGTGGCGAGCAGGTCCTCGACGGTCTCGTGCACGGGTGTCGTCGCGTAGGAGTAGTGCAACGGGACGGGCCGGTCCACCCCGGTGACGACGGCGGTCTCCCTGCTGTTGCGGGTGGACAGGTCCTTCGCGAGCCAGTCCACGTCGCCGAGGGTCGCCGACATGAGGATGAACTGCACCCGCGGCAGGGCGAGCAGCGGCACCTGCCAGGCCCAGCCGCGATCGGGGTCGGAGTAGAAGTGGAACTCGTCCATGACCACCTGGTCGACCGGCGCGTCCTCCCCCTCACGCAGGGCGAGGTTGGCGAGGATCTCGGCCGTGCAACAGATGATCGGGGCATCCGCGTTCACGCTGGAGTCGCCGGTGACCATGCCGACGTTCTGCGCGCCGAAGACCTCGACCAGGCTGAAGAACTTCTCCGAGACCAGCGCCTTGATGGGCGCCGTGTAGAAGGTGCGCCTGCCCTCGCCGATGGCCGCGAAGTGCGCGGCGATGGCCACAAGCGACTTGCCGGTTCCCGTCGGCGTGCTCAGGATGAGGTTGGCGCCGGAGACGATCTCGATGATCGCCTCGTCCTGGGCCGGGTAGAGGCTCAGCCCGCGCTCGGCCGCCCACTCCACGAAGGCCGAGTAGACGGCATCCGGGTCGTAGGTCGGTGGCAGGCGCTCGAGCAGGGGCGTCCCGGGCGTGGTGGTCATGAGTCAACCGTGCCACACCCGGGAGCCCCCGATATCCCCGCGGCCATTCCAGATGCCCGGGGCCCCTCCTACAGGACGGTCTCGCCGCCCAGGGAATGGAACAGCCGGTCGTGATAGACCAGCGGCGTGCCCGGCTCGCCCTCGATGACATCGAGCACCTCGGCGACGACGAGGGTCGACGAGCCGACGGCGACCTGATGGATGGGGCGAGCGAGCATCGCGACCGGCGCGGACGCCAGGAGCGGCTCCCCCGTCGGTAGGGTCGTCCACCGCTGCTCCGCCGTGAAGCGCGGCTCCCCGGAGCGGGCGAAGGCCCTGGCCACCTCGACGTTCTCCGCCCGCAGCAGGTGCACCACAAGGCGATCGGCCGCGAGGATGTCGCCGGCCGAGCCGCTCGACCGGGTCACCGAGAAGACCAGGGTGGTCGGATCGACGGCCACCGAGGCGACGCTCGAGGCCGTCAACCCGACCGGACCATGCGGGCCGTTCGCGGTGATCAACGCCACCCCGGCCGGATGGCTCCGGAAGGCCGCCTTGAACCTGTCCGCCATCGTCGTCTCGACTGCTGTCATCGTCTCTTCCTGGCCGGCCCCGCTCAGGCCGGGAGGACCGTCGCGGCCTGCGCGGCCGCAAACCGCTGCTGCACGTCGCTCCAGTTGACCACGTTCCAGAACGCCTTGACGTAGTCGGCACGCACGTTCTTGTAGTCGAGGTAGTAGGCGTGCTCCCAGACGTCGAGCTGAAGCAGCGGGACCACCCCGAGCGGGGCGTTCCCCTGCTGGTCGAAGAGCTGGAAGATGACGGGCCGCGCACCCAGTGCGTCCCACGCCAGCACCGCCCAGCCGGAGCCCTGCACGCCGAGCGCCGTGGCCGTGAAGTGGCTCTGGAACTTGTCGAAGGACCCGAAGGCGTCGTCCACGGCCGCGGCGAGCTCCCCGGTCGGCCGGTCGCCGCCATCCGGGGACATGTTGGTCCAGAACACGGAGTGGTTGACGTGGCCGCCAAGGTTGAAGGCGAGGTCCTTCTCGAGCTTGTTCACCCCCGCGAGGTTGCCGGTGTCCCTGGCCTCGGCCAGCTGGTCGATGGCCGTGTTCGCCCCGGTCACGTAGGCCTGGTGATGCTTGTCGTGGTGCAACTCCATGATCGTTCCCGAGATGTGGGGCTCCAGGGCGGAGTAGTCGTAGGGAAGAGGCGGCAGTGTGTAGGCGGTCATGATTCTTCTTTCCTGTTGTCGGTGGTTCGACGCGGTTCGTTTCGGGACAGGTGAGGACCCGGCGGGCGAATCGCTTCTTCAGGTTAAAACCTAAACCTCACTTGAGGTCAAGCTATACTCGTCGCACATAATCGACGGAAGGGGTGGACGGGTGGCGATCTCGACAGAGGGCGGCTCGACGGCGGGTGATTCCCCAGCGGCGGCTCATCCCTCGTCGGACGATCTCCTCACCGTCGGTGAGATCAGCAGGAGGACCGGTGTCGCCGTGTCCGCCCTCCACTTCTACGAGAGGATGGGCCTCATCGTCTCGCAGCGGACGAACGGCAACCAGCGCCGCTTTCCCCGCCACATGATCCGTCGCATCTCCCTCATCGTGATGGCCAAGCGCGTCGGGATCCCGCTGACGGACGTGCAGGAGGTGTTCTCCACGGTGCCGCTGGACCAGACGCCGACCCAGGCCGACTGGCAGCGCATGTCCCGTGCCTGGAGGGCCGCGCTCGAGGAACGCCGGCTCGCCATCGAACGGCTCGAGCGCGAGCTGACCGGATGCATCGGATGCGGATGCCTGTCGATGAAGGCCTGCCGGCTGCTCAACCCCGACGACGAGCTCGCCGCGGCGGGTCCGGGCCCCCGGCTCCTGTGATCGCCCCGTGCTCGTGATCGCCTGGTGCCCGTGATCGCCCCGTCCCCGCTCCCGACGTAGAATCTCCTGTGCCCTCCGACCCCGCCATCGACCCCGCAGACCTCGAGGTGACCCTGAGGGTGCTTGCGGCGATGGACGGCATCGACGAGGAGCACCCCGACTTCGTCGCCGTTCGCCGGGCGACCGCACGGATGTTCAAATCGGTCAAGAAGAGCCGCCGCCTCGAGAAGCGGGCCGAGGTCGCCGAGGCCGACAGGCGAGTGGTGGCGGCGACCGCGACGGGAGCCCCGGACCGGATCGACGACGAGACGCGCGGCATCCCACTCGCCATCACCGTCGCCGCCCCGACGGCTGGCACCCTGATCAAGTCGCGGCCGTGTTACATCTGCAAGCAGCACTACACGCAGGTCGACGCCTTCTATCACCAGCTGTGTCCCGACTGCGCGGCCAAGAGCCACGCCAAGCGGGACGCCCGCACCGATCTCACCGGAAGGAACGCCCTGCTCACCGGCGGCCGGGCCAAGATCGGCATGTACATCGCCCTGCGCCTGCTCAGGGACGGCGCGCACACCACCATCACCACCCGGTTCCCCCGTGATGCCGTGCGCCGGTTCTCGTCCCTGCCCGATTCGCGGGACTGGCTGCACCGCCTGCGGGTGGTCGGCATCGATCTCAGGGACCCCGCCCAGGTGGTCGGCCTGACCGAGACGATGATCGCGGCCGGACCGCTCGACATCCTCATCAACAACGCCGCCCAGACCGTGCGCCGTTCGCCGGGCTCGTACGCCCTTCTGGCCGAGGCGGAGTCCGAACCGCTTCCCGACGGTCCCCTGCCGGAGCTGCTGACCTTCGGCCACACCAGTGACGCCCATCCGCAGGCGCTCGCCGCCTCCGTGGCGAGCCATCCTCTTCTCGCCGGCGCGGCCTCGCTCGGCAACACCGATCTCGGCATCACCGATCTGGGGGCCGCCCAGCTCGGGGTCACCGGCCTCGAGGAAGGCGACCTCGGGGCAGACCGGTTCAGCGCCGCCGGTCTGACCGAGCTCGCCCTGGCGGCCGGATCCTCCTCGCTCGCCCGGCTCGCCGCGGGGACGGCGATCGACGCCGGCGGCCTCGTGCCGGATCACCACGATTCCAACAGCTGGACCCAGTTCGTGCACGAGGTCGATCCGCTCGAGATGCTCGAGGTGCAGCTCGCCAATGTGACGGCGCCGTTCCTGCTGGTCTCCCGCCTGCGGCCGGCGATGGCCGCCTCGTCGGCGCGGCGCACCTACATCGTCAACGTCTCGGCGATGGAGGGGCAGTTCGGTCGGGGCTACAAGGGGCCGGGGCATCCGCACACCAACATGGCGAAGGCCTCGCTCAACATGCTCACGCGGACGAGCGCGAAGGAGATGTTCGAGACCGATCGCATCCTCATGACGAGCGTCGATACCGGCTGGATCACCGACGAGCGCCCGCATCCCACGAAGGTGCGGCTGGCGGAGGAGGGCTTCCACGCCCCGCTCGACCTCGTCGACGGCGCGGCACGGGTCTACGACCCGATCGTGCGGGGCGAGGGCGGCGAGGACCTGTACGGCGTCTTCCTCAAGGACTACGAGACGGCCGCCTGGTAGCCGCCACGGTCCTTGCCGGACGGTGATGCCCCTCACGCCGCCGACTCCTCGCTATCGCCGGGTCGCATGGTGACCCGGGCCTTGCCGAGCCGCCGCCAGGTCTGATCCGGGTCGAGCTCCGGTGGGGCGAGCAGCCAGGGTCTGCCGTCGACCATCGTCATGGTGAATCCGGAGGCATGCAGCAGGTGATGGTGGGCGGGGCAGAGCAG
>NZ_DASWPB010000011.1:0-7927 GCF_036404185.1 Lacisediminihabitans sp. | reverse complement strand
ATCAGGAGGCGGGGCGTGTCCAGCAGCCAGCGGGCGATGGCCACCTTCTGCTGGTTCCCGCCGGACAGCGAGCCGACGGGATCGGCGACGTCGCGGGTCTTCACCGTGACGTCCTTCGCCGTCCGCTGTGCCCGCCGCCTGCCCTCGCGGAAGTTGATCAGCGGCCAGAACCAGCCGCGGACGAGGGAGTCGAGCCCGGCGATGTTGATGTTGAAGTCGATGGAGCGGTCGAGGAACAGGCCCTCGGACCGGCGTTCCTCCGGCACGAGTCCTATCCCGGCCCGCACGGCGTCGGCGGGCTCCCGGAAGGTCACCTCCCTGCCGTCGAGGACGATCGTGCCCGCCGTGCGTTTGGTCTCCCCGTAGACGACCCGCGCGAGCTCCGTGCGTCCCGCTCCGACCAGGCCGGCGAGGCCGAGCACCTCTCCCGCGTGGACGGTGAGTGAGACATCCCTCAGCAGCCCGGCGTCGCTGACGCCGCGCACCTCGAGCACCGGCCTGCCCGTCGGACGGACCTCCCGACCGTGCTCGGCGATCTCCACGTCGCGGCCGACGATGGCCCGCACGAGATCCGCCTTCGAGACCGTCTCGCCGACGACCCTGCGCGTCACGCCGCCGTCCTTGAACACGGTCACGTCCTCGCACAGCTGCGACACCTCGTCGAGCCGGTGGGACACGAAGATGATCGCGGTGCCCGCCGCGGCGAGCTCCCGGATGATCGTGTGCAGCCGCGTGGCCTCCTGGGAGGAGAGCGAGGCGGTCGGCTCGTCCATCGCGATCATCCGCGAGTCGCGCATGAGCGCACGGCCGATGAGGACCAGCCACTTGTCGGCCGCGCTGAGCTCGTCGACGTTGGTCGAGAGGCTGAAGGTCATGCCGAGCGTCGCCGCGACGCGTCTGGCCGCCGCCCGCGAGGGGCGCCAGTCGATGACACCCAGCCGGGTGGCCGGACGCGCGCCGAGCATCATGTTGCGCAGCACGTCCCATCCGGGGATCAGGCTCATCTCCTGGTGGATGAACGCCAGCCCGTGCGCGCTGGCGGCGTCGGGATCGACGATCTCGACCGCCTGGCCGTCGACCATGATCGTGCCGGCATCGGGATGCTCGATCCCGGCGAGGCACTTGATCAGGGTCGACTTGCCCGCGCCGTTGGCCCCGATGAGACCGTGAACGACGCCGGGGCGTATCTGCAGGGACACGTCCTTCAGCGCCTGCACACCACCGAACGACTTGCTCACGCCGGAGACGGAGATCAGTGGCGTCAGAGTGGTCGATGACGCTCGGGAGTCGGTCACGGTGCTCATGTCGGTTCCTCCTACTTCAGGGCTTCTGGGTGCGAGGCGACGAAGGCCGCGACGTTGTCGGCCGTCACCAGGACACCGGGGACCTCGACGGCCTTCGGCTTCCAGCCCGAGCCGGCCTTGATCGCCTTCTGCGTCGTGGAGAACATCGTCTTGCCCTCCTTGACCCCGTCCTCGTAGACGGTGGAGGTCAGCGTGCCGTCCTGAACGGCCTTGATCGCGGTGCTCGATCCGTTGATGCCGTAGGTGAGGACGTCGGTGCGGCCCAGCTGCTTGAGCGCCGAGATGGCGCCGAGCGTCGGGTCCTCCCAGCATCCCCAGATGGCGAGCTTGCCGGAGCCCTCCGGATGACCGGCGAGCCAGGCGGTCGCGTACTTCGAGCCGTCCTGGAGGAAGCCGGGGATGTTGACCTCGTTCTTGCTCACCGTGATGTCGGGGTGGGAGGCGAGCATCTTGTCGAACAGCGTCTCGCGGTCCCTGCAGACCTGCCCGGTGCGGTAGGTGAGCGCGAGGACGCTTCCTCCGCCTGCGAGGTCGGAGATCAGCTTCTTCGTCGACGGCTCCGCGAATGGCGCCCCGTCGCCCGTCGTCATCGCGACGCCGGTGGCGAGTCCGCCTCCCCAGGTCGCGACGGGCACGCCGGCGTTCCTCGCCGCCGAGAGACCGGCTCCGAGCGACGTGGCGGGAAAGACGAGATCGAAGATCATCCCCGCGCCCTTGCTGACGAAGTTGGTCATCGCGGTGTTGGCCTGGTCGGCACTGCCGGCGGCGTCGACGACCTCCACCTTCCAGCCGGCGGCCTTGGCCGCGGCCGTCGCGCCCTGGATGACCCTGGCGTTGTTGGAGTCGGTCGCGCTGATGGTGACGATGCCGAGCAGCGTGTTCTTGCTCGCGCTCGTCGAGGTCGTTCCTTCGCCGGGGACGCTGCAGGCACTCAGGGTGACGAGCGCGGTGCTGGCCAGGGCAAGGGCGAGAACTACGGTGTTCTTCTTCTTTCGCATTGCTGGTTTCTCCTTGGGAATCGGGTGATCGGGTGATGCGGTGCTGGGATGAAAAGACAGGGGGATGCGCCTAGGCGGTCTTCCGGATCCGCGTGACCTCGTGAGGGGCCAGGTGCAGTTCGGCGACGTGGAGCCCGTCGTCGTACTCCCGGGACGGATGGCGGTCGAAGGTCGCATGCTCGTGGACGATCACCAGGCGGTTGGTGTCGCCGGCGGTCTTCACCATCTCGTCGATGATCTGGAGGCCCCGCCATCCGCTTCCGCCGCCGAATCCGATGTTGACCATCTCGCCGGACTGGCCGATGCCCTCGGCGTTCTCGTAGCTGTAGAGGGCGTCGCCGGTGATCACCCAGTTGTGGAGACCGTCGAAGACGACGACGTATTGGCCGCCCATGGTGTGGGTGTCGAGTGCCGTGCGGATGGACAGGCCGGGGAACAGGTCCTCCACGGCGCCGTCGAGCAGCCGGAGCCTTCCGCTCTCGGCCAGCTCCTCGAGCAGGGTCACGTCCTCCGGGTCGAGAGCGCCGATGATCGAGCTGTACAGGTGCTTGTTGTCGAGGGCCCACCTCGAGCTCTCCAGCTCGACCCGCTGGAGGTAGAAGGTGGCGTTGGGGAAGAACCTCGTCGCGCCGGCGTGGTCGTAGTGGGCGTGCGTCAGGATGACCGTGTCGATCTCCTCGGGGGTCACGCCGACCTTGGCGAGGATGTCGTGGGGCGAGTGCCAGTCGACGATGTCGTTGATGTCGTTGAAGTGCTTGTTCGACGAGGTGTTGTCGTGGCCGATGTCCACGAGGATCTTGTGCCCTGCACCCTCGACGTAGGCATAGCTGTAGGCGAATCGGCGGGTGCCCGCGTTCCACTGGCCGTAGAAGATGCATCCCATCGGCTGGGCGAGGCACTGAGAATACTCAAGCATCCATAGGGAATACGACATCGTTGTTGGCTTCCTTCCGTGGCGTCTCTGCCAGTCGTGCAATCGATTTCTCGACCCTATGAGGCCGCGCCTGCGAAGTCAACGCGGTTATTCGCCGATGAGGCGCTAGCCGATTCCTACGGGAGGGAGTGACATCGGTTCCCCCGGTAACCGGCGCTAACGGACCTCCTTAATGTCGGTTATGACATCATCCAGGTGTGGGCTCGGACGGGGCGGTAGGATCTGGGAATGGTCGACAGCGTTGTGGGTTCCTGGCCGGCGGTCGCCTACGAACAGCGCACCTGGGAGCCCGCTCGTGAGGTCAGGGACTCGTTCGGCCCGCTCCGCGCCTCCTCCGGACCGTACCGTGCGGCCGTCGTCCCCCTGCTCGAGGACCGTGCCATCCCGCTCTCGACCGAGACGACCACCTTCGCCACGGATGCGACGGCGGAGCTCATCCGATTCGACACCGAGCATGCGAGGTCACCGCTCCCCCTTGCCGAGCTGCTCCTCTTCGCGGAGGGCACCTCCAGTTCCGCCATCGAACGGGTCACGAGCACGGCGCAGGCGATTGCGCTCGCCCAGATCGACGAGTCGCTCGAACCGGCCGCCGGGGAGATCGCCGGGAACATCAGGGCCGTCGCCGCGGCGATCGAGCGGGCCGGCTCACTCGGCGAGAACATGCTCGTCGACATCCAGCGCATGCTGACCGCGTCGACCAGGCCGGAGCGCCGCGGACGGTGGCGGGATCAGCAGGTCTGGATCGGCGGAGGGGCGAACGCACCATATCGCGCCGCCTTCGTCCCTCCCCACCAGACCAGGGTGGCGGACCTCATGGCGGATCTGATGCAGTTCGCCAGGCGACGAGACCTGCCCGCGCTGGCCCACATCGCGGTGTGCCACGCCCAATACGAGACGATCCACCCCTTCCTGGAGGTGAACGGACGCACCGGCCGTGCCTTCATGCAGGCGATGCTGCGGCGCGCCGACATCACCCGCAGCATCGCCGTCCCGCTGTCCGCGGGGCTCCTGCAGGACACGGCCGCCTACTTCGACGCGCTCACGAGATACCGCAGCGGCCATGTCGACCCGATCGTCGCCGTCTTCAGCAGGGCTGCATTCACCGCCGTCGCCAACAGCAATCAGCTGGTGGACGATCTCACCGTTGTGGAGCACGGCTGGGCGGAGCGGAACACCTCCCGCGAGGGCTCGGCCGCCCGCCGGCTCACGGCGCTGCTGCAGTACCGGCCTGTCGTCAACGCCAGGGCGGCCATCCACTACCTTGGCGTGACCGCTCCGAACGTGCAGCTGGCCATCGACCGGCTGGTGGGCGATGGGATCCTCACCCAGATCGGCTCCGGCAGGCGCAACCGCACCTGGGCAGCCAGGGGCATCATCGACGCGCTGGATGCGTTCTCCGAGCGGACCAGACGCGGCAGGTGATGGTCTGACGGCGATCAGTCCAGCGGCAGCCTCGGCACGTCCCCCGGATCGAATCCCATGACCTGCCCGTAGAAGGACAGCTCCGCCTCGGTGGCATGGACGATCGTCTCCGCCCTGCGGAACCCGTGCGACTCCCCCTCATAGGCGAGATAGGCGTGCGGGATGCCCTTCGCGGCGAGCGCATCCCTGAACATCTCCGCCTGCGACGGCGGGACGATCCGATCATCGAGCCCCTGCAGCAGGAGCACCGGCGTCGAGAGGCGGTCGACGTTGTTCAGCGGAGCTCGGGAGTCGTACAGGTCCCCGGCCTCGGGCAGCGGACCGATCAGGCCGTCGAGGTACCGTGACTCGAAGTCGTGCGTGTCTTGAGCGAACTGTCTCAGCTCGGCGACGCCGTAGTACGAGGCGCCGGCGGCGAAGACGTCGGAGGAGGTAAACGAGGCGAGAACCGTCCACCCTCCGGCCGAGCCACCCCTGATCGCGAGGCGAGCGGGGTCGGCGAGCCCGGCATCCGCGAGTCCCACCACCGCGGCCACGGTGTCCTCGACGTCGACGACACCCCATTGCCCACGAAGCCGCTCCCGGTAGTCGCGCCCGTAGCCGGTCGAGCCGCCGTAGTTGACGTCGACGACGCCGATCCCCCTGCTCGTGAAGTAGGCGATGGTCGGATTGACGGAGGCCGAGACCCTCGAGGTCGGACCGCCGTGCACGAAGGCGATGTAGGGCGGCAGCTCGCCCTCCGGAGCGACGAAATCGGGATTCCGCGGCGGGTAGACGAAGGCGTGGACCTCCCGTTCGCCCCGGAAGGTCCGGGCCTGCGCGATCGGCAGGTAGCCGGGGTCTGGCAGATCGTCCACCGAGAGGCGCACGTCGGTCAGCTCGCCCGAGCTCAGCTCGACGATCCGCAGGCCCGTCGCAAGCGTGGAGCTGCCTCCGGTGACCAGCACCCGGTCTCCGTTGCGCGCCCCGAGCGAGATGGTGGTGAGCGGGGTCGGCAGCGCCCTCGCCTCTCCCGTGGCGGGGTCGACGATGACCAGACCGTCTTCGCCGAGCGTGCGGACCGCGAGGATGCGACCATCGTCGAGCGGGGAGAACCATCGGGTGCCGAGGTTCCACAGGGGACCGCCGTACTCGGCTGCCTCCTCGTGCAGGGCGGTGACCGAGCCCGCCATGGTCACCCGGGCGAGATTCCACCAGCCGCCGCGGTCGGTGCTGACGATCAGTGTGCTGTCGTCCGCCCACTCGGGTTGCAGCACCGACTCGGTGGTCGACCCCATCAGGGTGGTCACCTCGCCGGTCGCCAGTTCGGCGACCCGCAGCCGGGTGCCGTCCCACGGCATCTTCGGGTGGTCCCAGGCGATCCAGGCGAGCCTCGTGCCGTCGGGCGAGAACCGAGGATGCGAGAGGAAGTGGGACCCGGAGGCCAGGCTGCGGATGCCGCTGCCGTCAAGGGCGACCGCCACGATGTCCCTGGCCACGCCGCCGTCGGAATGGGTCTCCCGGACGGCGACGACCTCCTCGCCGTGGAGACCGAGGTCCCCGAAACGGAACCCCCGGTCGGGCGGGGTGAGCGGCACCGGTGTCCCGCCGCGGGCGTCGAGGCGATACATCCGCTGGTCGGAGAACTCCACGAACACCAGTGCCCCGTCCGCGGTGACGGTCCACGCCCCGCCGCCGTACTCGTGCACCCTGCTGCGCGCGTTCCAGGGCGCGGGCAGGATGTCGCCGTCGCCGTCGCGCACGGCGTAACGACCGGCCTCGCCAGGTCGCGCCTCGAGCCACCACACGTCGTCGCCGACCCAGGCGCCGCCCTGGACGGGATGGCCGCTCGCGGCCAGCTCCCTCGCGGAGATCGGTGAGCGCCAGGTGCCGTAGGGAGAGGTCGTCGTCATGGTTACCAGTCTGGCCGGTCATCAGCATTCCTCGGGCGTCCTCATCACCCTCGCAACTGTGTAAATATTGCATGATGCGCAATAATCAACCGGAGCAGGCGTGAGCACGAAGGTGGTCGATCCGATGCTCGGGGACAGCCGCATCCGCTTCCCGTCGCCCCTGTCGTTGCGGTTGCGCATCGGGCGGCGGTACGTGCCCACCTGGGTCATCCTGCTCGTGGGCTACGGACTCTCGAGGATCCTGACCACCGGGCTGCTCGCCGGCGCCTGGGCCCTCGCATCCACACAGGGCTGGACGATCGCCCACTTCGACGGCAATCCCGGCTTCCTCGGCTATCTCCAGTCCTGGGACGGTCCGTACTACCGCCAGGTGGCGCTCCACGGATATCCCACCAGCCTGCCCGCCGACAGCGCAGGCAATGTCGAGAAGAACGCCTGGGCGTTCCTGCCGCTGTATCCGATGATCGTGCGCGCCATCATGGCCGTGACCGGTCTCGATTTCGCGGTCGCGGGCGTGCTCGTGGCCCTCGTGTTCGGTGCCGCCGCCACGTTCGCCCTGCACCGGCTGCTGCTGCAGCGATTCGGTTCGACGACGGCGCTGTGGGGCGCGCTGTTCTTCTGCTTCGGGCCGATGTCCTTCGTGCTGGAGGTCACCTACGCGGAGAGCGTGTTCCTCTTCTTCATGTTCTGCGCCCTCGCCGCGATGATGTCCAGGCGGTACCTCGTGATGATCCCTTTCGGGGTCGCGGCCGCCTTCGCGCACCCCGGTGCCCTCGCCCTGGCGGCGGCCCTCGGCATCCACGGCCTCGTGCGGCTGCTTCGGCGGGAACCGTTCCCGGTCCGATCGATCGTCTCGGCGGTCACGGCGGTTGTCGTCATCGCCGCCGCCGGGCTGGCCTGGCCGCTCATCGCCTCGGCGGTCACGGGAGACCCGAGCGGATACTTCAAGAGCGAGCTGTCGTGGTGGAGCGACTACCTCGGGCGGGTGCACTTCTTCCCCTTCACCCCCTGGTTCCTGTTCGCCGGGCACTACTGGGGTCTCGTCGGAATCCTGCTGGTGATCGCGGTGCTCGCCGGGTTCGTCTGGTGGATGACCCGCAGGTCCGTCCGCGCGCTCGGCACGGATCTGCTCGCCTACACCGGCAGCTACGTCGCCTACCTGGTCGCCGTGTTCCTGCCGCAGCAGAGCCTGTTCCGGATGCTGCTGCCGCTGTCGCCGCTGCTCGGGCATCCCACCCTCTCGAGGACGCCGACCCGGCGCGGCGTCACCCTCGCCGTGAGCATCCTGCTGCAGCCGGTCGGCATCCTGCTGTTCTGGGTCATCTGGCCACCGTGAGTGACTGCGGCCCCGGGCGGATGTGAGGCACGGGCGGTTGC
>NZ_DASWPB010000010.1:0-16141 GCF_036404185.1 Lacisediminihabitans sp. | reverse complement strand
TCCGGATAGAGGTAATCGAGGTCGTGGCCGACACAGACGATGGTGTGCGAGGTCCGGACGCTGCCCCGGGAGGTGGTCGCCGTTCCGCCGTCCTGCCCGAGATAGGAGGTGCGCCAGAGGAACCGCACCCCCCGCTCGGCGAGCCAGGCGGCGAGCGAGCCGACGGCCTCCCGCGGGTCGACTCGCAGGTCGTCGCGGAGCACCGCTCCCCCGACCACGGCCGGATCGCCGGACGATAGCCGGTCGCGGACGTCGTCCGCGCCGATCAGCCGCACCTGGCCGGCCTCCCGGCCCGCGGAGAGCTCGTCGAGCACAGCGAGCTCCTCCGGATTCCTGGCGACCGCGAGCGCCCCCGATCGCACCGAGAAGAATCCGGCTGCCGCGCTGTGGTGCAGCCAGCGCTCACGCGCCGTCTGAGCGAGCTCGAGCAGCTCCCCGGACTGGGCGGTGATGCAGCAGTGGCCGAAGTTGCGGACGGACGCGCCGACCGCCCTGCTGTCGCGGTCGATGACCGTCACCGTGAGGCCGAGTGCCACCGCCTCGGCGGCATGGGCGAGGCCGATGATGCCGGCACCGACGATGAGGACGTCGCTCTCGGCGAGGAGTGCGCCCGGGACGCTCTCCGGTGGCGGAAGGGGAACGGATCGTGGGGTCACGGCATCCGACACTGCCCGGACGGAGAGGGACAGTCAAGCCGCCTCCCCCGACGAACGGGCGGCGTCGCCGGGTTGTCGTCCGCCATTCACGTGCGGTTCACCGAAGGCTGCTTGGTTGGACTCCGACGGCCTGGACCGGCATGGCGGTCGGGAAGAGGGACATCGTGATCCAGCTCGTCGCATTCGACATGGCGGGAACGACGATCGACGATCACGGACTCGTCTACGCCGCCCTCGCCGAGAGCGTCGAGGAGACCGGGGCGACGGTCGCCGAGACGGACCTTCAGCGCTGGATGGGCGCGGAGAAGTCGGATGCGATCGCGGCCCTCATGCGGCTCGGCGGGGTCACGCCGGAGCCGGAGGCCGTCGGCCGCGCCTTCGGCCGATTCCGGGACATCCTGGCCGCCGCCTATCTGGGGGACCCTCCCGTCGCCATTCCCGGAGTCGAGCGGGCCATCGGCGAGCTCCGTTCCCGGGGGATCGCCATCTCGCTCACCACCGGGTTCTCCAACGACGTCGCCGCGCCCCTGCTCGAGTCGCTCGGCTGGACGGTCGGCCAGGGGGACGGACACCTCCTGGACGCCGTCGTCACCAGCTCCGAGGTCGCCGCCGGGCGCCCCGCGCCGTACCTCATCCATCACGCCATGGAGAAGACCGGTATCACGGATGTGCGGGCGGTCCTTGCGGCGGGCGACACCGTCGTCGACCTCCTGGCGGCGCACAACGCCGGCGTCCTCGGTGTCGGGGTGCTGACCGGCCAGCTGGGCCGGGAGGAGCTCGAGAGGCATCCGCACCTGGCCATCCTCGACAGCGTCGTCGACGTGCTGCGACTTCCGGAGGCCGGATCGCCGCGGTGACGGAGGCGGCCGCTAGTGTCATCGTGATGGTTGACACGGTTTCAGCGGCCCAGGCGAGGCGCATCGCGCTCGCGGCGCAGGGCTTCGCGCGTCCCCGCCCGGCGAGCACGGGCATCCGGCAGTTGAACACCACGATCGAGCGGCTCGGGCTGTTGCAGATCGACTCCGTCAACGTCTTCGAGCGCAGTCACTACCTCCCGCTCTTCGCCCGTCTCGGCGCCTACGACCGCGCCGCGCTCGACCGGCTCGCCTTCGCGAGGAAGGGCCGCTACATCGAGTACTGGGCGCACGAGGCGGCCATCATCCCGATCGAGTCATGGCCGCTGTTCCGGTGGCGCATGGAGGACTACCGCAGGCGCTATGGTCCGGAGGCGGACGGCTGGGTGCGCGCCAACGCCCCGATGCTGGACTGGCTGAAGGCGGAACTGGCCGAGAAGGGGCCACTCGCCGCGAGCCAGATCGAGCACGAGTCGAACAAGCGCAGCGGGCCGTGGTGGGGCTGGTCCGACGTCAAGTCGGGGCTGGAGTACCTGTTCCGGTTCGGCGACGTGGTGACCGCGGGACGACGCCGGTTCGAGCGGACTTACGCGCTGCCCGCCACCGTCCTGCCGCAGCGTCTGCTCGAGGCCGAGGTGTCCAGGGACGACGCGGTCCGGCAGCTGATGAGTTTCTCGGCCAGGGCCCACGGCATCGGGACGCTCGGCGACCTCGCCGACTACTTCCGCATCAAGCGGGCCCCGGCCGAACGGGCGGTACACGACCTGGTCGACAGCGGCGAGCTGCTGCCGGTGAGCGTCGCCGGCTGGAACCGGCCGGCCTGGCTGCACCGGGACGCACGCATCCCTCGCCGCATCGAGACGACCGCGCTGCTCTCCCCCTTCGACCCCATCGTCTGGGAGCGCGCCCGAGCCGAGCGGATGTTCGGCTTCCGCTACCGCATCGAGATCTACACGCCCGCGCACAAGCGGATCTACGGCTACTACACGCTGCCGCTGCTCATCGACGACCGGCTGGTGGGACGCGTCGACCTCAAGAGCGACCGCCAGGCGGGGGTGCTCCGAGTGCAGTCGGCCTGGACGGAGACGGATGCGCCACCGGAGACGGCGGTGCGTCTCGCCGCCCTGCTCCGCGAGACCGCCCTGTGGCAGGGCCTCGACGGGATCGAGGTCGTCGACCGCGGTGACCTCGCGGCCGCCCTCACCGCCGAGCTGCCGTAGCACCCGCCGCCCCGCCCTGCACCCCCCAAACCTCATCGTCGCGGTGTTTCGTCGTCGGCGCGCGCGTGCAGACCCTGCGCGGCGACGACGAAACACCGCGACGATGGAAGAGGACGGGGCGGGCAGGGGGCAGGGGGCCTGCGGCTAGAACTCGCCGCCGATCTTGTGCAGCCGGGCCACGCGGTCGGGAATGGGCGGATGAGTGCTGAACAGGCGGCTCATGACCCCTGGCTTGTTGGGGTCGGAGATCCACAGGTGCGACATGGAGCTGTTCTGCCGCCGCATCGGACGCCCGTACGCCGCGAGCTTCTCCAGGGCGCTGGCGAGCGCATCCGGGTTCCTCGTTGTCATCGCGCTGGTCGCGTCCGCGAGGTATTCCCGCTGGCGGGAGATCGCCGCCTGCACCCCCGCGGCCACGAGCGGCGCGATGATCATGGCGGCCAGGCCGAACACGAGCACGATCGGGTTGTTGCCGCCGCCGTTGTTGTTGCGGTCGTTGCTGCGCCCCCCGCCGAAGAAGGCGAAGCGCAGGAACAGGTCGGCGATGAAGCCGATGGCCACGACGAGGCCGAAGACGATCATCGACACGCGGGTGTCGTAGTTCTGCACATGCCCCATCTCGTGGGCCATGACCCCCTCGAGCTCGGAGTCGTCCATGATGTCCAGCAGGCCGCTGGTCGCCGCGACATAGGCGTGCTGCGGGTCGCGTCCGGTCGCGAAGGCGTTGGGGGCCGGATCGTTGACGATGTAGACCTTGGGCATCGGCAGGCCGTCGGTGATGGCCAGGTTCTCCACGATGCGATAGAGCCTGGGGTTATCGGCCTTCTGGATCTCCTGCCCTCCGGAGATCGAGATCGCCAGCCTCGACGCGGCGAAGTACTGGATGAGCGCGTAGGCGGTGGCGATCACGAGGACGGTGATCGAGATGCTCCAGCTGTTGTAGACGTATCCGGCGAGCCAGCCGAGACCGCCGATGATGACGAGGAAGAGCAGGATGATGAAGACGGTGTTGCGTTTGTTCTTCGCTATGGCGCGATACATGGATGCGTCGGTTCAGCCGGTCGTCGGTCGCGAGCGGTCAGAACTGCACGCGCGGCGGTTCCGCGATGGCGGCGGAGTCCGCCACCTCGAAGAACTGACGCTCCGAGAAACCGAGCCCGCGAACGAAGAGCGTGTTGGGGAAGGTCTTGATCTTGGTGTTCAACTCGCGGACGCCGCCGTTGTAGAAGCGGCGGGAGGCCTGGATCTTGTCCTCCGTATCGACCAGCTCACCCTGCAGCTGCAGGAAGTTCTGGCTGGCCTGGAGCTGGGGATAGGCCTCGGCGACGGCGAACAGGCTCTTGAGCGCACCCTGCACGTGACCCTCGGCCACGGCGGCATCGGCGGGGGTGGTGGCGCTGAGCGATTCGGCACGCGCCTTGGTGACGGCCTCGAAGACGCCCTTCTCGTGCGCGGCATACCCCTTGACCGACTCGATGAGGTTGGGCAGCAGATCGGCACGGCGCTTGAGCTGAACGGTGATGTCGCTCCACGCCTCGTCGACACGAACGTTCAGACGCACCAGGCCGTTGTAGGTCGACCACAGGTAGATGCCGATGATCACGACCAGCAGGACGATGATGCCGACGACGATAAGAAGTTCCATGCTTTTCCCTCGGGAGGTGCCCTACGCCACCGTGCTTCGGATACCCGGTGCGAGACGTGCTTTTACACGCCTCACGCACGTCGTGATAACTATAACGAAGGAGCCTGGTGCTCTCATCCCGTTCGGAGCAAGCTCCAAGCCAAAGCAGACCGCGGGTCGAGGTTCGCTCCCTGCCAGGACTCACCGCCTGAGCCTCCGAATCCGAGCGGTGATCGGAGCCTGACGCCTGATGCGAGAATTGTCAGGCGCATCCCGGATCGCGGATCGCACACAGGAGGAAAGACGGATGCCGCAGGTTGCCGCGACGGAAGCAATCGAGCGACTGAGTCAGGTGGTCGCCGACTTCCCCCAACCCGGAGTCAGCTTTCGTGACCTGACCCCGGTCTTCGCGAACGGGCCGGCCCTGCGGCTGGTGATCGACGCCCTCGTGGAGCCGTACGCCGGACACTTCGACGCCGTCGCCGGCGTCGAGGCACGGGGATTCGTGCTCGCCGCCGCGGCCGCATACGCGACCGACCTCGGTGTGGTGATGATCAGAAAACCGGGCAAGCTCCCGCGCCGGGTGCTCTCGGAGGACTACGACCTCGAATACGGCAGCACGACCCTCCAGCTTCATCCCGACGAGCTGCCGCCCGGTTCGCGAGTCCTGCTCCTCGACGACGTGCTGGCGACCGGGGGGACGCTCGCCGCGAGCTGCTCGCTGATCGAGGAGGCCGGCTGGTCCGTCGCTGGCATCAGCGTCGCGCTCGAGATCTCCGCGCTCGGCGGCCTCTCCCGGCTGCCTGGCCGCGACGTGCACTCATTGCTGGTCCTCTAGCGCGGGGAATGGACTGACGATGAACGCGCTATCGGAACGCTTTCGCACCTGGCTCCTCGACGGACTCGTCTACCATTCCACCCGGCATCAGGGACCGCACGCCGAGGTGACGGCGCGGACCCATTCCTGGTGGCGCGTCATGTGCCTCTCCGGCGTCGACTACTTCTCGACCCTGGGGTACCAACCGGCCATCGCCGCCCTCGCCGCCGGCCTGCTCTCCCCGCTGGCGACCGTCGTCCTCGTCCTGCTGACCCTGCTCGGCGCCCTGCCCGTCTATCGCAGGGTCGCCAGGGAGAGCTTCAAGGGCTCCGGTTCGATCGCGATGCTCGAGAAGCTGCTGCCCTGGTGGTCCGGCAAGCTGTTCGTGCTGGTGCTGCTCGGTTTCGCCGCGACCGACTTCATGATCACCATCACGCTGTCCGCCGCCGACGCCGCGGCACACGCCATCGAGAACCCCTTCGCCCCCTCGTGGTTCCACGGCAACCAGGTGCTGCTCACCCTGTTCCTCGTCGCGCTGCTGGGCGCCGTCTTCCTCCGCGGCTTCAAGGAGGCGATCGGCATCGCGGTCGTGCTCGTCGCCGTCTACCTCACGCTCAACGTCGTTGTCATCGCCGTCTCCATCGCCCACGTCGCCGCCGATCCCGTGGTGATCGGCGACTGGTGGACCGCGCTCAACACTCAGCACGGCAATCCGCTGGTCATGGTGGGGATCGCCCTCGTGGTCTTCCCCCGCCTCGCCCTCGGCCTGTCCGGTTTCGAGACCGGCGTCGCGGTCATGCCGCAGATCACCGGCGACCCGAGCGACACCCCGAGCAACCCGGTCGGCCGCATCCGCGGAGCCGGGCGGCTGCTGACCACCGCCGCGGTGATCATGAGCGCCTTCCTCATCAGCTCGAGCCTCGTCACCACCTTCCTCATCCCGCAGAAGGCCTTCCAGCCCGGCGGCCCCGCCAACGGCCGCGCCCTCGCCTACCTCGCTCACCAATACCTCGGATCGGGTTTCGGAACCGTCTACGACATCAGCACCATCTGCATCCTGTGGTTCGCCGGGGCGTCGGCGATGGCCGGCCTGCTCAACCTGGTGCCCCGCTACCTGCCCCGCTACGGCATGGCGCCGAACTGGGTGCGCGCGGTGCGGCCCCTCGTGCTCGTCTTCATCGCCATCGCCTTCCTCATCACCCTGTTCTTCCAGGCGAACGTGGATGCGCAGGGCGGCGCGTACGCGACCGGCGTCCTCGTGCTCATCACCTCGGCCGCCGTCGCCGTCACGCTCTCCGCCCGCCGGCATCGACAACGCAAACGCACGGTCGGCTTCGCGCTCGTCAGCCTCGTCTTCCTCTATACGACGGTCGTCAACGTGATCGAGCGTCCGGAGGGCCTGCGCATCGCCGCGCTCTTCGTCGTCGGCATCCTCGTGATCTCCATCATCTCGAGGGTGCACCGCTCCTTCCAGTTGCGGGCGACCTCGGTGGAGCTCGACGAGGCGGCCGTCTCCTTCGTCATGGACGATGCGGAGTATGGGGACATCCGCATCATCGCCAACGAGCCGGACGACGGCAGCGAGCGGGAATACCGCGAGAAGAACTACGACGAACGGCGATTCAGCAACATCCCCTATCCGGCCCGCACGATCTTCCTCGAGGTGCACCCGGCCGATTCCTCCGACTTCGAGGAGGACCTGCTCGTGCGCGGCGTGGTGAAGCACGGCTACCGGGTGCTCGAGGTGCGCAGCGGAAACGTCCCGAACACCCTCGCGGCCGTGCTGCTCGAGATCCGGGACATCACCGGAACCGTCCCGAGCATCTACTTCGAGTGGACGGAGGGCAATCCGATCTCCAACATGTTCAAGTTCCTCGTCACGGGCGGCGGGGAGGTCGCCCCGGTCACCCGTGAGGTGCTCAGGGAGTCGGAGAAGAACGTCAAGCGTCGCCCGACCGTGCACGTGAGCTGAGCCGCGGTTCGCCGCGACCGTCAGCCGAGGACCCTGTCCAGGTACGGATTGGTGAACACCCGCTCCGGGTCGAGTCGGTCGCGCACCTCGACGAAGTCGCCGTGGCGCGGGTACAGCTCCGCTCATCGACTGGGTCGTGCGTCTCAGTCGTTTGGCTGAAACGATCACCGCTCTCGTGACGTTCCGTCAATCTCCGGCCGGGATTTGTAACGAGTTGGATACGGAAGTGGACGAGTTGGAAACGGAATTGACAGTGTGAGGAATCCATAGCTGAATGGAGCTACGGTGCAGCCCTTTCTCGCTCATGTCCTCCGACGCCCGTTCCGCAATCGCCGAACGAGCGCACTGGGTCGAGTCGCTGCCGTCACCGGCATCGTCGGGCTCCTGCTGCTCTCCTCACCCGGGACGGCGTTCGCCCAATCGCCGTCCTCTGGCACGGGGCCATCCGCCCTCGCCCAACCCGACAGCGATCCGTCGTCCGGGCAGGAAGCCAGCCCACCGGCGGCGGATCCGACCGGGCCGACCTTCAGCTTCGACGGACGACAAGATTTTTCCCCCAGAAACGCCATCACCATCCACGGCACCAAGGATGCCGGGAGCACGATCTCCGTGCTCTCGCTCACGACGGGTAATGCGCCGGTCTGCTCCATCGACGATCACGGTGACAACCTCGCAGTGACCTGGGCCTGCAGCTTCGGCCTGCCCAACGGCAAGGGCATCGTCATCACCGCGGATCAGACGCTGAACGGCACGGTGACCGAGGCGAAGCATCCGATCGACGTGCTCGGCGCACCGACCATCGACGGTGGCCCGGGATATCTCACCAGCGGACTGCTCTCCGGCAGGGGCTTCGCCGGGACCAACGTCACCACCGTGGTGGACGGCAGCCTCTCCGGCGGCTGCACCTCGACCGTGGCGGCGAGCGGCTACTGGTCCTGCGCCGTCACCGCGGGCTCCGGCCAGCACGTCGTGCAAGCGCAGCAGTCCTGGAGCGACAGCGAGACATCCGACCCCACCGGCGGGCTGTCCATCGTCGTCGACAAGGATGCGCCGGCCAGCCCGGTGATCCGGTCGCCGCGGGCGGGCAGCCACATCACCGGCACCCGCATCGTCTCCGGCGGAACCGGGGAAACCGGTGCGGTGGTCGACGTCTATGTCGGCAACACCCCCGTGTGCACGGCCCAGGTCTCCGGCGGATCCTGGAGCTGCGGGGCAGGGGGGATCACGCCGGGGACACATGCCGTCCGCGCGATCCAGCGTGACGGAGCGGGCAACTACAGCGCACCGTCGCGCGCGATCACGGTCTACTTCGACGCCGTCGGCAGCAGCCCCGGGCCTTCTCCCGCCGTGCCTCCCGCGGTGCCGCCGCCCGGGACTCCGACCCCGTCGCAGACCCCTGGGCCCACGCCGACCCCGGGACCGAGCCACACCCCGGCACCGGCGGCTCCTGGCCCCTCGAGCACCTGGGGCACCCCGACCGGCTTCGGCGCGAGTCTGCCGACGCTGGCCGAGACGATCGTGCGGGGCAACTGGCTGATGGCGCCCGTGCTCGCCGTCGGATTCATCCTGCTCGTCGCGCTGCCGCTGAGGCTGCTGCTGATGACCCTGCGTGGGCGCATCCGCCGGCCCTCCATGCGCCTGCTGGGGCGCAATCGCGGGCCCGATGACGAGCTGACCGCCGCGGTCCAGCCGAAGCCGGTCAACCCCTGGCTCGCCGGGGCGATCCCGCTCGCGATCGCGGTCCTCTTCATCGTGATGTCTGCCGGGCTGAACAACGAGGTGCGTTACCTGCGGCTCGTTGTCGCCGTCGGGATCGGGCTGTCGGTGCTCAACGTCGTCGGTGTTGCCGCTGCCACCCGCCTCGGAGCGCTCTCGCAGGGCATCTCCGGACGGCTGCGGTTCCTGCCGATGCTGCTCGTCGCCGCCGCGCTGGCCGCACCGCTCTCGCGATGGACGGGACTCCAGCCGCCCGTCGTCGTGGGCGTGCTGATCGGAATCGGGTTCACCGGGCGAGTGCCCGTTCGGCGCAGGGCCCTCGTCAACCTCACCGAGATCGGCGCGGTGATGCTCCTGGCCGTCGCCGCCTGGCTGTTCCACGGCTGGCTCGGACCGGTCGACGGGTTCTGGGCATCCGCCCTCTCGGAGATGCTCGCGACGGTCGCGCTCGCCGGGCTCGGCTCGGCCATCGTGCTGGTGCTGCCGGTGGCGACGCTGCCCGGGCGGGTGTTGCTGGAGTGGTCGTTGCCGATCTGGCTCGTCACCACGGCGATCGTCAGTGTCATCGTCTCGGCCATCATCCTCGGCGGTGCCGGAGCGAACTTCCCCGTGATCGGCTCGCTCGCCGTCGCGACGGCCTTCGCCGCGCTGAGCCTCGCCGTCTGGGCCTGGATGCGTTTCGTCGAGCCGGTGCCCGAACGCGGCTGAGCTTCGCGCCGCGAGACACTGGTACCCCCGGTGGGGTTCGAACCCACACTGGGACGATTTTAAGTCGTCTGCCTCTGCCGATTGGGCTACGGGGGCGCGTGCCCCAGCCTACTGAGGTGCCGCCAACAGCGACGGCGCGGTGTGTCGTCGATGGCGCGGGTGTTGAATACCCGCACGCCGTCGACGAAACACCGCGCGGTTGCCGTACCACTGACGAGCTGCGCGGCCTGACCCGGCGGAACCCCGGGCACGGGGAGGAGTTAGGGTGCGACCTTTTCCGGCACGGGGGGCTTCGGACGCGATGCGAAGGTCTCGAAGGCGACCCGAGGGGACACCCTGGCCTCCAGCGAGACGATGTCGCGACGCAGGATGAAGTTGAGGATCCAGACGCTGAACACCCGAATCTTGCGCTCCCACATCGGCACGGCGAGACCGTGATATCCGCGGTGCATGAGCCAGGCGAGCGGGCCCTTAACGGCGAACTTCCCCGACTGGAAGACGCCCTCACCGAGTCCGAGACCGGCGACGGCCCCCATGTTCTTGTGGAAGTACTCCTTGGGCAGTTCCCCCCGCAGGTACGCGGCGAGGTTCTTCGCGAGGAGCTTGCCCTGACGGACGGCGTGCTGGGCGTTCGGCACGCAGAATCCGCCAACGCCGGCCCCGGTGAGATCGGGGACGGCGCTCACATCGCCCGCACCCCAGGCATCCAGCACCACACCGTCGTCGTTGATGACGCGCAGGTCGGCGCCGACGCGCAGGCGCCCGCGCTCCTCGATCGGCAGATCCGTGTTCCGCAGGACGGGGTTGGCCATGACGCCCGCGGTCCAGACGATGAGGTCGGTCTCGAAGGACTCCCCGGTGGAGAGCTCGATGACACCGCCGACGGCAGAGGTCAGCTGGGTCTCCAGGTGCACCTCCGCGCCACGCTGGGCGAGGTTCTTGAGCACCCAGTGGCTGGTCTTGAGGGAGACCTCCGGCATGATGCGACCCATCGCCTCGATGAGGTGGAAGTGGGTGTCCTCGAAGGTGATGGTCGGGTAGTACTTGAGGAGGTCGGTGGCCAGGCTGCGCAGCTCGCCGAAGATCTCGATGCCGGCGAACCCGCCACCGACGACGGTGAAGGTGAGCAGCCGGTCGCGCTCGGGGCCGGCGGGAAGGTTGGATGCCTTGTCGAAGTTCACCAGCACGCGGTCGCGCACCGCGATCGCCTCTTCGATGTTCTTGAGGCCGATGGCCTCGTCGGCGACCCCGGGGATGGGGAACGTGCGCGACACCGAGCCGGCGGTCACCACGACGATGTCGTAGTCGATCTCCCACGGCTCACCGACGGGAGGGGTGATCGTCGCCGTCTTGGTGGCGTGGTCGATCGCGGTGACCTTCGCGGTGACGACGTTCGTCTTGGTGAGGTGGCGACGGTGCGACACGACCGCGTGGCGCGGTTCGATCGACCCGGCCGCGACCTCGGGGAGGAATGGCTGGTAGGTCATGTAGGGAAGCGGGTCCACCATGGTGACGTCCGCTTCGCCATGACGCAGCAAACCCTCGAGTTTGAGGGCAGTATAGAAACCGGCGTATCCGCCGCCGACAATGAGGATTTTAGGCACGAAGGACAATCTACTACGTGCTACCGCCTGCGCCGGACCCTCCGGAACGCCCGCACGGCGCCCCTGACCACCACGACGAGGAGCGCGGCGAAGACCGCGTACACCAGCAGCGGCAGACCAGTATTCCTCAACGACCCGACCGTCGGCAGCACCCGTCCGAGCGGGCTGCGCGCCTCGGAGGTCTTGACTGGTGCCGGCTTCGGGGTCGCCGTGCTCGTCGAGACGGGGGTCGGGGTGGCGCTGGATGCCGCGCGCCGGTTGAGGCGGATCCACTCCTTCAGCTCGTCGGCCGGGTCGGTCTTGACCGACGGGACGGTGGCGGTCACGGCCGCCGCCGCATCCATGAGCCCGCTGCCGTAGACGATGGCGTTGCCAGCCGGTTTCGCCGTGGCGGTCAGCCGGTTGATGAGATTGCCCGCCGAGAGCGACGGATGCGAGGACTTGATGAGGGCGAGCGCACCGGAGACGAGCGGGGCCGCGCCGCTCGTGCCCGCCCACTGGTAGTAGCCGCCGCCAGGGCCGGCCCCGACGAGATCCTCGCTCGGGGCGGACACCGTCAGCGTGATGCCCTGAGAGGAGGCGTCGAAGCTGGCCTTGCCGTTGCGATCCACTCCGGCGACGACGACCACCCCCGGCATGGTCGCCGGGGCGCCGACCTCCGTCGTCCCGCTGCCCCGGTTGCCCGCGGCCGCCACGACGATCACCCCGTGCTGCATGGCGTAGAGGAAGGCGTCGTCCCAGCTGACCGGCCAGTCCAGGGTGTTGCGGGTGAGGGACATGTTGATGATGTCGGCACCGTGGTCCACCGACCAGCGCACCGCCGTGGCGATCTGGTCATCCGAATCGGTGGTGCCGACGCCGAAACCGACCGAGACGGACAGGAGCTTCGCCGCGGGCGCGACGCCGATCACGCCGTCGCCGGCCCCATGGCCGTGCCCGGCGAGCATCGAGGCGACCATGGTGCCGTGCTGGCTGTCGTCTCCGATCGGCTTCTGGCCGTTCGCCGCGCCGACGCCGGAGACGTCCGTTCCGCCGACGACCGTCCCGGTGAGATCGGGATGCGTTCCGTCGACCCCGGTGTCGATCACCGCGATCGTCACCCCGGCTCCCTTGGTGGTGGCCCACGCCTGGGTGAACCCGTAGTCGGCGAGCCAGTACTCGCGATCGCGGATGTTGTCCGCGGAGGCCGGCAGGGCGACGAAGACGGATGCCGCGACGCCGAACGCCGCGACCGCCGCCAGCCATCGCCGCGGTCTCACTCGCCGTCGCCCTCGGACGGCGGGCACTCGCACACCTCCGGCGACCAGGCCGCCCGCGCGAGCGCCCGATCGCCGATCGGGTTCACCCCGGGTCCGGCGGCGAGGGAGTGGGCGGCGAGGGCGTGCAGGCACTTGACCCGATTCGGCATCCCACCCGCCGAGATCCCCTCGATCTCCTGGACCCGGCCGATGCCCTCGCGATCGGCCAGATAGGACTCGTGCGCCGCGCGATAGGCGCTCGCCACCGTCTCGTCGTCGAGGAGTGCCGCGAGCTCCGGCATCACCCCGGTCGCCTCGAGGGTGGAGATCGCGGCGGTCGCCGCGGGATGGCTCAGATAGTAGAGGGTGGGGAACGGGGTGCCGTCCGCCAGCCGGGGGCTCGTCGCGACGACCGTCGGCGCACCGCAGACACAGCGGGCGGCGATGCCGATGACATCGCGGGCGGGTCGGCCGAGCTGCCGCGACACCGCGGCGATGTCCGCCTCGCTCGGCGGGTCGAAGGGCGGCCTGGTCATTTCTGCTTGATCACCGGCGCGACGATCTGGTCCGGCTGCTGGTCGGTGAGCCCGGCCGTGAAGACGGAGGACAGCAGCGAGCTCACCCAGTCGACCCTGGTCGTCTGGATCTTGTCGCTGATCGGCTGGCCGTTCGTCGTCGCGGTGGTGGAGCCGTCGTCGATCACGAGGTAGCTGTAGTCGCCGGGGAAGACGTAGTCGAGCCGCTCGCGGGCGAGGGCCTCGACGTAGCCGGGGTCGTCCCATCTGGCCTTCTGCGCCTTGAGCTCGCTCACCGATTTCTTGGCATCCTTCACCGACTCGTGAAGGGCCGAGATCTGCTGCTGCTGCTCGACGAGGACCCGCAGCGAGGGGGCGAGCACCACCACGAACAGCACGATGAGCACGAGCGCGGTGATGGCGAATCCTGAGAGACGGATGCTGCGAAGCCACTGTCCCGATGCGGTCTCCTCGGGGAGCCGCACCGGGACACGGGTGGTCTTCGTCCGTCCGTCCCTCGGCTGCCTCGTCATACGACGAGCCTAAACGGACTGTCCGGATTAACCCTTGAAGCGGGGGAATGCGCCGCGGCCGGCGTAGACCGCGGCCTCGCCGAGCTCCTCCTCGATGCGCAGCAGCTGGTTGTACTTGGCAACCCGGTCGCTGCGGGCGGGGGCGCCCGTCTTGATCTGTCCGGCATCCGTCGCGACCGCGAGGTCGGCGATGGTGGTGTCCTCAGTCTCACCCGAGCGGTGGGAGAGGATCGTGGTGTAGCCGTGACGCTGGGCCAGGGACACCGCGTCGAGGGTCTCGGTCAGGGTGCCGATCTGGTTGACCTTGACCAGGATCGAGTTGGCGACGTGCTGGTCGATGCCCTGCTGCAGGCGCTTCGGGTTGGTGACGAACAGGTCGTCGCCGACGATCTGGATCTTCTCACCAAGCTGCTCGGTGAGGTGCTGGTAGCCCTCCCAGTCGTCTTCGGCCAGCGGGTCCTCGATGGTGACCAGCGGGTAGTCCGCCACGATGCCGACGAAGTACGCGGTGAGCTGTTCGGCGTTGAGCTGCTGCTTCTCGAAGGAGTACACACCCTTGTCGAAGAACTCGGAGGACGCGACGTCGAGGCCGAGGGCGATCTCCTTGCCGGGGGTGAACCCGGCGGAGGTGATGGCCTCGACGAGGAGGTCGAGCGCGGCACGGCCGCCGGACAGATCGGGGGCGAAGCCGCCCTCGTCGCCGAGCCCGGTGCTCAGGCCCTTGCTGTGCAGGAGCGCCTTGAGCGCGTGGTAGGTCTCGACGCCCCAGCGGAGTCCCTCGCTGAAGCTCTCTGCGCCGACGGGCAGGATCATGAACTCCTGGATGTCGACGCTCGTGTCCGCGTGGGCGCCACCGTTGATGACGTTGAGCATCGGCACGGGAAGCGTGTGGGCGTTCGGGCCGCCGAGGTAGCGGAAGAGCGGCAGGTCGACGGAGTCGGCTGCGGCCTTGGCCACGGCGAGCGAGACGCCGAGGATGGCGTTGGCGCCGAGCTTCTTCTTGTTGTCGGTGCCGTCGAGCTGGATCATGGCCGCGTCGACGAGACGCTGGTCGGTGGCCTCGAAGCCCTCGAGGGCCGGGCCGAGGACGTCGACGACGGCGGCGACGGCCTTCTGGACACCCTTTCCGCCATAGCGCTTCTTGTCACCGTCGCGGAGCTCGTATGCCTCGAAGGCACCGGTCGACGCGCCAGAGGGAACGGCCGCGCGGGCGACGATGCCATCGTCGAGCAGGACCTCGACCTCCACGGTCGGGTTGCCCCGGGAATCAAGAATTTCGCGGGCGCCTACAGCTTCGATCAAAGCCACGACTGGTCTCCTTAAGCCTTATCAACAATGCGTGGTCATCCTACTCGCGCGCGGCTCGAGCTCCCGGGGACTTAGGTCCCGATGGGGCGGAAGCGCAGATCATCGACGGTAGCGGTCGCGGCAGAAACGCTGGCCAGCTCCGTGAAACCGGCCGCGGAGAGCTGTTCGAGAAGCGGTTTGAGATTGCGCGGCGTGCGCTCAAGCCGCACCCTCCTGCCGAGCGCGATCAGCTCGGTCTTGAGCCGCAGGAGGGTCGCCGGTTCGGTATCGGCTCCGTAGAGGAGCGCGACGGCATCCGCCGCGCGGTCCGGTGGCAGATCGACGAGGTCGACGATGCGCTCGAAGCCGATCGAGAAACCGGCCGCGGGCACGTCCGCGCCGAGGAAACGCCCGATCATGCCGTCGTAGCGGCCACCGCCACCGAGGGAGCTCGACGAGGAGGGGTGGGCGATCTCGAAGATGGTCCCCGTGTAGTAGCCCATGCCGCGTACGAGGAACGGATCGAACTGAACGACCGGCGCGCCCTGTCCGGCGTCGACGGCGAGGCCGATGGCCGCCAGGTCCGCGACGACCGCGGGGTCGACGCCGTCCGGCAGCGCCGCCGCGATGGCCGCCTCGCCGAAGGGAAGGGCCTCGACGGGCTGCTGCCGCCCGAGGAAGGTCTCGAGGGCGCCCACCGGCGCCTCGGCGAAACCGCGTTCGCGCAGCTCGGCGACCACGCCGTCCGGGCCGATCTTGTCCAGCTTGTCGATGGTGACGAGGACGGTCTCCCGGTCGGCGACGGCGAAGCCGAACACGTCGAGCAGCCCGATGAGCAGCCGGCGATCGTTGACCCGGATGCTCCAGCCTGTGAGCCCGAGCGCCGTCACCGCCGCCGCGGTCGCCGTCATGAGCTCGATCTCGGCGAGCGGGCCCTCCTCGCCGATGATGTCGATGTCGCACTGCACGAACTGGCGGTAGCGGCCCTTCTGCGGACGCTCCGCCCGCCAGACCGGCGCGATCTGGATGGAGCGGAAGACGGTCGGCAGCTCCGCTCGATGCGTGGCGTAGAACCGGGCGAGGGGGACGGTCAGGTCGAAGCGCAGGCCGAGGTCGGCCAGGTCGAGCGGGTCGGTCGCGCGGCCGAGGTCTTCGCTGGTGAGCCCGCGCCTGAGCACGGCGAAGGCCAGCTTCTCGTTGTCACCGCCGAGTCCGGCATGCAGCCGGGAGGAGTCCTCCATGACCGGCGTCTCGATCTCGTCGAAGCCGTGCGCGGAGAAGACGGAGCGGATGACCGAGAGCACGTGCTCCCGCCTGGCCTTGTCCCCGGGGAGGAAATCGCGCATGCCGCGAGGAGGGTGTACCGAGCTAACCATGTGTCGATTGTTCCATGGGCG
>NZ_DASWPB010000009.1:0-11471 GCF_036404185.1 Lacisediminihabitans sp. | reverse complement strand
AGAGGCGAGAAACCGACCCTCTCCCTTGCACCAAGAGTGTCCTGCAATCACATTCCACAGAAGCTGCCACAGCAAACAACTTCTGCTCTTGAACTATATAACGGTCAGATAACGAAGCGCTAGTTACCAAACTGTTATTTTTCTGAGAACAACCGATGTCTTCGCCCAGGAAGCCGCCGAGCGGTCAGCTCAGGATGTGGATGTCGTCGATCGAGATCTCGACGCTGACGATGTTCAACTCCGTGTGTCGCCCCAGTGCCTCGAGGATGGCGAGGCGCATCGATCCGGCGAGCTCCGGCAGGCCTTCCCCCCAGGCCGCCGAGATCGAGACCCGGACGATGATGGGCCCGCCGGCCCGGTCGAGGTCGCCGACGACGGCACATCGCCCGACCAGCGCTCTACCGGTCTCGTCGACCGCGGTGCGGATCAGCCAGCGCACGGCGCCCTCCGACCGGGCGGCGGTGCCGGTCAGATCGAGCTGTCCGAATCGGGCGAGGGCCTGCCGTCTCACGCCGCCGATCACCCGTGACATCCAGGGATCGTCATGGTCTCTCTCCTCCTGGGCCTTCGCCTCGAGCAGTGCCCACGCAGCGGCCCGCAACCGAGCGAGAGTCGAGAGGGCACGGCGACAGCCCGGGGAATCCTCGATGCTCGGATCGCGAGGGCTTCTTCCCGCGTCGAGGTAATCGGACAGCTCGTCCATCGTGTGACCGTCGAGATCGTCGCGCTCGACACCGCCGACCGTGTCGGTCGTCATCGCCAGGCCTCCATTTCGTGAACCAGGCTGTGGCGAGCCCTGGCCAGCTGTCCCCGGACGGTGGACGGGGGCAGACCGAGCTGGTCCGCTATCTCGTCGTAGGACGAGCCGCCCACCTCTCTCATCACCCAGCATCGATGCTGGGTGGCGGGAAGTCGGTTGAGAGCAGCCACAAGGGCCTCCATCTCGAGGTGGTCTTCCACGACGCGCGCGGTCGACCGGTTCTCGGATGCCGGCAGGTCCCACGTCGGGATGTCGGTGTGCCGAGGGCGCGCCCGGATGCGGTCGATGGCTCGGTTGGTGACGATGCGCATGAGCCAGGCTCTCACCGATGCCCCGTCGGCGACATCGGCCATCCTCTGCCAGGCCAGAAGGAAGGCATCCTGCACCACGTCGTCGGATTCTCCGGTGGACCCGAGGAGCTTGGCGGCGTATGCCCGCATCAGTGGACCGTGACGCCGAACGAGCACCTCGAAGGAGGCGACGTCCCCATCGACGATCCGGGCGGCCAGGATGGCATCGGATGCCCTCGAAAGGGGACTCCGGTCATCGTCGTTCGGCGCCGATCTCACAGTGTTCACACAAACTTTCCGCTGCGGCGTGACGTTTTGTCGATCCAACCCGTCTTACTGATGACTATTGCACAACCACATCCGGCGTTGATCCGATCCTGAACCGGTGCCGTCACGACAAGGAGCACGTTCTCATGGCCAAGGTCATCACCCCAGCCGAAACCACCACCACCACCGCGATCGCCAGTGCGGGAGCCGGAACCACGGTCATCGTCGACAGCGTCATCGCCAAGGTCGCCGGCATCGCCGCGCGCGAGATCCCCGGCGTGTACGCCCTCGGCGGCGGCGCGGCGAGGGCCATCGGCGCGATTCGCGACGCCATCAACCAGACCGACCTTACCCAGGGCATCAGCGTCGAGGTCGGCGAGACACAGGTCGCCGTCGACATCTCCATCGTCGCCGAATATCCGACCCCGTTGCAGACCGTGGCCGACAATGTGCGCTCGGCCATCTACGCCGCGATTCAGGGCCTCATCGGCATGCAGGTCACCGAGGTCAACGTCACCATCAACGACGTCCACATCCCGTCCGACGACGATGTCGCCACCACGGCCGACGCCAAGGCTCGTGTCCAGTGAGCCACACGGTCACCGGGATCGCCGTCGGCGCGGTCCTCGCGCTCAGTTGGATCACGCTCGGATTCTGGGCCTTCCTCTTCGTCGCCGTTGCCATGGCGCTCGGCGCGCTCGTCGCTCGCATCATCGACGGCAAGCTCGATCTGCGAACGCTCGCCGACGCGTTCAGGGGCAAGCGTTCCTCCTCATGACCATCGCGACGACCGACGCCGTCCACGGCCGCACCGAGATCGCCTCGCGAGCGCTACGCCGACTGATCTCGACCATCACCGCCGAGACGATGGGCGTGGCCGCGCATCAGGTCGGTGTTGAGCTCTCGGATGACAATGGCCTGCTCGGAGTGACCGCTTCGACTCCGGTCCGGGTGCGTTCGCTCGCAACGGCCCATCCGGACGACGAGCATTCCCTGCTCGACCGCGCCGCCTCCGCGCAGACCATCATCCGGGACAGGATGCTCGAACTCGCCGGTTCGTCCGTCGGCTTCGTGAGACTGCGCCTGACCGGCGCGGAGATCCGTGCGGAGGCGAGGGTTCGATGACGTCCACCCCGGTCCTGTATCGGCGGATCCTCCGTCGCGAGACCCATTCGCCCCGCGCCGTCGTGGCGATGGTGCTCGCCGTGTTGCTCGTCCTGGTCGCCGCCTGGATCGGCCTGGAATCGGTACTCGCCCTGCTGGGAGTCCCGCCGCTGCTGGTCTCACCGGCCGGCGTTCTGGCGAGCATCCTTGCGCTCCCCGTCGCCGTTGCGCGCCCCGCACTCACCACCGCCGGTGTTGTAGTCGCGCTGATCGGCCTGCTTCTGATCCTGTACGCCGTGCTTCCCGGCCGGCGGGCCAACCACCACGGTGAGATCACCCGCACCGCCATGGTGGTGGACAACCGGGTCATCGCCTCCGTGCTGGCGCGTCGCGCCTCCCACGCCGGCGACGTGGACCCCGACAGGGTGGTCGCCTCCGTCGGTCATCGCCATGCCGAGGTGCGGATCCGTCCCCGCTCCGGGTGGGTGCTCGATCGTGAGGCGATCGACGAGGCGGTCGCCGCCGAGATCCTTCGCCTCGGGCTCGTCCCCGGGTTGGACCACACCGTGGTCATCGAATCGGCGGGGACGGTGGAGGCATGAACAACACCAATCGTGTTCTCAATCGCACCGGCATCCTCCTCATCGGGGTGGTCCTGACCGCCGTCGGTGGATTCGTCGCCGGTGCCTCGCTGGTCGCCGACTGGCTGGATGCCTGGAAAGCCTGGACGAAAGAGTTCGCCGCGTGGAGCGGGCGCCTGATCGACTCCACCCCGTTCGCCGACACCGGCCACAGCTGGATCCTCCTCGCGGTGGTAGCGCTCGCCATCATCGCCATCGTGCTGCTGATGGTCGCCGTCTTCCGACAGGGACGCGGACGCACCGCAATCCTCGTGACCGAGCAGAACGAGGCAGGCGGAATCGCGGTCGACTCGTCCGTCGCGGAGGAGAGCATCCGCGAGGCGCTGAAGGGTCATCCCGACCTGGTCTCCGTTCGAGTCACGACCTACCGGGTGCGCGATGCCTCGGTGATCGGCATTTCGGTGAACACCAGACGAGGCATCTCGCCGACCGAGGTTCGGGCGGCCATCGACCGGGTCGTCGACCGATGGGATGCGGTTCTCGGTCGTGAGCTTCCCGTGGTGATCAGTCTTCACGGTGGGATCCCCAGCCGTCTCGCCAAGACGACGAGGCTGTCCGAACCGATGCCTTGACCGCGACGGCGACCCGTGTACCGTCGTCGACACCATCCCCGGAAAACGAAAAAGAAAGCAACAAGGAGCACACCATGAGCGCATCGGACAAGATCAAGAACGCCGCCCAGGACGTCAAGGGCAAGACCGAAGAAGCCGCGGGCAAGGCGACCGACAATGACCGGTTGACCGCAGAGGGTCAGACCGATCAGACCAAGGCAAACCTGAAGAAAGCGGGCGAGAACGTCAAGGACGCATTCAAGTAGGCGGCCTCAGCCATGAGGCGTCTCTAGAAGACGTCGGGGCTCGGCGTCGTCGTGTGCCGGATGGAGACATCCGCGTGCCGATCGAATCGGTAGCCGACGCCCCGCACGGTGCGGACGATGTCCTCGTACGAGCCGAGCTTCGAGCGCAGTCGACGAACGTGCACGTCGATGGTGCGCTCGTTCGGGGCGTCGTCGTCGCCCACCGCCCAGAGGGACGAGATCAGTTCGGCGCGGTCGATCGTGCGGCCCTCGCGCAGCACGAGGTACTGCAGCAGCTCGAATTCCTTGTAGGTAAGAGCCGCCGTCTCGCCGTCGAGAAGGAGGCGCTTGCGCGAGAGGTCGATGACGACCCCGCCCCGCGGCTTCTCCTCGATGTCCGTCTGCTGCCGGTGCTTGGCCAGGGCGGACGGGTCCTGGAGGGCCAGGCGTACCACCTCGACGTCGCGTCCGCCCGCGCCCTGCGGGGCGAGGGCGACGGCCGCGTAGGTCTCCGACGCGGGCACGAGCTCCGCGGTCAGCTTCTTGAGCGCCTCGACGAGGCGGCCGAGATCGGTGCCGGCCGCGGCGGCCTTGGCATCGTCGACGCCGACGTAGAGCACAAAACCACGGGCCTCCGTGCCGGTGGGGACGGCGCGGATGCGGGCCGGCGCGTCGGGGGCGGCGGGGGACTCGGATGCCGGAGCCGCCGGGGCGACGGGAGTGAGGCGGCGAGCGGGACGAACGAGGTCAACGGTTGCGAGAGACATGAGTCGAATTCCTTGGGAGGGGTGAAGGGCCTCTAATGATGAGGGTGTGATCCTTCGGGATGCTTCTGGTGGTGCGGTAAAAGACGTCGCCCGTTATGAGGAGCTGACATCCGGGAGTCCCTGTTCTCTCAGGGGAGATGGGGGACTCGACAAGGATTGGCCGATTAGGCACACATTCGACAACACATGACGACGCCTGCCGGCATCATCACGCCGGCAGTCCTTGAGGCCCGAGGGGCGGTCAGGGAATGCACGTTCACAGTCATGGTTCAACTATCTGGTACAACACGGAGCAATGTCAAGCAGCCCGTGCAGTGGAACCGGTCTAGACCGTCCCGTACAGCCGGTCGCCGGCGTCGCCGAGCCCGGGGACGATGTAGCCGAGCTCGTTGAGCTTCTCGTCCAGGGCGCCGACGACGATGGTGACCTCACGGCCCTTCGTCGCCTCCTCGATCGCGGCAAGCCCCTCGGGGGCGGCGATGAGGCAGATGGCCGTGACATCGACGGCACCGCGGTCGAAGAGGTACTCGATGGCCGCGAGCAGAGAGCCACCGGTCGCGAGCATGGGGTCGAGAACAAAGCACTGCCGGTTGGAGAGGTCTTCCGGCAGGCGTTCCGCGTAGATGTCCGGCTGAAGCGTCTCCTCGTTGCGCACCATGCCGAGGAATCCGACCTCGGCGGTGGGGACGAGCTTCACCATGCCCTCGAGCATCCCGAGACCGGCGCGAAGGATCGGGACCACGAGCGGCCGGGGATCGCTGATGGCCAGACCCCGCGCCGTCGCAACCGGCGTCTCGATGGTCACGGACTCGACGCGCACGTTCCGGGTGGCCTCGTAGGCGAGCAGGGTCACCAGTTCCTCCGCCAGTGCGCGGAACGTCGGCGACGAGGTCGTCTTGTCACGTAGCACCGTGAGTTTGTGGGTGACGAGAGGATGGTCGGCTACGTGGACTCGCATAGGCTCAATCTATCTTGTCGCGGCTCTATCGGGAGGTGACCGTGCCGGTCCCGGCGCTGTACACGGAGCGGATGCTCGAGGCGGTCGCCAGCGCGCGGCTGGCCGTGGAGCATGGGGACGTTCCGGTGGCCGCGATCGTGCTCGACGCATCCGGGGTACCGATCGGTGCGGGACGCAACGAGCGCGAGCTGCGGCAGGACCCGACGGCCCATGCGGAGATCCTGGCGCTTCGCTCGGCGGCCGAGGCCCGGGGCGACTGGCACCTGACCGACACCACGCTCGTGGTCACCCTCGAGCCCTGCCCGATGTGCGCGGGGGCGATCCTCGCGGCGCGGATCCCGGTCGTCGTGTTCGGCGCCTGGGACGAGAAGGCCGGGGCGGCCGGCTCCGTCTACGACCTGTTGCGGGACCGGCGGCTGCCGCACCGCGTCGAGGTGTTCGCCGGCGTCGAGGAAGAGGCGTGCGCGGCGGTGCTCACCGACTTCTTCCGCTCGGCCAGGACCGAGCTCTGAGCGGTCTCGGCTTCTCGACCCGCTGACCTGATCTGGCGGCGGGGAAAACGTCCTCGCGGCGGGCGATGCGGCTGATGGCGGCGGAGTAATCAGCTCACGGAGGGAGTTGTAACTCCCGCCGCGAGGAGTTTTGCCCGCCGCGGGCCGGATGGGCGCCGGAGCCAGATCAGTCCGACGCCTTGATGATGATGGCGGCCGTCGACGGGTTCGCCTGGCCGGGCGGCGCGTAGACGTCCGGCTCGATGTAGATCACCCTCGCGATCGGGACCGCCTGGCGCACCCGGGCCTCGAGCGCGTCGATGGCGGTTGCGACGTCCGCGAGCCTCTTCTTCCGGGGGAAGGCGACCTTGGCGGCGAGGAGGAGCTCCTCCGGTCCGAGGTAGAGGGTCCTCATGTGGATGAGCGCCTCGACGTCGGGATCGGCGTTGATCGCGGTCCGGATACGTTCGACATCCGCCGCGGAGGCGCCCTCGCCGACCAGCAGGCTCTTGGTCTCGATGCCGAGGATGACGGCGACGGCGACGAGCAGCACGCCGATCGCGATGGTTCCGCTCGCGTCGAAGGCGCCGTTGCCGGTGATGAGAGTGAGCACGACGCCGACGAAGGCGAAGACCAGACCGGTGAGCGCCGCCACGTCCTCGAGCAGCACGACCGGCAGCTCAGGCGCCTTGGCGTGCCGGATGAACGCGAACCAGCCCTCCTTGCCCCTGCTGTGGTTGGACTCCCTGACCGCGGTGCGCAGCGAGAATCCCTCGAGACCCATCGAGATGACCAGCACGGCGATGGGAAGCCAGGCGTTCTCCAGTGCGTGCGGGTGCTCCAGCTTGTTGATGCCCTCATAGAGCGAGAAGACACCGCCCACGCTGAACAGGATGATCGACACCACGAAGGCGTAGACGTATCGCTCGCGTCCGTAGCCGAATGGATGCTGCGCATCCGCCTGCTTTCTCGAGGCGGAGCCGCCGCGCAGAAGCAGCAGCTGGTTGCCGGTGTCGGCGACGGAGTGCACGGCCTCGCCGAGCATGGAACTCGAGCCGGAGAGGCCCCAGGCGATGAACTTGGCGATGGCGATCCCGAGGTTGGCGGACATCGCTGCGATGATTGCCTTGGTGCCACCCTGTGTGCTCATGCGTCAATCCTAGGATGAGCACATGACTACCCTTCCTACGATTTCCATCCTCGGCGCGGGCTCCATGGGGGGCGCGATTCTCAGCGGCCTCCTGCACCCCTCTGTCACGGTCGAGGGGGGCATCCGGGTCACCAATCGCACCGAGACCAAGGCCGCCCCGCTGCGGGCCGAGGGAGTCGTCTCCTTCGCGCTGGAGACCGAGCCGTCGGCGAACCTGCGCGCGGTGGCCGGCGCCCGGATCGTGCTCGTCGGCGTCAAGCCGGCAATGGTGCCCGACCTGCTGCGGGAGATCGCCCCGGCCCTGAACGAGGACGCCATCGTGGTGAGCATCGCCGCGGGCGTGACGACGGCCACGATGGAGCAGCTGGTTCCCGGGGTCGTCCTGCGCGCGATGCCGAACACACCCGCCCTGGTGCGCCGCGGGGTCACCGGCCTCAGCGCCGGCTCGCGCGCATCCGCCGCCGACCTGGCGCTGGCGCGGCGCCTCTTCGAGACCGTCGGCGAGGTGATCGAACTCCCGGAGGACAGGATCGACGCCCTCAGCACGATCTCCGGCTCCGGTCCCGCCTATGTGTTCTACCTGATCGAGCAGCTGACCCGGACGGCGGTGGCGATGGGCTTCGACGAAGAGCAGGCGGCCACGATGGTCGGCGACACCTTCCTCGGTGCGACAGAGTTGCTCCGCGCCTCGGGTGAGAGCCCGGCTGAGCTGCGGCGGCGGGTGACCAGTCCGAAGGGAACGACCGAGCGGGCGATCGCCGAGCTGGAGCGGGCCGACCTCGCCGCCCTCTTCGGCAGGGCGACCGCAGCAGCACTCGCCAGGGCCAGGGAACTGGCGGCCGGTTGACCGGGCGCCCATAAGGGGCGGGCGCTAGCCTGGTGCCATGGCTGACATTTTTGACGTGATCGCGGATGCGACCCGGCGCGACCTGCTGCAGGTTCTTCTCGAGCGTTACGTGTCAACCGATTCGGAGGCGGGGGAGATCAGCGTCGGCGAGATCGTCGAGAAACTGGGCATCAGCCAGCCGACGGTCTCCAAGCACCTGAGGGTGCTCCGCGACCACGGTCTCGTCACGGTGCGCGAAGAGGGCCAGCACCGCTTCTATTGCATCGACACGAGCCCGCTCGAGGATCTCGAGGACTGGCTCATCCCCTTCCTCAGCGCCGATTTCGAGGGCGTGCCGGACAGCTCCTCGACGGTGTTCGCCGCCTGGTCGGGCGTTGCCGTCCCCGAGCCGATCCGCCGCGCCGCCGAGACCCTGCAGAGCCCGTCTGAGGCCGGTGCCGCCGTCGGACGGGCCGCCGCCGCGGCCTCCTTCCAGGCCAGGAACGCGCTGCAGGATGCCTCCCACGAGGTCGAGCGGCGCGTGATCGAACCCCTCAAGAAACGGCTCTCTCGCAAAGAGGGAAAATAGCCGGTTGCTAGCGTGCCCCATTAGCCCCTACAGTTACCGATTAGCACTCGTGTAACACCGGGGCGAGTGCGCCGTTCCCTCGGAACGTCAACAACATAAGGGGCACAGTCGATATGGCACGCGATCTCTCGGAGGTGCGCTTCCTGACTGTCGCCGAGGTCGCCGACATGATGCGGGTCTCGAAGATGACCGTCTACCGTCTCGTCCACTCCGGCGAGCTTCCGGCCATCCGCTTCGGCCGGTCGTTCCGGGTCCCGGAGTCTGCGGTGCTGGCGGCCATCGATCCGCACGTCGAGGACGTGGGCTGAGGCCTTCGCATCCGGTCAGCCGGCGACTGGTTCGCCGCGAGACACCTGGGCGGGTAAGATGGCCCGAGGCAATTTTTCCGCGGTTCCGAACGGACCCGGTCGTCTGTTCACGAATCAGTGATGCCAGAATTTATTATGAGGTGCGTATGGGTTCCGTAATCAAGAAGCGTCGCAAGCGCATGGCGAAGAAGAAGCACCGCAAGCTGCTTCGCAAGACTCGCCACCAGCGTCGCAACAAGAAGTAGGTCGCGAGACCTGCTTGCGTGAGCGCCGGGCCTATCGGGCCTGGCGCTTTTTGTCGCCCCTGCGCACCCGTCGTCCCTCGCGGCGCACGCGCGCCCTCGCAGAACGGATGCTCGCCGGGTCGAGCTTCATGACCGACCATCCGTTTTCCCGGGCGACGGTGAGGAGCTTGGCGTCAGGGTTGACCACGACGCGATGACCGACGAGCTGGAGCAGCGGCAGGTCATTGCTGGAGTCGGAGTACGCCCAGCATTCCGAGAGGTCCGCTCCCAGTCGCGAGACCAGTTCGTTCGCGGCGACGACCTTGCGCTCGCCGTGCAGGATCGGTCCCTCCAACTCGCCCGTGAGCACCCCGTCCTTCGATCGCAGGGTGGTGCCGAGCGCGCCGGTGAGCCCGAGCCGCGTCGCGATCACGGAGGCGATGTCGACCGGCGCCGCGGTGATGAGCCACACCTCGTGGCCGCGGGCGAGATGCTCCCGGGTCAGTTCCACCGTCTCCGGCCAGAGCCGGCTCTCCAGGTCGTGCTCGTAGATGTCCTCCGCCAGATCCTTCAGCGCGCCGGACGGATGGCCCTTGGCGACGAGCAGGGCGCGCTCCTGGGCGCTGTGGATGTGCTCCTTGTTTTCACCCACCGCCATGAACCGGGCCTGCTGCCAGCTGAACAGCAGGAGGTCGCGCAGGCCGACGTAACCGCGCCGCCAAGCGGCCCGGCTGACGTGGTAAACGCTGGCGCCCTGCAACAGCGTGTTGTCCACGTCGAAAAAGGCGACGACGGGCCGATCGCTGTGTACCGCTGCGTGCTCTGCTGCTGGCATCACCGTCGATGATAGTCGCCGAAGCATCCGTTCTCCGGCGTCCCGGACCGGGATACGCTGGGAGGGTGCCGACCGCCGCTCTGACCCTCATCGGGAAGCCCGACTGCCACCTGTGCGACACCGCGAGGGAGGTGGTCGCCGCCGTCATCGCCGACCTGGAGGGCGAGGCATCCGCCCCGACCGTCACCCTCGAGGAGCTGTCGATCTACGACGACCCGGCGCTGCTGGACCGGTATGCCGAGGAGATCCCCGTGCTGCTGGTGAACGGCAGGGTGCACACCATCTGGCGCGTCGACCCCGTGAGACTGCGCGCCGCCCTACTGGAGGTCTGATCGTGCTGAGACATGTCGTGTCGTGGAAGCTCAAGGCCGAGGACGTCGCCGCCAAGGCGGAGGACTCGGCGAGGATCAGCGCGGCGCTGCAGACGCTCCCCGCGGTGATCCCCGAGATCCGCAGCCTGACCGTCGGTTCGAACGCCGCCTACCCCGAGACCAACTGGGATCTCGTGCTGATCGCCGACTACGACGACGCCGCGGCCCTCGACGTGTACCAGAACCACCCGGAGCACCGGAAGGTCGTCGCGATCATCGAACCGCTCGTGGCGGCGAGGGCGAACGTCGACTTTCTGATCTAGTCGCGCAGCTTGGCGGCGGCCTCCGCCTCGGCGCGGGACGAGTAGACGGGCTCGTCCAGCACGAAGGCGAGGCTCTCGTCCGGATCGACCAACAGCAGGTCGGTCGGCTCCTCGGCCGCCTGGAAGTCGGCGGCGACCAGCGGCTCGCTGTTGAGGTGAACCGTCAGCAGCCCGCTTCCGGTCTCGAGGCTGTCCACCTCGAGCGCGCCGATGGGCTTGCCCGATCGGTCGATGAGGTCCTGCACGGCCTGCCCGATCCCCTGACCGGCGGAGAGGAAGGCCTTCTCGTCGACGACGGTGTAGTCGTACCGGGTGCGAACCGTGAAGGTCAGCTCGTCGGACTCCGATTTCTCGTCGTCGACATCGTCCTCGTCGTACAGCTCGTCGAGGGCATCGCCGTATGCCGCGACGGCATCCCAGAGTTCGCGGTCGATCTCCGCGCTCGCATCGTCCTGGTCGTTCTCGCTCTCGAGCAGCTCGATGTGCTGGTCGAGGATCGCCTGCAGCGCTCGGCCCGCGTCGATCGCGGCGCGTCGGGGAGTGATGTCCATGTCCGTCACGGTAGCAGCCTGGTCGGCCCGCGGAACAGGTAGGTGACCTCGCGGAGGTTGGCCTGATGCAGCAGCAGCATGATGACGCGGCTGAGGCCCATGCCGAACCCGCCGTGCGGCGGCACCCCGTAGCGGAAGAAGTCGAGGTAGAAGTCGAGCTCCTCCGGGTCGAGGCCCTTGTCGACGGCCTGCGCGGTGAGCACGTCGACGCGATGCTCGCGCTGCGCGCCCGTGGAGATCTCGACGCCGTTGAAGATGAGGTCGTAGCTCTTGGTGATCG
>NZ_DASWPB010000008.1:0-3855 GCF_036404185.1 Lacisediminihabitans sp. | reverse complement strand
GACGCCCACGTGACCGCCCCCGCCGCCCAGGCCGTCGAGCCGGGGCAGATGCTCGCCATCATGGGCACCTCCACCTGCCACGTCATGAACTCCGACCTGCTGGTCGAGGTTCCTGGCATGTGCGGCGTCGTCGACGGGGGCATCGTCTCCGGCCTCTACGGCTACGAGGCCGGCCAGTCCGGCGTCGGCGACATCTTCGCCTGGTACGTCAAGAACCAGGTCCCGGCCCGCTACTACGAGGATGCCGCGGCCGCGGGCCTGAGCATCCACGAGCACCTCACCAACCTCATCAAGGACCAGCCGGTCGGCGGTCACGGCCTGGTCGCCCTCGACTGGGAGAGCGGCAACCGCTCGGTGCTCGTGGACCACGAGCTCAGCGGCACCGTGGTCGGACTGACCCTGACCACCAGGACGGAGGAGGTCTACCGCGCGCTGTTCGAGGCCACCGCGTTCGGCACCCGGACCATCGTGGAGACCTTCAACGCCGCCGGGGTGCCCGTGACGGAGTTCGTCGTGGCCGGCGGTCTTCTGAAGAACCCGTTCCTCATGCAGGTCTACTGCGACGTGCTGCGGATGCCCATCTCCATCATCGCGAGCGACCAGGGTCCCGCGCTCGGTTCGGCGATCCATGCCGCCGCCGCCGCCGGCGTCTACGCCGACGTGCTGGAGGCGGGAGCGGCGATGGGCAAGGTCAACCGCGCCGTGTACCGGCCCAACGAGGCCGCGGCGGATGCCTACGACCGCCTCTACGCGGAGTATTCGACGCTCCACGACTACTTCGGTCGGGGGACCAACGATGTGATGCACCGCCTCGCGGCGATGCGCCGCGAGGGCTTCGGCGCCGCATCGACGGCGCCGACGGAAGGAGCACGGGCATGAGCGCGCCCACCCCCGACCTGCAGGAGGCGATCCTCGAGGTCCGCGCCGATGTGGCGAGGCTGCACGAGCTGCTGGTCCGCTACCAGCTCGTCATCTGGACCGGCGGCAACATCTCCGGACGGGTGCCGGGTGCCGACCTCTTCGTCATCAAACCGAGCGGTGTCGAGTACGACGACCTGACGCCGGAGAACATGATCCTCTGCGACCTGGACGGCAACGTCGTCGAGGGGGAGAACGCACCGTCGAGCGACACGGCGGCCCACGCCTACGTCTACCGCAACATGCCGCAGGTGAACGGGGTCGTGCACACGCACTCGACCTATGCGACCGCCTGGGCGGCGCGGGCGGAGCCGGTGCCCTGTGTCCTCACGGGTCAGGCCGACGAGTTCGGTGGCGAGATCCCCGTCGGTCCGTTCGCGATCATCGGCGACGACTCGATCGGCCGCGGCATCGTCGCGACCCTGACCGGACACCGTTCGCGCGCCGTTCTCATGCAGAACCACGGTGTCTTCACGATCGGAAAGAACTCACGCGATGCGGTGAAGGCGGCCGTCATGGCGGAGGACGTGGCCCGCACGGTGCACATCGCGCGCCAGCTGGGTGAGCTCGTCCCCATCCCCCAGGAGAAGATCGACGCCCTCTTCGATCGTTATCAGAACGTCTACGGACAGAAACCAACAGGAGCACTCAGTTGAGCACGAACATCATCCCCGATCTCGCCGCCTACGAGGTCTGGTTCCTCACCGGCAGTCAGGGCCTCTACGGCGAGGACACCCTTCGGCAGGTCGCCGAGCAGTCGCGGCAGATCGCGGAGGCCCTGCAGGCATCCAGCGACATCCCGGTCACGGTCGTCTGGAAGCCCGTGCTCACCGATTCCGAGGCCATCCGCCGGGTCGTGCTCGAGGCCAACTCGAACGACAGGACGATCGGCCTCATCGCCTGGATGCACACCTTCAGCCCCGCGAAGATGTGGATCACCGGCCTGGATCTGCTCCGCAAGCCGCTGCTGCACCTGCACACGCAGGCCAATGTCGAGCTGCCGTGGTCCGAGATCGACATGGACTTCATGAACCTCAATCAGGCCGCCCACGGCGACCGCGAGTTCGGCTACATCGAGACCAGGCTCGGCATCGTGCGCAAGACCGTCGTCGGTCACGTGTCGAACCCCGCCGTCACCGCCAGGATCGGCAACTGGAGCCGCGCGGCGGCGGGCTGGGCGGCGGTGCACGAGCTCAAGCTGGCCCGCTTCGGCGACAACATGCGCTACGTCGCCGTCACGGAGGGCGACAAGACCGAGGCGGAGCTGCGATTCGGCGTCCAGGTCAACACCTGGGGGGTCAACGACCTCGTCGAGGCGGTGGATGCGGCGAGCGAGTCGGATGTCGACGGTCTCGTCGCCGAATACGAGGACCTCTACGCCGTCGTCCCCGAGCTGCGCCGCGGAGGGGACCGGCATGAGTCGCTCCGCTACGGGGCCCGGATCGAGCTGGGCCTGCGCTCCTTCCTCGAGGCGGGGGACTTCGGTGCCTTCACAACGAGCTTCGAGGACCTCGGCGGCCTCCGCCAGCTCCCCGGTCTCGCCGTCCAAAGGCTCATGGCAGACGGCTACGGCTTCGGGGCGGAGGGCGACTGGAAGACCGCCGTGCTCATCCGCGCGGCCAAGGTCATGGGCGCCGGCCTTCCCGGCGGTGCCTCGCTCATGGAGGACTACACCTACAACCTCGTGCCCGGCGAGGAGGTCATCCTCGGCGCCCACATGCTCGAGGTATGCCCGACCCTGACGACCGCCAAGCCGTCCCTCGAGATCCATCCGCTCGGCATCGGCGGCCGCGAGGATCCCGTGCGCCTCGTCTTCGACACGGATGCCGGACCCGGCATCGTGGTCGCCCTCTCCGATTTGCGGGACCGGTTCCGGCTGACGGCCAATGTCGTCGACGTCGTCGACCTGCCGCATCCGCTGCCGAAGCTGCCGGTCGCCCGCGCGCTCTGGAAGCCTCGGCCGGACTTCGCCACGAGTGCGGCCGCCTGGCTCACGGCGGGCGCGGCGCATCACACGGTGATGAGCACCGCGATCGGGCTCGAGGTCGTCGAGGACTTCGCCGCCATCGCCAAGAGCGAGCTGGTCGTCATCGACGAGCACACCGTGCTGCGTGACTTCGGTCGCGAGCTGCGCTGGAACCAGGCCTACTACCGGCTGGCGCAGGGACTGTGACCACACAAAGACGTGCCGGGAGACATCCGGCCCGGGATCTGCCTCATCGTGGACGGAGGCCGATCCGCTAAAGAGCACTACGTACGACAACGACGTCCAATACGTTTGAAAGGAATCACAGTGAAGGCGAAAAAGATTCTCATCGGCATCGCGGCAATCGGGTTGACGGTGTCCCTCGCGGCCTGCTCCGGCGGCCGGACCACGAGCAACTCCGGCGGCGGGTCGAGCGACAACAAGGGTGCCCTCGTGGGTGTCGCCATGCCGACCAAGGTGTCGGAGCGGTGGATCAAGGACGGCAACGCCGTCAAGTCCGACCTCACCAAGCTCGGATACAAGGTCGACCTCGAATACGGCGACAACAAGATCCCCCAGCAGGTGCAGCAGGTGAGCAACATGATCACCAAGGGGGCGAAGATCCTGATCATCGCCTCCATCGACGGCGGCTCCCTGAGCGACCAGCTGGACTCGGCCGCCAAGGCCGGGATCAAGGTCATCTCCTATGACCGCCTGCTCACCGGCGACAAGAACGTCGACTACTACGTCTCGTTCGACAACTACAAGGTCGGCGTCGATCAGGCAACCAGCCTGCTCACCGGTCTCGGGGTCCTCGGCGACGACGGCCAGCCGACCGGCAAGAAGGGGCCGTTCAACATCGAGCTCTTCGCCGGCAGCCCGGACGACAACAACGCCACCTTCTTCTTCAACGGCGCGATGGACACCCTGAAGAAGTACATCGACGACGGAACGCTCGTCGTGGGGAGCGG
>NZ_DASWPB010000007.1:0-7174 GCF_036404185.1 Lacisediminihabitans sp. | reverse complement strand
CGTTCCCCTGTCCACGGAGGCCGCACGGTCGCTCGCACCCGGGGTCTTCGCCGCGTTCGGGCTGAGCGTGCCGTGGCAGTCTGGCACCCTCGTGCTGCCCGCGCTCGGCGTGGTCCCCGCCGGCGGCTGCCAGGTGAAGGTGTAGCTGTCCGACACCGGATGCCCGTCGGTCGAGATCACCTGCCAGGTCACCGTGTAGGTCCCGGCCGCGCCGAGCGCGGCACCGGTGGACATCGCCGGCCCGTCGATGGTCACGCAGCCGTCACCGTAGTAGCGACCGGCGGCATCCTGCACCTGGAGGGCGAAGCCGGCGCCGTTCCCGCCGACGTCGAGCAGCACGTCGTTGGTGGTGATCGTGAACTCCCTGGGCAGCGAGGTGAGCACCTGCCCGGCCTTCGGGGTCGAGTCGACAAGGTAGTTGTGCGCCTGGGCGGCGGTGGCGAGCCCGAGGACCGGGATCGCGACCGTGAGGGCCGCGACCGTGGTCAGGGTGAGGAACCTCGTGCGGAGCCCCACGGGTCAGTCCGCCGTCCTGCGCCGGGTGGCGACGACGGCCAGCACGATGCCGACGGCGCCGACGACCAGGCCACCGACCCCCAGTCCGCGGGCGAGGGTGTCGGAGGAACCGGTCGTCGCCGCGGCCACCGGCTCGGCGCTCACCGTGGGGCCGGGCGTCGAGGCGCTCGCCGCCACGGGAGGTGCGTCGTCGACGTACAGCACGGGAGCCGGATGCTCGGCGCCGGATCCGGTCTGGGTCCAGGAGACGACGCTGCCGTCGCTGTAGGTCTGCAGTGCCGACAGGACGATCCTGCCGGTCTTCGGCACCGAGCCGACCGAGAGCGGGAACAGCTGCAGCTGGCCCTGTTTGATGTCGAAGCCCGGCTGCGCCGTCCAGATCACCTTCGTGACGGCCTCCGTGAGCTCGTTGCCGGCGACCGGGACCGGCTTGGGCAGTCTCTCGGTGACAAGCTGGGTGGTCCAGCCGGCGACCGGCACGTAGCTGACCGACGAGAACGGCGTGGCGGCGGGGATGTCCACCTCGAGCCTGGTCGTGGTGGCCGTCGCCGACTCGGTGGGCACCTTGAACGTGATCAGCGAGTAGGAACCGGCCGGCGCGGTGTTCGGGGTGATCGTGACGTGGGCGCTGGCCGCGAGCGGGAGGGTCAGGGCGAGCAGCGCTCCGGCGCCGATCGTGATGGACGTTTTCAGGACGATGTGTCTGGTCAATGTTTCCTCGGCAGATGATGACGTCGGCGACGACGGGTCGGCCCGCGGTGGGCACGGGCGGATCGGGGTCTGGCCGACCTCGGAAAGGGATGATGGATGTCAGAGCGGAACCGTGCCGAGGGGTGGTCCACGAAAGCGCAGCGTCGAGAAGACGAATCCGAGGTCGTGGGGCAGGAGCGCGCGGTCCGCCGCCACGGCGCTCGCGCGCGGCAGGATGGCGCCGGCGATCCGCGGCGGGTCGCCGAGCATCCGGGTGATGCCCAGCCGACCGAGCCCGATGAGCGCCCAGAAGGCGTGCTCGCCGAACCGGAGGGCAGCGATCGTGAGGACGGCGGCGATCGCGTGACCGAGCCACATCCGGGCATCCGTCGTCATGGCGTGACCCGGCACGGGACCGCCGGCGAGGGCGTCGAGATCGTGCGGCATCGCGCCGTGCCCGTGCTCCATGGTGCCCGGCGCTGCCGGCGTCCCGTCCGCGAGCAGGCCGAAGGCGCCGTGGAACAGGAACTGGCTGACGACGACCGAGATCGAGAGCCGGACCAGCGAGAGGCTTTTGCCGGAGAGGACGATGCAGACGGGGCCGGAGAAGGCGAGGCAGAGCACCACGCCGACGAGACTCGGCAGATGGCCGGCGGCGATCGTATGGGAGCAGACCGCGACGAACGTCGAGACGAGCGCGGCGAGCCAGCCGCGGACGAATCGCGCCCATCTCGTGCCCATGGTCTCCCCGGAGTTCGTGGCGGTGTGTCCTTCGAGAGAAGTCTAGAGAGTGGGACGGGCGGACCGCGGATCGGCCGGTCCGGTGCCCGTCGCGGTCTTTTGCTCCGCGGCTCGCCGGGTCTCATTTCGCCCCGATGCTCACCGGTGTCGGTGACTCGGGCTAGGCTCGGTAGAGAACCACGGTTGCACAGTAGTTCCGCTGATTGCCGGACCTGCACGACTCGGCTGAGTCGGCGGGGAGGGTCGAAACCAGGAGGGGGCCGAGCATGGCTCGTATAGGCGAGAGCGCCGATCTGCTCAAATGCTCCTTTTGCGGCAAGAGCCAGAAGCAGGTCCAACAGCTGATCGCCGGCCCAGGCGTCTACATCTGCGACGAGTGTGTCGAGCTCTGCAACGAGATCATCGAGGAGCGACTGGCCGAGGCGGGCGAGGAGACCTCGAGCGAGTTCGAGCTGCCCAAGCCCCGTGAGATCTACAACTTCCTCGAGGAGTACGTGATCGGGCAGGATGCGGCCAAGCGTGCGCTCTCCGTCGCGGTGTACAACCACTACAAGCGCATCAGGGCCCGCAACACTCTCACCTCGGCGGACGCGGTCATCGACGACGTCGAGATCGCCAAGTCGAACATCCTGCTCATCGGACCGACCGGCTGCGGCAAGACCTACCTCGCCCAGACCCTCGCGAAGCGGCTGAACGTGCCGTTCGCGGTGGCGGATGCGACGGCGCTGACCGAGGCCGGCTACGTCGGCGAGGACGTCGAGAACATCCTCCTCAAGCTGATCCAGGCCGCGGACTACGACGTCAAGCGGGCCGAGACCGGCATCATCTACATCGACGAGATCGACAAGATCGCCCGCAAGGCGGAGAACCCGTCGATCACCCGCGATGTCTCCGGCGAGGGCGTGCAGCAGGCGCTGCTCAAGATCCTCGAGGGCACCGTCGCCTCCGTCCCTCCACAGGGCGGCCGCAAGCATCCGCACCAGGAGTTCATCCAGGTGGACACGACCAACGTCCTGTTCATCGTCGCTGGCGCCTTCGCGGGGCTGGAGGAGATCATCTCCCAGCGTGCGGGCAAGAAGGGCATCGGCTTCGGCGCCCCCCTGCACAGCAAGGGCGACGACGTGAACCTCTTCGGCGAGGTTCTTCCGGAAGACCTGCACAAGTTCGGGCTCATCCCCGAGTTCATCGGCCGGCTCCCCGTCGTCACCACCGTGACCCCGCTCGACCAGGTCGCGCTCATGGAGATCCTCACCAAGCCGAAGAACGCGCTCGTCCGTCAGTACCAGCGCATGTTCGAGCTGGACGGGGTCATCCTCGACTTCGACCAGGACGCCCTCGAGGCGATTGCCGACCTCGCCGTCCTGCGACAGACCGGCGCCCGCGGGCTGCGGTCCATCATGGAAGAGGTCCTCGGGCCGATCATGTTCGACGTGCCCTCGAGCGACGAGATCGCGAGGGTCATCGTGACCCGCGCGGCCGTGCTCGAGAACGCCGCACCGACGATCGTCCCCCACCCCGTCGTGCGCCAGGAGAAGTCGGCCTAAGCCGCCGGGCGCAGGCTACCCCTCGAGCCCGCGCCGCTTGAGCAGCGGCTCGATGACCGCGTCGCGCCCGCGGAAGTCGCGGTAGGCCTCCAGCGGGTCCTTCGAGCCGCCGACGCCCAGCAGTCGGTGGCGGAAGCGGTCGCCGTTTTCGCGGGTCAGGCCGCCGTTCTCCTTGAACCACTCGACCGTGTCGGCATCGAGCACCTCGCTCCAGATGTAGGAGTAGTAGCCCGCGTCGTAGCCACCGGAGAAGGTGTGTGCGAAGTAGGCGCTCGAGTACCTGGTCGGTACGACGGGGTTGTCGAGGCCGACGGCGGCCAGCGCCTCCGCCTCGAACTCGGCGACGTCGGCCACGGTGTCGTCGGCGGTGATGCGGTGCCAGGCCTGATCGAGCAGGGCTGCGGCGAGGTACTCGCTGGTCAAGAAGCCCTCGTTGAAGGCGGAGGACGCCTGGACCTTGTCCACGAACTCCTGCGGCATGGGCTCGCCGGTCTCGTGGTGGACAGCGTAGTTGGCGAGCACCTCCGGCCACAGCATCCACATCTCGTTCACCTGGCTCGGGAACTCGACGAAGTCGCGGAACACGTTGGTGCCGGCGAACTTCGGGTAGGTCACCCGCGCGAACAGCCCGTGCAGGGCGTGGCCGAACTCGTGGAAGAAGGTCCCCACCTCGTCGTAGCTGAGCAGGGTCGGCTCTCCCTCAGCCGGCTTCGGCACGTTGAGGTTGTTGACCACGACCACCGACTGGCCGAGGAGCTCGTTCTGGGAGGCGAGCGGGTTCATCCAGGCGCCGCCCCGCTTCGAGTCACGGGTATAGAGGTCGAGCACGTACAGCCCGACGGGGGAGCCGTCCTCGTCGTGCACCTCGAAGACCCTGGCGTCCTCGTGGTAGGCCACGAGGTCGTCTCGCTCGGTGAAGGTCACCCCGTAGACCCGGTTCGCCGCGAAGAACACGCCGTCGCGCATGACGCGCTCGGCCTCGAAGTATGGGCGCATCGCCGCGGTGTCCACGTCGTACTTCGCGCGGCGCACCTTCTCGGAGAAGAAGGCCCAGTCGGATGCCTCGAGGACGAACTCCTCGCCGATCTGCGCCTGCAGGTCGGCCTGTTCCGCGCGGGCATTCCGCGCGGCCACGAGGGCGAGCGGCTCGAGCATGGTGGCGACGGCCCGCGGGGTCTTCGCCGTCTCGTCCGCCGTGACGTACGCGGCGTGGTTCTCGAAGCCGAGCAGACGCGCCCGCTCGGCCCGGAGCCGGGTGATCTCCAGCACGATCTCGCGGTTGTCGTTCTCGTTGCCGCGACTGCCGCGGGCGCGGGACGCATCCATGATCCGCCGGCGCAGGTCGCGGTTCGTCAGTGCTGCGAGGTAGGGGTGGCCGGTGGGCAGGACGAGCGTGATGAGGTACTTGCCGTCGAGTCCGCGTTCCTTCGCCGCCTCGGCCGCGGCGGAGATCTCGCCGGCACCGAGGCCGTCGAGCTCGGCGTCGTCGTCAACGACGACCGCGAGCTCGTTGGTGTCGGCCAGGAGGTTCTTCTCGAACCGCGTCGTGAGGGTGGAGAGCCTCTGGTTGTAGTCCCTGAGCCTCGCCTTGTCTGCCTCGTCGAGACCGGCGCCGGCGAGGGTGAACTCCGTGTAGTACCGCTCGACGAGGTAGCGCGATTCGGCGTCCAGGTCGAGCTCGTCCAGCCGGTCGTGCACGGCGGAGATCCTGGCATAGAGGGCAGAGTCGAGCTGGATGGCATCGGAGTGGGCCGCGAGCAGCGGTGCCATCTCCTCCTCGAGCTGGTTGGTGAAGTCGGAGCTGTCCGACGAGCTCTTGTTGAAGAACACGGTGCTGACCCGGTCGAGGATCTGCCCGGAGCGCTCGAGCGGGAGGACCGTGTTCTCGAAGGTGGGCGCCTCCTCCTGGGCGGTGATGGCGGCGATCTCGGCCAGCTGCTCCTCGAAGCCCCTCTCGAACGCCGGCCGGTAGTGCTCGTCGGCGATGTCGGCGAAGGGCGGGAGTCCGTAGGGGAGCGTGCTGGGGGCGAAAAAGGGATTCTGGATGGCCATGCCTCCAGCCTAGGGTTCGCCGGGTCTCGTCGCCGGACGCCGGTGCGCATAACTCCTGCAATCGCCTCCGGGAGACGCCCTTCTTCCCGTTCTGGCCGGGTATCGGCGAACAACTGCAGGAGTTATGCGCAGAGACGGCGTGATGCGAATCGGTCAGCATGCTGTCACCGGACGGTCACTGAAATGACAGTGGCCGGCTCTACCGTGGACCCAGGAAAGGGGTGAATCGGATGGCTACAGCTCTCAATCTCGACGGTCGCGGCGGCTCCTCGCTGCGCCGCGCACGACCCGGCGCACGTCCCAGGGGAATCGATCGGCTGGTGATCCTGGTCAGTATTGCGATGCTGCGCTGGGCCAGGAGGCGCGCCGACCGCGCCTGGCTGCCCTACGAGGAGCACACCCGTCTCGTCCGCAACTTCCTCGAGCGGCAGCGGCGGGAAGACGCGGCCAGGTCGATGATCGTGCGGGTTCCCTAACGCGACTCAGTCGTCCTGCGGGGGCTCCGGCTCGAGCACGACGACGTTGCCGTCGACGTAGCGGATGAGGGTGCCATCGTCGAGCTCGACCACGGCGTTGTCCTCGAGCCAGGTCAGCGTCCACCGCCAGCCGGTCGTGTCGACACTGTCGAGGCCGGCCTCGACCTCGCGCACGGCGACGGCGACCGGTGCAGGCAGACGGGCCGGGGCCGCTTCTCCCACCAACCAGCGGGTTCCGAGCTGCATCTAGGCCACCGCCTCGGCGAGCACGACGTCGGTCACGGAGATCTCGGCGCCCTCCACGACGTCCAGGCGACCGATGCGTCCGACCGCCTTGAGGTCGTCGATGGCCTCCCTCAGGAGCGCCGGTCCGGTGATCGTCGCGGAGACGACCTCGGTCTTCTGCGAAGCCTTCGCGTCGGTCTTCGCCCGGCGGACGCCGATGAGGGCCGCGCCGACGAGCGTCAGCAGCCCGCTCGGCTCGGCCTCCGCCTCCGCCGTCGGCCACTCGGCCAGGTGCACGGAGCCCTCGTGCGTCCAGGACCAGACCTCCTCGGTGGCGAAGGGGATGAACGGTGCGAACAGCCGGAGCAGGATGTCGATGCCGCGGCGCAGGGCGAGAACGGCCGAGGCCTGCTCCCGTGGGGTCATGGCCCCGTAGGCGCGCTCCTTGACCAGCTCGAGGTAGTCGTCGCAGGAGGTCCAGAAGAACTGCTCTGTCGTCTCCAGCGCCCTGGCGTGATCGAAGTCGTCGAAGGAGCCGGTGGCGATGGTCACAACCCGGTCGAGCTCGGCGAGCATGTCGACGTCGAGCGGGTTCACGATCTCGAACTCGCCCGACGGCAGCTCGAAGGAGTAAACGAACTTCGCGGCGTTGAGCACCTTGATCGCCAGGCGCCGCCCGATCTTGATCTGCTTCGGGTTCTGCGGGTCGAAGGCCGCGTCGGTGCCGAGCCGGCTGGAGGCCGCCCAGTAACGCACCGCGTCGGAGCCGTGCTCGTCGAGCATCGCGGAGGGCGTGACGACGTTGCCCTTGGACTTCGACATCTTCTTGCGGTCGGGGTCGACGATGAAGCCGGAGATGCCGGCGTTGCGCCACGGCACCGTGCCGTGCTCGAGCTCCGAGCGCAGCATGGTCGAGAACAGCCAGGTGCG
>NZ_DASWPB010000006.1:0-5251 GCF_036404185.1 Lacisediminihabitans sp. | reverse complement strand
GTGCCCGTGCCCGCCGCCAAGCACGCCGGTGAGCCGGTGATGTCATGAGTCTCATCCGATCGCTCGCCCTGTCCGCTACCGCCGTCGCGACGACGGTGGGATGTCTCCTCGCCGTTCCCGCGATGGCGACCGCCTCGACGTCGGACGACGCCACCGCGTCCACGACGACCATCGTCGGCCGCCCCTACCCGGGGGATGCCGACAAGGAGGCCGCCATCGTGGCGACCGAGCAGCAGCGGATCTACAGCGTTCGCGCCATCGCGGCGGCCGCCCGGTGGCGGGGGCTCTCGGTCAATGCGCCGTACCGGGTCTCTGTCGGGCGCAAGCCAACGCTTGTGCTCGTCGAGCGTCCGCAGCCCTACGTCCTCAGCGATCTGCTCACGCTCATCCCCGACGGCTTCGTCAGGCAGCCGGACGGCTCCTTCCTGTTGTCCAACGACATCATCGTTCAGAGCGGAGCCGTCCTGAAGCTGGACGATCCGGACGGCCTCGTCATCCATCTCTCCAGCTCGGCGAAGGGGTTCAACTCGATCGTGTCGACCGGTGGAACCCTTGCGATCACCGGATCCAAGAAGGCGCCGGTCCGGATCAACGCCTGGGATGCGAGCAAGGGCAAACTCGACACCGACACGTCGGACGGGCGCGCGTACGTTCGGGTGATCGGGGGGAGTGCGAACCTGAGCTACGTCAGGTTCGATCACCTTGGCTTCTGGAGCGGGGTGACGGGCGGCCTGTCGCTGACCGGCACCGATGAGACGGCCAGCGACACCGCGGCGGCGGCCGTTCCCACCACAGGAACGACGGACAGCCCGGACAAGGTGCACGGGACCGAGATCCAGCCGACCGGCACCGTCTCGGATGTCGCCGCCGCGGTCGAATCGGCGACGGCGGGCTACAGCTACGTCACGGCGCTGTTGTCGCACGTCACCTCGGACGGCAACGCCTACGGCCTGTTCGTGAACGGGTCAGACGGCATCAAGGTCGCCAACAGCGAGTTCCGCAACAGTCTCGTCGACGGGATCGTGCTCCATCGCTACGTCACGAACAGCACGATCACCAACACGAAGACGCACGACAATGCCGTGGACGGCCTGGCGATGACCCGCGCGGCGACGGGGATCGTGCTCAGCCAGCTGACCTCGACCCGCAACGGACGCGACGGAATCTCGCTCAACGGGAGCCCCCTGGCCAGCGGCCCGAACGCCACGGGGACCGCCGTGGGCAGCTACGGCAACAACACCCTGAGCGATAGCACCGCCAGCGGGAACGCCCGGTACGGCATCGTTGTACTCGGCGGCACCAACGTCAAAGTCAGCGACAACACCGTCACCTCCAACCTCATGGGCATCGTCGTCAGCCGTGCCGCCTCGGCCGTGTCGATCAGGGGCAACACGGTGGACCAGAGCCAGAAGCACGGCATCGCCCTGTTCGACGGCGTCACGAAGTCGACCGTCGAGGAGAACTCCATCTCCGGGGCGGAGACCGGGGTCTACCTGAGGGGATCCACCGCGACCATCGAGCGGAACACCGTCTCCGACGTGACGCTGCACGGCATCACCCTCGTCGGTGCCAGCGCAGGCACGTCCATCGCGGGCAACGCCTTGAGCGGCAGTGGCTCGACCTCGATCGACCACTCCAGGGCGACCGGCGTCGAGGTCGACAAGAACGATTCGACCCACTGGATCAGCACCAAGCCCCTCGGGGCGACCCTTCGCAGCATCTTCCAGCCTCTGACGGTGTTATGGATCGTCCTCGGCCTCATCGTGGTCATCACCGCTATCGGGGGCCTCGGGCGTCGCCGGCCGGGCATCCGGCATCCGTATGCCAGCCACGCCCCGCTGACCGCTCTCAGCAAGGGCATCCTCGATCCCAGCGAGATCGAAGGACAGGCCATCTCCTCGACCGGTGCCGCGCCTGTGGCATCCGCCGATCCGCATCGGTCGTCGGCTGAGCCCGCGCGGCCGACGCTTTCGTCACCGGTCACCAACTACGGAACGAGCTGACGATCGTGGCCCAACTCCGCACCTATTGGAACAGACAGACGATTCCATTGCTCGTCGTCGCCTTCGTGGCCGGCGCCGTGGTGGCCTCCGTCGTCTGGGGGGTCTCCGTGGCGATCCACGGCAGCGGCAGGCCCGCGCCGACCGACGCGGAGACGTCCGCGCCGTCTCGCTCACCGAGCCCTCGCCCCAGCACCTCCGCGACGGCGGCCCCGTCGTCGTCCTCCTGCGCTCGCGGAACCACGGTGAAGTCCGCCTCCGAGCTGGAGGATGCGCTGGCCGCGGCCAAGCCGGGTGCGACGATCACGCTCGCCCCAGGGACCTACACGGGGAACTTCGTCGCCTCGGTGTCGGGGACGGCATCCGCTCCGATCTCTCTGTGCGGTGGGGCGGACAGCATTCTGGATGGCGGAGACGACTCCAAGGGATACGTGTTCCACCTCGACGGAGCGTCGTACTGGCACCTGAACGGGTTCACGCTCCGCAACGGTCAGAAGGGACTCGTCGCCGACGGGACGGTTGGCTCGCTCATCGAGGGACTGACGGTCACCGGCATCGGCGACGAGGGCATCCACCTGCGCAAGAACAGCACCGACAACACCGTCACGGGCAACGTTGTCAACCACACCGGTCTGCACAAGGCCAAGTTCGGCGAGGGCATCTACATCGGGACGGCGAAGAGCAACTGGTGCGACATCAGCGACTGCAAACCGGACAACAGCGACCGCAACGTCGTCGAGAAGAACGTGATCTCGGACACCACCTCCGAAAGTGTCGACATCAAAGAGGGGACGACCGGAGGCATCCTCCGCGACAACTCCTTCGACGGGGCCGGCATCACCGCCGCGGACTCCTGGGTGGATGTCAAGGGCAACGGCTGGACGATCGAGGGTAATAAAGGAGTGAATTCCCCGAACGACGGCTTCCAGACCCACCAGATCGTGGACGGGTGGGGGACGAAGAACGTCTTCCGCGACAACACGTCGGCGGTCAACGGTCCCGGATACGGGATCGCCTCACGACCTGCACTCGGCAACATCGTCGAGTGCAACAACACGGTGACGGGTGCCGCAAGCGGCGCAAGCAATATCCCCTGCACCGGCGGATGACCCGGCACCCGCCGCCATCCGATTCTTCGACCCGAACGAGGAGAACATCATGAACGACAGCACCATCGCCCCCGGAACGCCGTTGCCGATCGTCGAGCACCCGAGGCTCACGGTCATCGGCACCGGCTACCTCGGGGCCACGCATGCGATCTGCATGGCGATACTCGGTTTCGACGTCCTCGGCGTCGACGTCGATGCGGCGAAGATCGCCGCCCTCGCGGCTGGGAAGGTCCCGTTCTTCGAACCCGGCCTTCCCGAGAAGCTGCGGGAGGCCCTGGACAGCGGGCGGCTGCGATTCGGCACCGATTTCCGCGAGGCCGCCGAGTGGGGCGACGTGCATTTCGTCTGCGTCGGCACCCCGCAATCGAAGGACTCGGATGCCGCGGACCTGACCTACGTGGAACTCGCCTTCACCGAACTGGCCAGCCACATCACCGGCCGCGCCCTCATCGTCGGGAAGTCGACGGTGCCCATCGGGACCGCGGCCAGACTGACCACGATCGTGCAGACCGCCTCGCCCGCCGGAACAGAGGTCGAGCTCGCCTGGAACCCCGAGTTCCTCCGCGAGGGGTACGCCGTGCAGGACACCCTGCACCCGGATCGGCTCGTCTTCGGGGTGCAGTCGGAGTGGGCGGAACGACAGCTGTCCGCGGCCTTCCGCCCCATGCTCGACGCGAAGACCCCCCTCATCGTGACGGACCTCGCCACCGCGGAGCTGGTGAAGGTCGCCGCGAATTCCTTCCTCGCCACGAAGATCTCCTACATCAATGCCATGGCCGAGGTCTGTGAGGCGACCGGGGCTGACGTCAATCTGTTGGCATCCGCCCTCGCCTACGACAGCAGGATCGGTTCCCGGTTCCTCAAGCCCGGCCTCGGTTTCGGTGGGGGGTGCCTGCCGAAGGACATCCGTGCCTTCGCCCACCGTGCCGAAGAGCTCGGCGTCGGACAGGCCGTCGCCTTCCTTCGGGAGGTGGACGGCATCAATCGGCGCCGCCGGACGCGCACCGTCGATCTGGTGCGGGAACTGGCCGGCGGATCGTTGACCGGGATCAGGGTCGCGGCGCTCGGCGCGGCGTTCAAACCGAATTCCGATGACATCCGGGATGCGCCGGCGCTGGACGTCGCCAGCATGCTGCACGCCGAAGGCGCGATCGTGACGGTCTACGATCCCGAGGCGAACGACAACGCCAGGCGCTCGTTCCCCGAGCTCCGATATGCGGATTCGCTCGCGGAGGTCGTTCTGGGCGCCGACGTGATCGTGCTGCTGACGGAATGGCAGGAGTTCCGGGAGGCCGATCCCGACGACCTGAGCACCCTGGTCAACCAGCGCAAGGTCGTCGACGGTCGCCACGCCCTTGATGCGGACGATTTCCGCGCCAAGGGATGGGAGTACCGAGCGCTGGGCAGGCCCGCGGATCCACGGACCGTCGAGCTCATCTCGGACGTGCGAGACGACGTGCTCCTCTCCGCCTGATTTCCATTCCCAGCATCGTCTGTGCATATCGATACCCGGCGGAGGTTCACCATCTGATATCCAGAAACTGTTGTCAAAGCAGCGTCAAGAACGCTTCCCGACGTTCTTGACGTGGATGCCCTCATCGAAAAGCTCCCTGGTGTTCCCCCAAACAACGGTCTTCTCGATCCGGCATCCAGTGGGCGCGGTACCCGAACCGTCGCCCACCGAGGCCCAGCGTGACCTGTGCACCCCATAGGTCGCGCTGGGCCTCCCCTCTCCGGCATCCCCGCCTCGCCCCCTTTCCACATAAGGCATATTTACCTCGACTCCTTCAGGGCGTGTCATACGTTGCGTGCGCATGTCCGGTAAGTCATACTTGACGCGTTGGGGGAGTCGGGTCTCACTCAACACGTACCTACGGGAACGCGGTGCGGGCCCTCTCGGGAAAATTGGGCCCGCACTCGCACCGCGGTTCTCCGTCCCTTCTCACTCACAGCCGGCGGCGAACACGGCCGTCGTGTCGGTCTGCCCGGGTAGTCTTGACGGGTGGTCACCGCCCTGTATCGCCGTTATCGGCCAGAGACTTTTGCCGAGCTCATCGGCCAGGCTCAGGTGACCGATCCGCTGCGGACGGCACTGCGCAACGACCGGGTCAACCACGCCTATCTGTTCAGCGGACCGCGCGG
>NZ_DASWPB010000005.1:0-49577 GCF_036404185.1 Lacisediminihabitans sp. | reverse complement strand
ACCGCCCGTCTGCGGAGCTGCGCGGCCGACGACTGCACCGGACTGCTCGTCGACCTGTCGCGCAACGGCTCCAAGCGGTTCTGCAGCATCCGCTGCGGCAACCGCATGAACATGATCGCCTTCCGCGAGCGGGCGGGCTCGAGCTGAGCGGGTGCACGCCGAAGGTGGCTCGGCCCCGATAAAGGGCGGCCCCGGTCGAGGCCGGTATTCGCGCGGCTGAGCCCTAGGCCAGCTCCGGCGCCCGGCTGATCAGGGTGCCGCCCCAGCTGTCCTCGAGCAGGGTCTCGATGACCGCCCCGTACTCGTAGAGCCGGGCATCCGCGCGCGCCGGCGCCATGATCTGCAGGCCGGTCGGCAGCCCGTCCTCGGGGGCGAGCCCCATCGGCAGTCCCATCCCGGGGATGCCCGCGAGGTTCGCGGGGATCGTCGTGACGTCGTTGAGGTACATGGCCAGCGGATCGTCGATCTTCTCGCCGAGTTTGAACGCGGTCGTCGGGGCCGCGGGGCTGATCAGGATGTCCGCCCGGTCGAAGGCGCTCGCGAAGTCGCGCTGGATGAGCGTGCGCACCTTCTGGGCGCTGCCGTAGTAGGCGTCGTAGTAGCCGGCGCTCAGGGCGTAGGTACCGAGGATGACCCGGCGCTTCACCTCCGGGCCGAAGCCGGCCTCGCGGGTCGCGGCCATGACGTCCTCGACGGTCCCTCCGCCAACAGGGTTGACCCGGAGGCCGAATCGCACCGAATCGAACCTGGCGAGGTTGCTCGAGGCCTCTGCGGGAAGAATCAGGTAGTACGCGGCGACGGCGTACTCGAAGTTCGGGGCGCTCACCTCGACGATCTCTGCTCCGTTGGAGGCGAGCAGCTCGAGGGTCTCGTGGAAGCGCTGGCTCACCCCTGGCTGGAATCCGGGGGCGTCGAGCTCCTTGACCACGCCGACGCGCACGCCGTTGAGGTTGCGGGTCTGCTGGCCCTTCCGCGCCGCCGCGGTGAAGCTCGGCCAGTCGTCACTGAGGGAGGTGGAATCGCGTGGATCATGACCGCCGATCACGTCGTGGAGCAGCGCGGCGTCGAGCACCGTGCGAGTCACGGGGCCCACCTGGTCGAGACTGCTCGCGAGGGCGATCGCGCCGTACCGACTCACCCCGCCGTAGGTGGGCTTGACGCCGACGCTTCCGGTGACGGCCGCCGGCTGACGGATGGACCCACCCGTGTCCGACCCGAGGGCGAGCGGTGCCTCGAAAGCCGCGACGGCCGCGGCGCTGCCGCCGCCGGAACCGCCGGGGATGCGATCGAGGTCCCAGGGGTTGTGCGTCGGGCCGAAGGCGGAGTGCTCCGTCGAGGAGCCCATCGCGAACTCGTCCATGTTGGTCTTGCCCAACGGGACGAGATTGGCCTCACGCAGCTTGCGAACGACCGTGGCGTCGTAGGGCGGGACCCAGCCCTCGAGGATGCGGCTGCCCGCGGTCGAGGGCATGTCCAGGGTGCAGAGGACGTCCTTGATGGCGATCGGGACACCGGCGAGCGGGCCGAGCTGGTCGCCGCTGCGGCGAAGCACGTCGATGCCCTCCGCCGTGTCGATGGCATCCTTCGAGATGTGCAGGAAGGCGTGCACATCGCCGTCGACGGCGGCGATCCGGTCGAGGTGGGCGCGGGTGACCTCGACGCTGGAGATCTCGCGGGAGGTGAGCAGCTCGCCGAGGGAGGCGGCGGACAGCCTGGTGAGGTCGACGCTGCCGTTCGAGGCGGCCATTACTGCTCCTCGCCGAGGATCGCGGACACCTTGAACCGGCTGCCGTCGTGTTCGGGGGCGCCGCTCAGGGCCTCGTCGGCGCTCAGGGTGTCGCCGACGACATCGGAACGGAAGACGTTGCTGAGCGGGATGGGATGGCTCGTCGCCGGGACGTCGGCGGTGGCCACCTCCTGCACCTTGGCGATCGACTCGAGGATGACGTCCAGCTCGCCGGTGAGCTTCTCGATCTCCTCGTGGGTGAGCGCGATGCGCGCCAGATTGGCCAGGTGAGAGACCTGTTCGGTCGTGATCTCGGACATTCGACTCCGTGCGTCTGGTTGCCGGTCAAGGCTGTAGAAGATGACACCCCAGTCTATTCCGGCCCACCGGGGTCTCCCGGCGCCAACGAGGCCCCGGCTCGCTCTAGCGCCTCGGATCGGCCTCCACGACGGCCGAACCCGCCCTCATCGCTCGGACCGATCATCCCTCCTGCCCCGGCTGATCCTCGAACTGTGCCAGCCACTTCGTGAGCAGGGATTCCAGCTGCCCCCTCTCCCGCTCCGTGAAAACTCCGAGGAGTCGGCGCTCGTTGTCCATGTGTTCCGGAAAGACCAGGTCGATGAGCGCCAGCCCCTTCGCGGTGAGAGCGACCACCCTGCCCCTGGCGTCGTCGTCGCTGATACGTCGTGTGACCAGTCCGGCCCGGATCAGACGGTCAACGCGTTTTGTCATCGCTCCGGTGGTGACCATCGTGAAGGCGGCCAGCTCACCCGGGGCACGTTCGAATGGCTCGCCCGCACGCCGGAGAGCCGCCAGGACATCGAACTCGCCCTCCGTCAGATCGTGTTTGTCGTAGACAACCACCAGCTCGGCTGTGAGGACCGCCGCGAGCCGATGGAGTCGCCCGATCACTCCCTGAGGGCGCACGTCGACATCCGGACGCTCCTTCGCCCACTCCCGTTGGATCCTGGCCACACGATCAACAGAGCTGCTCATCGGTCCATACTAGCTTCCCGGGAAGATATAGTATCTTCCATGGAAGTTAATTTCCGATGGTTCGCAATCACCGCGATCGCGCCCCTCGCGTGGGGATCCACCTATTTCGTCACCCGGCATTTCCTGCCACCCGATTACCCGCTGTACGGTGCGGTGATCCGGGCGCTGCCCGCGGGCGTCGTGCTTCTCGCGATCGTCAGAGAACGTCCGCGCGGATCGTGGTGGTGGAAGTCCGCGGTGCTCGGCGTCCTGAACGTCGGAGCATTCTTCACGCTGATCTACGCGGCCGCGCAATTGCTGCCCTCCGGGCTCGCGGCGACCCTCATGGCCATGTCGCCGCTGACGATGTTGCTGTTGGCCTGGCCGCTGCTCGACGAACGACCCCGCCTGGTCTCCCTGTTCGGTGCGGCCATCGGAATCGCCGGTGTATGCATCATGCTCGGCGGAGGCCGCGGATCGGTGAACGGTCTCGGGATCCTTGCCTCGTTGGTTGCGATGACGATGTCCTCAACGGGATACCTCCTTGCCAAACGGTGGGGTTCCGAGGTGAGGATATTGTCTCTGACCGCCTGGCAGCTGATCGCCGGTGGTCTGTGTATCCTCCCCATCGCCATTGTCGTGGAGGGACGATTTCCGTCGCTCGATGGCCCGGCCGTCGTCGGATTCGCCTATGTCACCGTCGTGGCGACGGCGGTGGCCTTCTGCGTGTGGTTCGCCGGCCTGCGGCGCCTCAGCGCGGGAGCCGTCGGTCTCATCGGGCTCCTCAACCCGGTGATGGGAGTGCTTCTCGGTGCTGTCCTCGGCGCTGAGCCCTTCGGCTGGCCGCAGGGCATCGGATCAGCACTCGTCCTCTGCGGCATCGTCGCCGGTCAACCGCGATCCGTCCGAACGCGACCGCCAGGGACGGGGATCGTGAGGGCTATTTCGCCCCGGCGATGGTCCGGCCGGCGTCGGCGAGTGTCCCGTCGGTGACGAGGGAGTCCTGTCCGATGCCGATGAGGGCGAGGTTGCGCATCGCCTCGCTGCCCGGGTCGAAGTAGCCGAGGTGGCCGATCGCCGGCGTGAGCTTCTTGTGGGTCACCGCATCCGTTCCGCCTGCGACGCTCATCTTGTGGGCGCCGAACGCGGCGGTGCCAGGATCGCTGCCGTAGAAGGCCGTGTTCACGACCGGGTCCCAGGCAGCCTCCCCGACATAGACGTTGTCACCCTTCACGTCGAGCTGGGACGCCGACTGGGCGGCGCTGCCCGGCGAGCCGATCATCGCCAGCGCGTTCACGGTCACGTCGCCCTTGGCCAGCTCGATCATGGCGGCGGTCGAGCCATAGGAGTGGCTGATGAGCGTCACGTACGGCTCCGAGCCGGCCCGGACCGCCTGCACGCCCCGCACGGCGTTGCCAAGGAACTTCGCGCCCTCGTCCGCTCGGTCGAGGGAGGCGATGCTCAGCACACCGGGGGTGTCGTACCCGATCCAGGCCACCGTCGCGGTTGTTTTTCCCGCCATCGAGTCGTCGCTCGCGGCCAGGAGCTTCAGCCAGCTCGCCTGCTCCGTGTAGAGGTCCTGGGCGATGACCGTCCAGTCGTACATCTGCCCGTCGACGGTGAAGAACATGCCGGGCACCAGGTAGCTCACGTAATCCGCGGTGGCGAGGTCGCCGACGACGACGGCGGCGCGGGTCTCGCCCTTCGGGTCGAAGGTCAGCAGCTGCCGCCTCGGCTCCCCCGGCTTGGTCGCGAGGGTGCGCTGCACCTGTTCCAGCACGTCGAGGTGATGCCGCCCCTTGACCAGCTGCGCGCGCCCGAGGCCGGAATCGACCGACGATCGTTCCTTCGCGATGGCCTGCTTCAGGGCGAGCCGATTGGCCGCGTCCCGTGCCTGGAAGGGCAGCCCGTCCAGGTTGCCCACCAGCTCCGGCACGGTCTTGCCGAGCGAGACCCTGGTCGCCGCGGGCAGATCTGCCCACCACGAGGTGACCGCGGCCGCCTTGGGCGGGCTGACGATCATCCGCTCGATCGACGACGGGTTCTTCGCCGCGAACTGCGCGACCTGTGACCGCGGGAGCAGTCCGATCCGGTCGAGCAGCGCGCTGCCGTCCAGATGGGAGAGCAGCGTGGGGTCGAGCCGGGTGGAGACCGGTGTGGTCGGGTCGGCATTCCGGCCGGCGTCGATGAGGTCTCCGATCCCGGAGGGATCCTGGACGGACGGGTCGGCTGTCACCACCAGGGCGGAGACCTGATGGGCGATTTCGCGCAACCCGAAGGCCTCCGAGACGCCGTTCATGGCGCCGGAGGTGTACAGCATGGCTGCGACGTCGAACAGCACCGGTTGGCGGATCCAATCATCGGCAGTGACCTCCGCGACGACGCTCTCGCGGTGCCACAAACCGTTCACCCCCATGATAGGGAGAATCGGGTCCGTTTCCTAGGCTGGACGGTCGTCGCCCAGGGTCTGCCAAGCGTCGCGGACCGCCCTCACCGGGCCGCGGTGTGCCTGACGATCCTGGCCGCCGGCCGGGCGCAGTCTCCGCCGTCCGAGCCGGGCGCAGACTCCGCTATTCGGGAGGCTCCGGTCGTTCCGCCTCGAGTGCCTCCGGCCCGGACTCGAGCAGCCTCGCGAACTGCGCCGCGTCGATGATGGTGACCCCGAGCTCTTCCGCCTTGGCCAGCTTGGAGCCCGCTCCGGGACCTGCGGCGACGTAGTCGGTCTTCTTCGAGACGCTCGAGGCCGCCTTCCCGCCCGCCGCGATGATCGCCTCCTGAGCGCCCTCGCGGGTGAAGCCCTCGAGGCTGCCCGTGGCCACGACCGTGAGCCCCTCCAGGAGACCGCCGGCCCGAGCGGCCGCACCCGGCCCCGGGTGACCGGGCGTCGCGAACTGCACGCCGGCATCCGTCCAGCGCTCCACGATCTCGACGTGCCAATCGACGGCGAACCAGTCGATCACCGCGTCGGCGATGATGCCGCCGACACCGTCCACCGCCGCGAGCTCCTCCCTGGAGGCGTCCCGGATCGCCTGCACGGAGCCGAAATAGGCGGCGAGCGCCCTGGCGGCGACGGGCCCGACATGCCGGATGCTGAGCGCGACCAGAATGCGCCACAGCTCCTTGGTCTTCGCCCGCTCGATCTCGTCGAGCAGCCTCACCGCCGCCGTGGACGGGACGTACTCCTCGTCGCCGGCGAAGGGGGCAGCGGGATCGAAGTCGCCGTCTCGCTTCTGCCGCTTGCGCTTGAACGGCGATTCCGTTCGCGGGGTGCCGTCGTCGTCGAGCTTGACGAGGCCGGTCTCCGAGTCCCTGACCGTGACCCTGATCGGGAAGATGGCTGGCAGGGTCAGCGCGAACAGGCCCGCCTCGGTGACCAGCGGCGGCTCCTCCGGGAAGTCCGGCTGGGTGAGCGCCGCGGCACCGACCTCCCCGAGGCCCTCGATGTCGAGGGCGCCGCGCGATCCGACGTGCTCGACCCGCCCCCTCACCTGTGCCGGACAGCTGCGGGCGTTCGGACAGCGCAGATCGACGTCGCCCTCCTTCGCCGGCGCGAGCGCCGTGCCGCATTCCGGACAGTGGCTGGGCATCACGAACTCGCGCTCGGAGCCGTCACGCAGTTCGACGACCGGCCCGAGCACCTCGGGAATCACGTCGCCGGCCTTGCGGAGCACGACGGTGTCCCCGATCAGCACGCCCTTGGCCTTCACCACGTCCTGGTTGTGCAGCGTCGCCTGGCGCACCTCGCTGCCCGCGACCCGCACCTTCTGCATCACCGCGAAGGGGGTGACCCTGCCGGTGCGGCCGACGCTGACGACGATGTCGAGCAGCTTGGTGTTGACCTGCTCCGGCGGATACTTGTAGGCGATCGCCCAGCGGGGGGCCCTGCTGGTGGCGCCGAGCTCCTCGTGCAGGGCCAGCTCGTCGACCTTGATGACGATGCCGTCGATCTCGTGCTCGACGCTCGAACGATGCTCGCCGAAGTACTCGATGAACCGGGCCACCTCCCCCGCGGTCTTCTTCACCTCGTAGTGCGAGCTCGTCGGCAGACCCCAGCCGGCCAGGAGGCGGTAGATCTCGGATTGCGACCGCACCGGCGGATCCGGCCAGGCCCCGATGCCGTGCACGAGCATGCTCAGGCGGGCGAGCCGCCTGTACATCCGTTCGAGCTGGGCCTCCGACTTGTTCTCCCGCACCTGACGGAGGCTGCCGGACGCCGCGTTCCTGGCGTTGGCGAACACCCGCTCGCCCGCGGCGACCTGATCGGCGTTGAGCCGGTCGAAGACCTTCGACTCGAAGAAGACCTCGCCGCGGACCTCGACGAGGGGCGGATGACCGGTGCCGGCGAGGCGCGCCGGGATGCTCGGCACGAAGGCGATGTTCTGGGTCACGTCCTCCCCGACGACTCCATCACCGCGGGTGGCCGCGCTGACGAGCAGACCGTTCTCGTACCGCAGGTTGATCGCGAGACCGTCGATCTTGAGCTCGCAGAGATAGTCGACCGCGCGGCCGGAGTCCCGCTCGACCTTCGCGGCCCAGGCCTCGAACTCCGGGACGGAGAAGACGTTGTCGAGGCTCAGCATCCGCTCGGCGTGCCTGACCGGGGCGAAGAGCGTCGTCTCGGCGCGGCCCCCGACGGTCTGGGTCGGCGAGTCCTGGCTCTGCAGCTCGGGGAACAGGCGCTCGAGCTCCTGAAGGCGGCGCAGCATCCGGTCGTATTCGGCGTCGTCGACGAGCACCTCGTCGCGCTCGTAGTACGCATCGCGCAGCTCGAGGATGCGCGTGGTCAGTGCTCCCGCCTCGTCACCGGCCTGTTCGAGGCTCAGCCGCTCGGCGTCCTGGTCGTCGTCGTTCGCCATCCGCCCAGCCTAAACGGCGCCCGCGACATCGCGGAGGGGCTTGCGCGAGGGTCGTCAGCGGGTGGCCGGCTCCGGCACCGCGGACACGGTCCGGTCGATCGTGCACTGGCCGAGCACACGGGTGCCCAGGTAGACCACCGCGGTCTGACCGGGAGCGACACCGCGCAGGGGCTCGACCGGTGTGATCACGAGTGCGCCGTCGCGGACAACGGCAATCGCGGCGACCGGGTCGGAGTGCGCGCGGATCTGCACGTGGCAGTCGAAGGGAACGGACGCATCCTCCGGCGGCAGCCCAGCCCAGCTGAACGTCGCCCCGGAGATCTCGGCGATGTCGAGCGCCTCCTTCGGCCCAACGACGACGGTGTTCGTCTTCGGCTGCACCTCGAGCACAAACCGCGGGCGGCCGTCGTCGGCGGGGAATCCGATGCTCAGCCCCTTGCGCTGGCCGACGGTGAAGGCGTGCGCGCCCTCGTGAGTGCCGAGCACGGCGCCTGACCGGTCGAGGATCTGACCCTGTTCGGCGCCGACCCGCTCGGCCAGCCAGCCGCGGGTGTCGCCGTCGGGGATGAAGCAGATGTCGTGGGAGTCCGGCTTGGTGGCGACGCTGAAGCCGCGGGCGGCGGCCTCGGCCCGCACCTCCGCCTTCGACGGCGTCGCGCCGAGCGGGAACATGCTGTGCGCGAGCTGCTCTGCCGTGAGCACACCAAGCACGTAGGACTGGTCCTTCGCCCAGGCGGCCGCCCTGTGCAGCTCCCGGTTGCCGTTCTCGTCGGTGAGGATCGTGGCGTAGTGGCCGGTCGCCACCGCGTCGAAGCCGAGGTCGATGGCCTTCTCGAGCAGCGCGGCGAACTTGATCCGCTCGTTGCAGCGCATGCACGGATTGGGGGTGCGGCCGGCGGAGTACTCGGCGATGAAGTCGTCGACGACGTCGAGCTTGAACCGCTCGGAGAAGTCCCAGACGTAATAGGGGATGCCGATGATGTTGGCGGCCCGCTGGGCGTCCATCGAGTCCTCGATGGTGCAGCATCCGCGGCTCCCTGTGCGGAGCGTTCCCGGCATCCGGCTCAGGGCGAGGTGGACGCCGACGACGTCGTGGCCAGCGTCAACGGCGCGCGCCGCGGCCACCGCGGAATCGACACCACCGCTCATCGCCGCCAGAACCTTCACCGCACAAGTCTAAACGGCGCCGCGCGAGACGTGCCCGCAAAACCGGTGGGGCCGCGAGGGCCGCGCCCGGCGGTCACGGCAGGTCGGCGATGGCCTTCTCGATGGCGGCGAGGCGCGCGTTCAGGTCGTCGAGCTGCACCGCGACGTGGCGATTCAGCGCGGTCGCCTCCTCGGCGAGGGCCTTGTAGTGGCCGCCCTGCCCCGCATCGGCGACATACCTGCGCGTCTCGAGGCTCTTGCCGACGACCCGGCGCACGGTGTTCGCGAGAATGGCCACGATCACGACGATGGCAAGCCACACGAACGGGCTCGAAAGGAATTGCACGGTGTCCTCCTCCCTGAAGTCTAGGGCGAGGCGGCCTAAGGGATGTCGGTGAGGGTCTTCTCGACGACCCCGAGTCTGGCCTCGATGTTCTCCAGCCGTTCGGCGACCGCGCGGTTGGCCGCGGTGCTCGCCTCGAGTGCGCCCGCAAGCTCCGCCGAAGGCCCTGAGTAACGTTTCGACTTCCAGTATGAGTTGAGGATCGCGTAGGTGATCCCTCCCGCTATCGCCACCACGGGAATCAGCGCACCGACCGCTCCGGCATCCATCAGTTCTTCTCGCTTTCTGTGTGTGCTACCGCGGCGACGAGGGTCTCCGCGGTGAGGTTCAGGGTGAACGGCACGACCTCGAAGAATTTCATGGCCTTGCCGTCGTCGGACATCTCGAGATGACCGGTCACGAACCCGGCCTCCTCGAGCTTGGTGAGGTGCATGTACAGCAACGCCCTGGACATCCCCATGCGCCGGGCGAGCTCGCTCACGTGGAGTGTCTCGCCGGTCAGCAGCGCGAGGATACGCATGCGCTGAGTGCTCGAGATGGCGGAGAGCTTGCCGCTGAGCTCCTCAGCATCCATATCCACCATCCCTGACACCTGTTAGTAAAATGTTACAGGCCGCAACCGCGCCGCCGCAAGCCCTCCCCGTGCATAACTCCTGCAGAATTTCTCCGAGGTCCCTTCGACGGGGGTCGAAGCCGGTCTGCGAACGCGGATCGCAGGAGTTATGCACGACGGCGTGGCGCGCCGGACCGTCTCGGCGCATCGACCGTCTCGGCGCATCGGACACGGGCGACGGCCCCGCGGCGGGACGACGGCGTGCGCGGCGGGACGACGTGCGCGGCGGGACGACGTGCGCGGCGGGAACGTACGCGGCCGGCGGGAGCGCGACCGGCGACGAGAGCCGTTCCCGACGAGAGCCGTTCAGCGGCCGAGGGCGACCGCCCGATCGGAGTAGCCGGCGCGTGCAGCCCGTGCGACCGCCTCCGGCAGCGCCGCGAGGAAGGTCTCCACCTCGGCCGCCGTCGTCGTGTGGCCCACGGTGATGCGCAGCGCGCCGCGCGCCTCCGCCTCGCTCAGGCCCATCGCGAGCAGCACGTGCGAGGCCTCCGGGATGCCCGCCTGGCAGGCCGACCCGGTGCTGACCGACACGCCGGCCGCATCGAGCAGGAACAGCAGGGAGTCGCCCTCGCAGCCGGGGAAGGTGAAGTGGACGTTGTTGTCGAGCCGGTCATCGGGGTCGCCGCGGAGGACGGCGGAGGGCACGGCCGCCCGCACCCCGGCGATGATCCGGTCGCGCAGCCCCACCAGGGACGGTGCCGGATGCGCCGCCGCGACCCCGAAGGCGATGGCGGCCGGGGCGTCCTGGGTGCCGGAGCGCACGTCGCGCTGCTGACCGCCTCCGTGGATGAGCGGCACGAGACTCGCGGTGCGGGACAGGGCGAGGGCGCCGATGCCGAGCGGTCCGCCAATCTTGTGCGCGGACACCGAGAGGGCGGCGAGCCCGGAGGCCCGGAAGTCGATGGGGAGATGCCGATAGGCCGAGACGGCGTCCGCGTGCACGGGAACGCCGTGCGCCGCGGCGAGCGCCACGGCCTCGGCCACCGGCTGGATCGTGCCGACCTCGTTGTTCGCCCAGAGCAGGGTCACGAGCGCGATGTCGTCGTGGGCGGCGAGGGCATCCTCGAGCGCCTCGAGCCGGACGCGGCCGACGGAGTCGAGCGGCAGCCATTCGACGATCGCACCCTCGTATCGCTCGAGCCACTCGACGGTGTCGATGGTGGCGTGGTGCTCGCCGCGGGGAACGAGGATGCGCGGGCGCCGGAGCGGTGCCGCCCCGCGCGCGGCGGCCGCCGTGCCGGACGACGCGGCATCCGGCACCCCGTTGCGCGCCCAGTACAGCCCCTTGATCGCCAGGTTGACCGATTCCGTGCCCCCGGAGGTGAACACGACCTCGATCGGCTCGCAGCCGAGGGATGCGGCGACCGCCTCGCGGGCCTCCTCGAGCATCCGCTTCGCGTTCTGGCCCTGGCTGTGGATGGAGGAGGGGTTGCCGACGATGCCGAGCGCCGAGGTGTAGGCCGCCATGGCGGACGGGAGCATCGGCGTCGTCGCGGCATGGTCCAGGTAGACGACCACAACCTCTCCCTCCGCCTGGCGCGATCCGTGACGAACGCGCAGTCATTACTCTAGAACGCGTGCCTGAAACCGACCCCCTGACCGATCTCGGCGTCCGATCCGGTCCGGAGGGCGGCCGGATCAGGGTCTGGTCGGCGAGCGCCACGGCGATCGAGCTGTGCGTCTTCAGCGAGAAGGACCCGAGCTGGGTCGCCGAATACATCCCCCTGTCGAAGGATGCCTCCGGCGTCTGGTCGGGCGGCTCCCCCAGTCTGCGCCCGGGAACGCAGTACTCGCTCAGGGCGACGGGACCGACCGGACCGACCCACCGGTTCGATCCGTCGCTGCACCTGATCGACCCGTATGCGCGCGGACTCTCCCGCACCGCCGACGGCGGCTGGCGCTCCTACGTCCAGGACGAGGCCTTCGACTGGGCGGGGACGAGCAAACCGAACGTCCCGCTCGACCACACGGTGATCTACGAGGCGCATGCCAAGGGCATCTCGAAGCTCAACCCGGCTGTCCCGGAGGAGCTGCGCGGCACCTATGCCGGCCTCGCCCACGATTCGGCCATCGGCTATCTCAAGGACCTCGGCGTGACCGCCATCGAGCTGTTGCCCGTGCACCAGTTCGTCACCGAGCAGCGTCTGGTCACGCAGGGTCTCGTCAACTACTGGGGGTACAACACCCTCAACTTCTTCACCCCGCACGCCGCATACGCCTCCAGGGCGGCCCAGTCCGGCGGGACCGGCGCCGTGCTGCGCGAGTTCAAGGGCATGGTCAAGCTGCTGCACGAGGCCGGACTCGAGGTGATCCTCGACGTGGTCTTCAACCACACCGCCGAGGAGACCGTCGACGGGCCGACGAGCTCGCTGCGGGGCCTGGACAACGCGAACTACTACCGGCAGGACGCCAGGGGCAGGTACATCGACACCACCGGATGCGGTAACACGGTCGATTTCGGCACGCCCGCCGCTCAGCGGCTCGTGCTCGACTCCTTGCGCTACTGGGCGAACGAGGTGCAGATCGACGGCTTCCGCTTCGACCTCGCCGCCACCCTGGGACGCGACGCCCGCGGCGACTTCGACCCCGAGCATCCGCTGCTGCGCGCGATCGTGGACGATCCGCGGCTGGCCGGGGTGAAGCTGATCGCCGAGCCGTGGGACATCGGTGCGGGCGGCTGGCAGGTCGGCGGCTTCGGCAGGGGCTGGTCCGAGTGGAACGACGACTACCGCGACCGGGTGCGCGACTTCTGGCTCACCGACATCGGCGCCGCGCGGGCGCACGGGGTCGCCCCCATCGGGATCGGGCAGCTCGCGTCGAAGCTCTCCGGCTCGGCCGGGGTGTTCTCCCAGGAGCGCGGCCCGCTCGCCTCCGTCAACTTCGTCACGGCCCACGACGGCCTCACGCTCGCCGACCTGACCGCGTACAACCACAAGCACAACCTCGGCAACGGCGAGAACAATCGCGACGGCACCGACAGCAACCACTCCTTCAACTACGGCATCGAGGGCCCGACCCACGACGCCGCGGTGCTGAGCGCGCGGGAGAAGGCCATCCGCAATCTGCTCGGCACCCTCCTGCTCTCCGCCGGGCTGCCGATGATCACCGCCGGCGACGAGTTCGGACGCAGCCAGCGGGGCAACAACAACGCCTACTGCCACGACAGCGAGCTCGTCTGGCTTCCGTGGGAGCGCGAGGACTGGCAGGACGACCTGCTCCGCGTCTCCAAGCGGCTGCTGGCCCTGCGGCGGGAGCATCCGGCGCTGCGCCCCGTGCGATACGGGATCTTCGGCGAGACGGTACCCTCCGCCACCCAGATGGACTGGTTCAACAAGGAGGGCCTGTCGATGTCGGCCAGGGACTGGGACTCCCCCACCGAGAGGACGCTGCAGTACCTCGCCGCCTCGACACCGGAGTTCGAGGAGTTCAACCGCATCCTGCTCATCGTGCACGGCCTCGAGGTGGAGGAGACCGTCTGCCTGCCGGAGCACGAGGGGGTCGCCTCCTACGAGCTGCTCTGGAACAGCGCGGACGACCACGCGCCGATCGAGACCCATGCGCCCGGTGACGAGCTCACCCTCGCGCCGGCGTCCATGCAGCTGTTCCAGGCGCGCTGACCCATGGCGGGCACTCCGGCCACCGTCGCCCTCACCCGGCTCGGGATCCCCTTCGTCCAGCACGAGTACTCCCACGATCCGTCCGTCGTGGCCTTCGGGCTGGAGGCGGCCACCGCCCTCGGGGTGGAGGCCGATCGGGTGTTCAAGACGCTGCTCGCCGATGCCGACGGCAGGCTGGTCGTCGGCATTGTCCCGGTGACTGGCCACCTCGATCTCAAGGCCCTCGCCGCGGCGGTGGGCGCGAAGAGGGCCGTCATGGCGGATGCCGCGGTGGCCGAACGCAAGACGGGTTACCTGGTCGGCGGCATCAGCCCGATCGGCCAGAAGTCGCGCCTGACGACCGTTCTCGATGAGACCGCCGAGCTCTTCGACACCGTCTTCGTCAGCGGCGGCAGGCGCGGTTTCGACATCGAGCTGGCGCCGCTGGACCTGATCAGCGCGACGAACGCCGTGCTCTCCGCGATCGGTCGCGCCTGAGCTAGCTGGCGACGGCGATGAGGCCGAGCTCCGCCGGAGAGGCGAGCAGGGGATGCCGCGGCACGACCCGCACGTTGTAGCCGAAGCTTCCCGCCCGCGCCAGCGGCACGGTGCCGGTGAACTGCACGGGGTTCGTCGAGCCGGGGGTCGCGACGAGCTCGACCCGCTCGGGGGACACGAGCTGATCGCCCTCGCGGGCACGGCCGTAGACGACCTCGACCGCGACGTCCTCCGGGCTCAGCCCGTCCAGGTTGACGTGGGCGCGCACGTGCAGCTCGTCGCCGACCTGCGGGACGGCGTCGACGCCGCCGGACTCGACGTGGGCCACCGACACGTGCGGCCAGGCCGCCGTGACCTTCGCCTTCCACTCGGCGAGGGTCCTGGCCGGGGCGTAGGAGTCGGCCGACACGGCGCGCTCCGCGGCCGCGGCCGGCAGGTAGAGCCGTTCGACGTATTCGCGGACCATGCGGTCGGCGGACAGGGCCGGGGAGAGGGTGGCGAGCGTGTGCCTGATCGACTCCACCCACCTGGTGGGGACCCCGTCGGCGTCACGATCGTAGAACCGCGGCGCGACCTGGTATTCGATGAGATCGTAGAGCGAGTTCGCCTCGAGCTCGTCGCGCTCGGCGCCGTCTCCGGCGGAGTCGGCGCTCGGGATGGCCCAGCCGTTCTCCTCGTCGTAGAACTCGGCCCACCAGCCGTCGAGGATGGACAGGTTCAGCGAGCCGTTGAGCGCCGCCTTCATCCCGGAGGTGCCACAGGCCTCGAGCGGGCGGAGCGGGTTGTTCAGCCAGACATCCGTGCCGGGATAGAGCAGCTGGGCCATCCCGATGTCGTAGTTCGGCAGGAAGACCATGCGGCCCCGGATGTCCGGCTCCTGGGAGAACTCGACGAGCTTCTGGATGAGCCGCTTGCCCTCGTCGTCGGCCGGATGCGACTTGCCGGCGATGACGATCTGCACCGGATGCTCCTTGGACAGCAGGATGGACCGCAGCCTTTCCGGGTCGTGCAGCATGAGGGTCAGGCGTTTGTAGGTCGGGACGCGCCTGGCGAACCCGATCGTGAGCACGTTCGGATCGAGCAGTTCCGCCATCCAGGCCGGATGCCCGATGCTCGTCGGGTTCTGCTCCGCCCAGGCCGCCGCGACCCGACGCCTGGCGTCGGCGACGAGCTGCTCGCGCATCCCGTTGCGCACGTTCCAGAGGTCCGCGTCCGTGACGACAGGGGACATCCAGTCGGCGGCCGTCGTGTCCGAGGTGCCGAGGCGGTCGGCGGCGAGCGCGACGAGGGACGAGTCCGTCCAGGTGGGCGCGTGCACGCCATTGGTCACCGAGGTGATCGGCACGTCGGCGTTGTCGAAGCCCGGCCACAGCTGGCCGAACATGCCCCGGCTCACCTCGCCGTGCAGCTTCGAGACGCCATTGGCGCGCTGGCCGAGGCGCAGGCCCATGATCGCCATGTTGAAGGTGTTCGGGGTCCCGCCCGCGTAGTTCTCCGCACCGAGGGCGAGCACGTCGTCCACCGCCACCCCGGGAAGCAGGCCGGTCGAGAAGTACTGTCGCACGAGCGTCCCGTCGAAGCGGTCGATGCCCGCGGGAACGGGGGTGTGGGTGGTGAAGACCGTGCCGGCGCGGACGACCTGCAGCGCCTCGGTGAAGGAGAGCCCCTCGCCGATGAGGTCGCTGATGCGCTCGAGACCGAGGAATCCGGCGTGGCCCTCGTTGGTGTGGAAGACCTCGGGGGCCGGCGTCTCCGTGAGCTCGGTGAGCAGCTTGATGGCGCGCACGCCGCCGATGCCGAGCAGCAGCTCCTGGAGCAGGCGATGCTCGCCGCCGCCGCCGTACAGCCGATCGGTGACCGAGCGCAGATCGTCCTCGTTCTCGGGGATGTCGGTGTCGAGCAGCAGCAGGCGGATGCGCCCGACCGCGACCTGCCAGACCCTCGCGTACAGGGCGCGGCCGCCGGGGAGGGCGAGAGCCACGTGGGCGGCCGTCCCGTCCGGGTGGCGCAGCACCGACAGCGGCAGCCCGTCCGGATCGAGGACGGGGTAGGACTCCTGCTGCCAGCCGTCCGGCGAGATCGCCTGGGCGAAATATCCCGAACGATAAAACAGGCCGACACCGATGATCGGGACGCCGAGGTCCGAGGCGCTCTTGAGGTGGTCGCCGGCGAGGATGCCGAGGCCGCCGGAGTACTGCGGCAGGGCGGCGGCGATGCCGAACTCCGGCGAGAAGTAGCCGATCGACTTCGGCGCGTCCGCCGCGACGTTCTGCTGGTACCAGCGCGGCTCGGTCAGATAGGTGTGCAGGTCATCGAGCAGCGCCTGCGCCCTGGCGACGAACTCGCGGTCGGCGGTCAGCTCCTGCAGCCGCGAGGGCTCGATCTCGCCGAGCAGTCCGATCGGATCGTGACCGCTGGCCTCCCAGAGCTGGGGGGAGATGTCCTCGAAGAGTCTGCGCGTCGGCAGGTGCCACGACCAGCGCAGATTGCTCGCCAGTTCCTCCAGGGGACTCAGCGCTTCGGGCAGAACGGTGCGGACGGTGAAACGTCGAATGGCCTTCATCCGATCCACCCTAGGTGACCGAGGTTACCGATCCATTAAGTTTCCGCCTTCCGGGGGCCGGAACACGGCCGGGCGCCGAGTCAAGGGGAAGAGTTTTGCCCCGCGACGGGCTACGGTCAAGGAGTGGCTATGGCATACGAACCGAAGATGGGTCGCATTCCGATCCGAGACCTCTCCCCGCAGCAGCCGGAGAACACCTGGCCTGCCAAGGCCTACGTCGGGGAGGTGGTCCCGTTCCAGGCGACCGTCTTCAAGGAGGGGCACGACCTCCTGGGTGTCGACCTGCTCCTGACGAGCCCCAACGGTCTCCAGGCGAAGCACCGGATGCACGAGGTCGGCATCGGGATCGACCGCTGGCAGGTCGATGTGCTCCTGGACGTCCAGGGTAGCTGGATCTACAGCATCCAGGCCTGGAACGACGACTGGGCCACCTGGCTGCACAACGCGGAGATCAAGGTCCCGGCCGGGGTGGACGTGCAGCTCATGCTGACCATCGGCGGTCAGCTGCTGGCGAGGGCGGCGAAGGCCGATCCGGAGAGCAGGGTGCTCAAGGAGGCGGCCGCGACCATCGCGACGCGCAGTCTCGACCCGCTGCTGCGCCTCCAGGCGGCGCTGGATCCCCGGGTGACCGCGGAGATCGAGAGGCAGCCGCTCGCGAGCCTGCAGACGCTGAGTCTGCCGCTCGAGATCAGGGTGGAACGCTCCCTCGCCGGTGCCGGCAGCTGGTACGAGTTCTTCCCCCGGTCGGAGGGGGCGAAGCGGACCAAGGACGGCCGCTGGGTCAGCGGCACCTTCCGCACGGCGGCCAGGCGGCTGCCTGCGGTGGCGCAGATGGGCTTCGACGTCGTCTATCTGCCGCCCATCCATCCGATCGGGACCAGCTTCCGCAAGGGGCCGAACAACACGCTGGATGCCGCGCCGGGTGATCCGGGCTCTCCCTGGGCGATCGGTTCCGCGGAGGGCGGCCACGACGCCATCCACCCCGACCTCGGCACCGTGGACGACTTCTCCGCCTTCCTCGACGCCGCCGCCAAGAACGGACTCGAGGTCGCGATCGACCTGGCCCTCCAGTGCTCCCCCGACCATCCGTGGGTGACGGAGCATCCGGAGTGGTTCACGACCCTGCCGGACGGCTCGATCGCCTACGCCGAGAACCCGCCGAAGAAGTACCAGGACATCTATCCGCTGAACTTCGACAACGATCCCATCGGCATCCGCACCGAGATCCTGCGCATCGTCCGCTACTGGATCGGCCTCGGCGTGAGCATCTTCCGGGTCGACAACCCGCACACCAAGCCCCTGCAGTTCTGGGAGTGGCTGCTGCACGAGGTCAACACCGAGTTCCCGGACGTCGTCTTCCTCGCCGAGGCGTTCACCCGCCCCGCGATGCTCTACTCGCTCGCACAGGTGGGCTTCCAGCAGTCGTACACCTACTTCACCTGGCGCAACAGCAAGACGGAGCTCGAGGAGTTCCTCACCGAGATCTCCCACGAGCACGCCGCCTACCTGCGGCCCAATCTCTTTGTGAACACCCCGGACATCCTCACCGAGTACCTGCAGTTCGGCGGACCCGCCGCGTACAAGATCCGCGCCGCGATCGCCGCGACCGCCTCGCCCAGCTGGGGGATGTACGCGGGCTACGAGCTCTACGAGAACGTCGCCCGTCCGGGCTCCGAGGAGAACATCGACAACGAGAAGTTCGAGTACAAGGCGAGGGACTACGCGGCCGCGGAGGCGGCCGGGCGCTCGCTCGCCCCGTACGTCACGCTGCTCAACAAGATCCGCTCCGAGCATCCCGCCCTCCGCCAGCTGCGCAACCTCGACGTGCACTGGAGCGACGACGAGGCGATCCTCGTCTACAGCAAGTACCTCGACGGCCGGTACACCCGCTCCGGCAGGGGCGACGCCATCATCGTGGTCGCCAACGTCGATCCGCACTCGGCCCGCGAGACCACGGTCTATCTCGACCCCACCCGGTTCGGGATCGACCCGTCAGAGAGCTTCGAGGTGACCGACCTCATCACCAGACAGAAGTTCATCTGGGGCCTGCAGAACTTCGTCAGGCTGGATGCGTTCGTCGAGCCGGTCCATATCCTGCGTGTTGAGCTCCCGAAGGGCAAGTAGATGGCCAAGGAATCAGGCAAGACGCCGAAGAAACCGCTGCCGGAGATCGTCGGAGCCGAGGCGGCGGAGGTCGCCGCCGCGGTGAGGAAGGTCGTCGAGCCCACGAAGCGGCGGAAGGCCGCGGTCGCGCCGCTCCCGGAACTCCACCCAGACCACGTGCGCTCGCTCGTCGATGGCAGACATCCGCAGCCCCACGCGACCCTCGGACAGCACCCGTTCGGCGACGGCTTCGTCATCCGCGTGGTCAGGCAGCTGGCGGAGACGGTGACGGCGGTGCGCGCCGACGGCAGCCGCGTGGCGCTCGCCCATCTCGCCGACGGGCTGTGGCAGGGCTTCGCCCCCGGTCCGGGTCAGGCGTACCGGATCGTGGCGACCTACCCGAACGGCCCGGAGTGGGTGGCGGACGATCCCTACCGCTTCGTCCCGTCGGTGGGAGAGCTCGACCTGTACCTGTGGGGCCAGGGCCGCCACGAACAGCTGTGGAAGGTCTTCGGCGCCCAGTACCGCCCGCACGAGGGGGTCGAGGGCACCAGCTTCTCCGTCTGGGCCCCGCACGCGAGGGCCGCCCGCGTCCTCGGCGACTTCAACGGCTGGTACGGCGTGAACCACGCGATGCGCCGGCTCGACGACAACGGCGTCTGGGAGCTCTTCGTGCCGGGGCTCACCCCCGACAACACCTACAAGTTCGAGCTGCTCACGCAGGATGGCCGCTGGGTGACCCGCGCAGACCCGATGGCGCGCTACACCGAGGTGCCGCCGGCGACCGGCTCACGGGTCGGCCAGACCCTGTACGAGTGGGGTGATGCCGAGTGGCTGCGCGCGCGGGCCGGCCGCGATCCGCACAACTCCCCGCTGAGCGTCTACGAGATGCACCTGGGCTCCTGGCAGCCGGGCCTCGGCTATCGCGAGCTGGCCGACCAGCTCGTCGACTACCTCCACGAGACCGGGTTCAGCCACGTCGAGTTCATGCCGCTCGCCGAGCATCCCTTCGGCGGATCCTGGGGCTATCAGGTGACCGGCTACTACGCCCCGACCAGCCGGTTCGGGCACCCGGACGACCTGCGTTACCTCATCGACCGGCTCCATCGGGGCGGCATCGGCGTCATCATGGACTGGGTCCCCGCCCATTTCCCCAAGGACGAATGGGCGCTGGCGAACTTCGACGGCCAGCCGCTCTACGAGCACTCCGATCCCCGTCGCGGCGAACAGCCCGACTGGGGGACCCTGGTCTTCAACTTCGGCGACTCCCAGGTGCGCAACTTCCTCGTGGCCAATGCCCTCTACTGGCTCGAGGACTTCCACATCGACGGCCTTCGGGTCGATGCCGTCGCGTCCATGCTCTACCTCGACTACTCGCGGGAGCACGGGCAGTGGGAGCCGAACCGCTTCGGCGGGCGGGAGAACCTCGAGGCGATCAGCTTCCTGCAGGAGGTCAACGCGACCGCCTACAAGCGGAACCCCGGCATCGTCATGATCGCCGAGGAGTCGACGGCCTGGCCGGGGGTCACCGCCCCCACCGACGCGCCGGGGCTGGGCTTCGGTCTCAAGTGGAACATGGGCTGGATGCACGACAGCCTCTCCTACATGGAGCAGGACCCGATGTACCGCTCCTATCACCACAACGAGATCACCTTCAGCATGGTCTACGCCTACACGGAGAACTTCCTGCTGCCCATCAGCCACGACGAGGTCGTGCACGGCAAGGGCTCCCTCCTCACCAAGATGCCCGGCGATCAGTGGCAGAAACTCGCGAACCTCCGCGCCTATCTCGCCTTCATGTGGGCGCACCCGGGTAAGCAGCTGCTCTTCATGGGACAGGAGTTCGGGCAGCCCTCCGAGTGGTCGGAGGAGCGCGGGCTCGACTGGTGGATCCTCGACCAGCCGGTGCACCGCGGCCTGCTGACCCTCGTCGGCCAGCTCAACCGGGTCTACCGCGAGCAGCCCGCCCTGTGGTCCCGCGACAACGACCCGGGCGGCTTCGAATGGTTGGATGCCGGCGACGCCGAGCACAACGTCGTCTCCTTCGTGCGCTGGGACCAGCACGGCGATCCCATCGCCGTGCTCATGAACTTCTCCGGCAACCCCGTCGGGCCGTACCGGGTCGGGCTGCCGTTCCCCGGTCTCTGGGAGGAGATCCTCAACACGGATGCCTCGGAGTACGGCGGTTCCGGCGTCGGCAACTACGGCGCGGTGGTGGCGACCGACCAGCCATGGGCCGGGCGGCCGGCATCCGCGGAGCTCACGCTGCCGCCGCTCGCGGGCCTCTGGCTCAAGCTGCGGCGGTAGCGGCAGGCCGGCACACCCGGATCAGTACAGGAGGCCGGTGAGCCTGCGGCGGGCGGCGACGACCCTCGGGTCGTCGACGCCGGCGATCTCGAAGTAGTCGAGCAGCCGGGTGCGCACGCGGTCTTTGGCCTGCTGGTCGAGGCTCGGGAAGAGGTCGAGCAGGCGGGAGAAGGCGTCCTCGAGATGACCGCCGGACACGTCGAGGTCGGCCACCGCCAGCTGGGTCTCGACGTCGGCCGGCGCCTCGGCCGCCGCCGCGCGGATGTCCGCGGCGGAGCTGCTCCCGAGCCGGGCGAGCAGCGAGACCTGGGCGAGGCCGGCCACCGCGAGCTGGTCGCGCGGGTCCTGGGCGATCGCGGTCCTGTACTCTTTGATCGCGGTCTCGTAGTCCCCCGCGGCGATGGCGTCGTAGGCCTCCTGATGGTGCGGCGGCAGCGGCGCCTCCACCGGCTCCTGGGGCTCGGCGGAGCCGTCGGGCGGGGTCACCGAGCCGGTGACGTTGTTCTGTGCGGCGAGCTTGAGCACCTGCTCGAGCACCTGGCGCACGTCGGCGTCCGGGACGTCCCCCTCGTACAGGGCGACGGGACGACCGGCGATGACGGCGGCGACGGTCGGGGCGGCGACCGCCTGGAAGGCCTGCTGCAGCTGCGGGTTCCTCGTGGCGTCCACGGTCGCCAGGACGAACCGCCCCGCGTAGCTCGTGATCACCCCGGTGAGGGTCGCCGACGGCGACCCCGCGTAGAGCTCGACGATGACCGGGACCGTCTGGGAGAGGTCGAGGATGCTCGTGAAGGTGGCGTCCGTCGCCTCCACGACGAGCGACTGGGCGCCCGCGGCGGGGGCGCCGGCGGGCGGAGCGGGGGGACGGACGAGCGAGGAGAGGTCGACCGCACCGCGGAGGTTGGCAAGAGACGGGGGGAGATTGGTCATGGCAGCTCCTTGGCCGAGACGAGTCCGGTGGCGAAACCGAGAAGGACGATCTTGTTTGTGCTACTGACGGGCGGCAGGTAGAAGAGCAGCTGATCGCCGTACACGGCCTCTGTCCCCTTCGTCGAGCCGGAGATCCCCGACAGCGACTTCACCGCACCCTCCGGGTTGACCGAGGCGCCGGCCTCGTTGGGCTTCACCGTGACGGTCTCGTTGAGATAGACGGTGACGATCGCGCCGGAGTCGGAGCTGCCGAGCGCGATGCTGTCCGCGGGGCCGTCGCTGTTGGCGAAGGTCATCGACGCCGTCGGCAGGTCGGCCTGCTGCTTCTTCCGTGCATCCTGCCCGATGCGGGTGATCAGGGTGTCCTTCGTCGTGTCGAACTCCTTGAAGTACGGGCTGGCCGTTCCGTTGGCCAGGATGTCCCCGTACGCCATGGCCACCTTCGAGGGGGCGAGCTGGAACAGCTTGACGTCGGGAAGCAGCCGGGAGGCGCCGACGCTCGCCGGGGCGACGTCGGGGAGCTTCGCGCTGGCCTCGAGGGCGGTGGCGTATGCCACCTTGAAGTTGTCCCGCGGCGCATCCTGCACGAGCATGAGGGCGACCGGCGGGACCGTCTTGTCCCCCGGCTTCTGCACGACGGTGAACACCGTGCGCGGCCAGGTCTTCGTCTGCTGCGGCAGGGTCAGGACGATGTCGCCGCTCGGGATGGCGGGGGCCGCGGCGAGGGTGCTTGCCGGGGCGTAGCTGCTGTCGGCCGTGCGGATGGCGTAGGTGGCCGTGCGGAGGTCGAGCGCGGCATCCACGAAACGGGTCTTCGCCAGATCGGCGTTCTTGTCGGCGTCAGCCTTGGTCGCGACCTCGGAGATCCGGGCGACGATGCGCTTGAGCTGCGGAAGCGTGACCGCGGGCGGGCTCTGGCCGGCCGTCACCGGGACCGTGGCGGAGGCCTTGGGGACGGCGGAGGCCGCGCCATCGCTGCCGAACTGCGGCCAGAGATCCGCCGAGCATCCGCTTATCCCGAGAGTCCCGATCAACACGACTGGCACGACTGCGATCATACGACGACGCGACGACCTGCGACCGGAGACCGTGACCTTCTGCTTGTGCGGGCGGTAACTGCGCTGGCGAGGCACCTTGGGCATCTTGGGTGTCTTGCGGCGGGGCCCGCGAGACCGCCTGAGGTGGGCGAGGGCCCAGAAGTAGAGGCCGAGCCCGATGAGCAGGAGGATGCCGCCGGCGACGACGAGCGGCCCGGCCCACGGGGTGCGGTTGTCGAGCGGCCAGCGGATGGACAGGTGATCCGGCGCCGGCTTCGTGCCGTCGGAGACGATGATCATCGAGATGTCGCTGGGGACGTTCACGGTGAAGTCGAGGCTCTTGGCCCGCGAATACTCGCCGAGCCAGAGGTCGGAACCACGGGGATCCGGCACGCGGGTCTCGTCGCCCTTGACCAGTTTGCTGGCGAGCGTGTTGTCGCCCTTGACGAACCGGATGTCGTTGTAGCTGGCCTTCCCGATCCAGGCGAGCACGTCCTCCGTGCGTCCGTAGCCCGCGAAGACCTTGTCCGCGCCGCTGATGTCCACCGTCTGGCGGCCGTCGAGCGACCGGAGGGTCTTGTTGTCGAGGAAGGTGACGGTTGCCCTGCCCGTCAGGGCGACGGAGGCGGTGACGTTATCCGGCTCGGCGAAGACGGTGCGCTGGGCGATGCCGAGCGCGATCAGGCCGAAGGCGATGACGAAGCTCACGATGGCGGCGACTAAACGCACTCTGGGTTACTCCTCTCGTGTTGCCGTGCTCGACGGATGATCGGCGACCCCCCGTGTCACGAGCCGCAACGGCACCTCGCACTAGGGGGCGAGGTCAGGGGGAATGGGGCTCTCGGCCCACAGCGGCAACAGACAAAGACACACCAGACTAGCGCAGGCTGCCTGGGAGGCGCCTCTTCGTGAGTGGATCTCCGCGGGTCTCACGACCAAATCGCGAATCTTCGTGTAGGCGCTTGCGGGATAAACTCGGATCGTTCGACCCGGATTCCTGGGCGGATCCCTGACTGACGAGGAGAAACCGTGGCTACTGACGACGAGACGTTCAGCACTGCGATGCGCGGCTACAACCGTGAAGAGGTCGACAGGGCCCTGCAGGATCTGCGCCGCGAGCTGATCAAGGCGAACCAGGACAAGGCCGACGCCACCAAGGAGGTCAAGCGCCTCAGCGCGACCGTCGAGGACCTCCAGGCCGAGATCGAGGAGACCGGCAGCCCGACGTACAGCGGGCTGGGCACGAAGCTCGAGAACACCCTGCGGGTCGCGGAAGAGCAGTCCACCCGGCTGATCAGCCAGGCCGACATCGACGCGGAGAAGCTGCGCAGTTCCGTGCAGGCCGAGGTCGGCGGCCTCAGGGCCGAGGCGACAGAGCGGGCGGAACGCATCCTCTCCGACGCGCAGGCCGCGGCCGACCGCATCCTCTCCGGCGCGAACTCCGAGGCGATCGATATCCTCGACCGGGCCAGGGACGAGGCCGAGACGCTGACCCAGGAGGCCCTGAGGGAGGCGGCGGCCATCCGCGGCGCCGTCGCGACGGAGGCCGCGGAGGTCAGGGCGACCGCGAAGCGCGAGGCGGCGGCCGTTCGTGCCGAGGCCGAGCGGGACTCCGCGGAGCTCAAGGTGGTGGTCGCCCGCGAGGTCGGCGAGGCGAGGGAGGCGGCGGCGGCGCTCGCCCGCGAGACCGAGCTCGCCAGGGCCGAGTTCACCAGCGAGAGCGAGAAGCAGTGGGGTGATCTCGCCCGCGAGGTGGAGCATCAGCGTGGCGACCTCGCCAGGGAGATCGAGGCGGACCGCCTCGCGCACGCCCAGGCGACCGAGAACCAGCGTGCGGAGCTCGCACGGGAGATCGACGAGGCGCGCACCAGGCTCGAGGAGGAGACCGCGGAGGCCAGGGCGGCGCTCGAGCAGGAGACCGCGAGCACGCGGGCGCTGCTCGAGCAGGAGGCCGTCGAGGCACGGACCCGACTCGAGCTGGATGCGCAGCGCAGCCGCAACGAGCTCTCCCAGGAGATCGCGGAGACCAGGGCCACCGTCGCGGCGGAGACCCTGACGGAGCGGACGAACCTGGCGCACGACATCGACGAGCAGCGGGCGAATCTGGCGAGGGAGATCGAGCAGCGCCAGGCCGAGGTCACCCGCGAGCTGGATCAGAGGACGGCCCAGGTCGACCACGATGTCGCGGAGAGCCGCAGCAGGCTCGAGCTCGACGCGGAGCAGGCGCGCGCCGATCTCGACGTCGAGCTCAAGGCCCGAAGGGACGAGGCGGAGAAGGAGTTCCTGGCAAAGCACCAGGAGGCCGTCGCTCAGACCCAGAAGTACCTCGACGAGGCCCAGGCGCAGCTGACGGAGGCCACAATCGCCGCGAGCGAGAAGCGCACCGAGGCCGCCACGATCACGGACCAGGCGCGGACGGAGGCGAAGGCGCTGCGCGAGCAGACGGCGGAGCAGACGGCCGCCATCCTGGCCGATGCCGAGGAGCGCGCCAAGGCGATGGTGGCCGAGGCGGAGAACCGCACCCAGCAGCTCGTGTCCGACGCCGAGGAACGCCTCAGCCAGATTAGGATTGAGCGCGAAGCCGTGGCCGGCTACTTCGAAAGCCTGCGCACCGTGCTTTCGGAGGCTGAGAAGGTCACCACCGACAATTAGTCGTTCGACCGGGAGCCGTGGTGAAGATTCAGAACGCGTTCCGCGTCGGCCTCCTCGGCGGGCTCGGGGTTCTGGTCGCCGTCGCCATCGGCGAGGCGGTCATCACCCTGCAGACGATCATCACCTACATCGGTGCCGCGCTCTTCCTCGCCCTGGGCATCGACCCGGCGGTCTCCTGGCTGGAACGGCACCGCTTCCCCCGCTGGGCGGCCATCCTCACCGTGCTTCTCGGCATCCTCGGGATCTTCGTCGGGCTCGTCTTCGCCATCGTCCCCGTCGTCGTCGATCAGGTCAACAACCTGATCTCGAGCGTGCCGGAGTTCATCACCACCGTCACGACCTCGACCTGGATCTCGGATGTGCAGAAGAACCTGCCCGACTGGATCGACCTCAATCAGATCATCACCACCGCGGGCACCTGGTTCAGGGACAACGTGGCGACGATCGGCGGCCGCATCTTCACCGTTGGCGTCGGCATCGCCAGCGGCGTCACCGGCTTCCTGATCATCTTCATCCTGACGCTCTACTTCGTCGCCTCGCTCTCGAGCATGAAGCGCGGCCTCTACAAGCTCGTTCCGGCATCCAAGCGTGCCCGGTTCTCCGACATCACCGAGCAGATCGCCACCTCGGTGGGACGCTACGTGGTGGGCCAGGGCACCATCGCCCTCGCGAACGGCATCGCGAGCTTCATCTTCCTGTCGATCATGTCGATCTTCGGGGCGAAGTACCCCGCGCTGTTCGCCTTCATCGCCTTCCTGTTCGCGCTGGTGCCGCTGGTCGGCACCCTCAGCGGCAGCGTCCTCATCACGCTGAGCACACTGCTCCTGGCCGGTCCCGGCGTCGCGCTCTGGGTCGGCGTCTACTACCTCGCCTACATGCAGATCGAGGCATACGTCATCAACCCCCGGGTCATGACGCGGGCGGTGAAGGTGCCGGGAGCGATCGTGGTGGTCGCGGCCCTCGCCGGCGGCTCGCTGCTCGGCATCCTCGGCGCCCTCATCGCCATCCCCGTCGCCGCCGCCGTGCTGCTCATCTTCGACCAGGTCATCGTCCCGAGGCAGAACGAGCTCTAGCCGCCCGCCCCGCGCCCGGCCGCACCGCGCATCCGCCGCGCTACGTTCCGAAATGACGGAGTTCCGCCGAGGAAATGGGGTATTTCGCCCGATTCGGGTCGATTACGAGCGGGAAATCCGCCATTTCGGAAGGGGCGGGGTCATTTCGGAAGGGGCGGTCATTTCGGAGGGGGCGGTCAGCCTGCGGGCGGCGGTCAGCCTGCGGGCGGGAAAGTCTCCGGCAGGGGCAGGGCCGCGGGGTTCAGCCGCAGCACGATCTCGCTCAGCACCCGGCGGGTCTGCGTCTCCCCCACCCAGAGGTGCTTGCCGCCCTCGACGGCGACGAACTCGGTCTCGGGCACGACGGCGAAACGACTCGCCGCCTCCGCCGGTCGCAGATAGTCGTCGAATTCGGGGATGACGGCCACGAGCCGCTTGCCGCTGCCCGCCCAGGCCGCCAGCTCGGCATCCGTGGTCCTGTGCAGCGGAGGGGAGAGCAGGATGACCCCCTCGACCGGGAAGGAGCGGCCGTGCTTGAGCGCAACCTCCGTGCCGAAGGACCACCCGACGATCCACGGATGCGGCAGGCCGCGCTCCGCGACGAACCGCATCGCCGCCGCCAGGTCGAGCCGCTCGTCGATGCCCTCCCCGAAGGCGCCCTCCGACACTCCGCGCGGGGACGACACCCCGCGGAAGTTGAACCGCAGGACGGCCAGATCGGCGAGCGCGGGCAGCCGTGCCGCCGCCTTGCGGATGATGTGGGAGTCCATGAACCCGCCGGCCGTCGGCAGGGGGTGCAGGGCCACGATCGTGGCCACCGGCTCCCGCTCGGCAGGCAGGGACAGCTCGCCGACGAGGGTCAGCCCGTCCTCGGTGTGCAGTTCGATGTCCTCGCGCCGAGCCGGAAGCTCGACGCCGCCCTTGATTTCCATGATCTCCTAGTGGATCTTCCAGCAGTGGGAATGCCAGTGCCGTCTGGCGGCGATGTCGTCCGCCTCGCCCATGAGCCCGTCGGCACGCCAGGCGACGACGTGGCCGGTGCCCGGAGCGATCTCCAGGCCGCATCCGGGGCAGACGTAGTACTTGACCGCCGACGCCGGCGAGATCGACTGCACGGTCCAGAGGCCGTCACGCTTGGTCTCCGTGCGCGTGCCGCCGTAGAGGACCCTGGACAGGTCGACGTCGTCGTCGCTCCCCGGGCGGGATCGGCGGGGACGATTCGACCTTGGCACCCGTCCAGCCTAATTAGTTCGCGTCGGGTCAGGATCCGCTGGGGTTGTCCAGCTGCTCGATCCGGGTCTCCTCGAGGTCGAGCATCGTCTGGGCGCGGTCCAGGATGCGCGAGGCGTAGGTCCCCTGGGCGCGGGCGTCCAGCAGGGCGTTGCGCTCGGCCTGGAGCACCTCGCGTCGCAGGGCGCGATACTGCTGATGGGGCGAATGCGCCAGCGCGTCGGCCCCGTTGCCGTTCTCCGCGCGCTCCCACGCGGCCTCGGTCGTCAGTCGGGTGTCGTTGCGCACCCGCTCGACGACCTCGGGATCGAACGGCTCGGAGCCCGGCAGCACGATCGACGGATTGTCCAGCGCCTGGAGTCCCGCCGAGCTCATCTCCTCGACGAGAGAGGCCAGCTCCCGGCGATCGGCGACCCTGTCTGTGCCGCGGATGCCCGTCGCCGCGATGACCCAGGGCAGCGTCCCGCCCTGCAGCAGCAGGGTGGCGATCGCGACGGTGAAGGCGATGAGGATGAGCTGTTCCCGGTAGGGGAAGGTCTCCGGGAGGGACTGGGCGGCCGCGAGCGTGACCACCCCGCGCATCCCCGACCAGGACAGGATGAGACCGCCGCGCCATCCGAAGCCCTCCTCGCGCAGGCTGGTGAGATCCGTGCTGCGCCTGGTGTAGATCCGCTCCGCGCGCTCGCGCCGCCGTTGCAACCGCTCGCTCTGGATGGTCATCCGGCGGATCCGGTCGATGGCCTCCCCGAACCGGAGGTTGCTGCGGGCCCTCTGCTCGTTGTGCCTGCGCAGCCAGACGAGCAGCGGGCCGACGAAGAGGAACCGCACCACGATGATGACCACCGTCATGAGCAGACCGACCAGGAAGGCGCTCTCCAGGGGGAACACCCTCGGCTTGACCGCCCTGACGATCCCGTTGATCTGCAGGCCCATGAGCAGGAAGACGCCGTTCTCCAGCATGAACTGGACGGTGCGCCAGTTGAGCCGCTCGCTGATGCGGGCCTGCGGGCCGAACCGCTTCGCGCTGTTGTGCCCCGCATAGAGTCCCGCCACGACAACGGCGAGGACACCGGATGCGTGCAGCTCCTCCGCGGGGATGAAGGCGATGAACGGGGTCACGAAGGAGATCGCGGTGTCGAGCACCGGGTCGTGCAGCTTCGAGCGCAGGAACACGGTCACGAATCCGATCGCCAGGCCGACGACGATCGCGATGGCCACGGAGGAGGCGAAGTCGCCGACGACGCCCCAGAAGCTCACCGCCGTCGCGGCCGCGGCGATCGCCGAGCGCAGCAGGACCAGCGCGGTCGCGTCGTTGACGAGGCTCTCCCCCTCGAGGATGGTCACGAGCCGCGGAGGGAGACCGAGTCGCTTGCCGAGCGAGGTCGCCGCGACGGCATCCGTCGGGCTGATGACCGCGCCGAGCGCGACGGCCGCACCGAAGTTGAGCTCGGGGAAGATGACGAACAGGAGGGCGCCCGTGACGAATGCGGTCGCGATGACGAGCAGCACGGAGAGGGCGGAGATCGTGTTGAGGTTGCGCCGGAAGTCGACGATGGGGACGTTGATGGCCGCCGAATAGAGCAGTGGGGGCAGCAGTCCGACGAGCACCACCTCCGGCGGCACCGTGAACGACTCCAGCCCGGGTAGGAAGCTCGCGGCGATTCCGACGACGACGAGGATGAGCGGGGCGGCGACACCGAGCCGCTTGGAGAACACCGCGACCGCGACGATCGTGACGACGCCCACCACGGCGAGCAGCGCGTACCTGGCGAACTCGGCGGACTCCATCCGCCCAGTTTAGAGAGCGGTCATCGCCGGCCGGAAGGCCGGGGGGTCAGTACCAGCCGGAGGACTGGCTGTGTGCCCAGGCGCCGCAGGGGGTCCCGTAGCGTCCCTGGATGTAGCCGAGCCCCCAGGTGATCTGGGTCGCGGGGTTGGTGGCCCAGTCCGCGCCGGCCGAGGCCATCTTCGATCCCGGAAGGGCCTGCGGGATCCCATAGGCGCCACTGGGGTTGGAGGCGTAGACGTTCCAGTGCGACTCCCGGTTGAACAGGGACACCAGGCAGGCGAACTGATCGTCGCCCCAGCCGCGGGCGTGGACGAGCGCGTAGCCGATCGCCTGGGCCGTCCCCGGGTCCGGGATGCCGACGGCGGGCACCGACAGGGCGGGGGGAAGGATGACGACCTTCTTCGTGATGCCGTAGTTGTCGCGATCGAGCGCCTGGGTGTACCCGGCCCCGGCGACGAAACTCTGCGCGCCGCGCTCGGCGGGGATCGTCTCCGCCGATGCCGCGGGGGCCTGCCGAGGGGCGAAGATCAGCACCAGGACGAAGGCGAGGGCCGCGCAGAAGGCAAAACCGGGCAGTGTGCGCCGACTGGGCGTGTAGCGCCCGAAGGGCTCGGTCCCGGCGCCGGTTCCGGCGATCGCGGGCGTCGAAGAACTCGAATGCCTAGCCACAGTTAGGACACTTTACCAGGCGGGCGGCCGTCCGCCGGTACGAAACTCAGCGGACCGCCAGCATCACGTTGACGACGGCGTCGAGCAGCAGGTCCACCTGCGCCTCGCGATAGCCGCCCTTCTGGGGCCGGAACGCCGCCGTGCGCACCTCTTCCACGCTCATCGGCTTGCCGTCCTGGAAGTACCTGACCAACCGGTTCCCGAGCGCGTCGACGTCCTTCCGGCGATACCCGTTGCTGAGGAAGCTCACCCGGTCGAAGCGGTGGCCCTCCGGCCTGGCGAGACGGTCGAGCACCTCCTGGGCGATGCCGCGGGCCTCCGTGTACCAGGCCTCGTCGCCCCGCTGCTGGATGGCGCGCTCGCGCTCGCGACTGGCGAAGGCATCCTCGAGGCGCTCGAGGGCCGCGTCGACGTGCACGGCGGAATAACCGCCCTTCTGCATGTCGAAGGCCATCTGACGGATGCTCGCCGCGGTGACCACCGTCGGCTCGGACGGCTCCGCGGTGTACGCGCGTCGCGCGTCCTCGAGGAAGTCTTCGACCTGCTCGACGCTGTACCCTCTGCGCGAGTTGCGGGTGCGGGGAAACGTTGTGCTCACGCGTCTATTGTGACGCCTCGGGCGCGCGAGCGACAATCCGGGCGCCCCTGGGGGCCGCCCATCGGGAACCCCGGGCGACCGATCAGGTGAAGAGCAGGAAGAGGATGTACGCGGCCGCCGCGCTCGGCAGGGTCGAATCGAGCCGGTCGAGGAAGCCGCCGTGACCGGGGAGCCAGGTGCTGATGTCCTTGATGCCGAGGTCGCGTTTGATCAGCGACTCGGTCAGATCTCCGATCGTCGCCGTGAAGACGATGACCGCGGCGAAGACGAGGCCGAACCACCACGGCTCTTCCAGCATGAAGATCGACAGGAGCACGCCGGCGATGAGCGCGGCGGCCACGGAGCCGGCGAAGCCCTCCCAGGTCTTCTTGGGGCTGATCCTGGGCGCCATCGGATGCTTGCCGAAGGACAGCCCGGTCGCATACGCCCCCGTGTCGACGGAGATCACGAGCACGAGGAAGGCGAGCGTCCACCACTGGCCGCCGTTCTGGGCGGTGAGGACGACGGCGAAGCTCGCGAGGAACGAGACGTAGACCATGACGAAGGCGCCCGCGGCGATGTCGGCCCACAACCGGCGGGCATCGACGCGATGGGAGGGCCTGCCGAGCTCGGCGACCCGCCACAGGGTGACGAAGAGGATGCCGGCGAGGATCGCGATCCACTGGCCCTCGTCCCCGAAGTAGAAGGAGGCGGGGATGGCCGCCAGCGCGGCCACGACGGTCGGCCACCGGGGGACGTCGCGACCGCCGAAGCGCAGCGCGCTGGCCAGCTCGAAGGAGGTGAAGCCGATGAGCAGGCCGGCGAACACCATGAACAGCGCCTTGACGAACACCAGGCTGAGCACGAGCGTGACGCCGAGGCCGACGCCGATGAGGATGGCCAGCGGCAGGTTGCGCCCGGTGCGTTCCACGATGCGGACGCTCGTGGCGTCGAGCTGCGCCCGCGTCGCGGCCACCTGCGCCTTGAAGTCGACCTCGAGCGCGTGTGCCCTCGCCTCGATCTCTCCGCGCTTGAAGAGTCCGCGTCGCCGGGGCGGTGTCGGAGGGGTCACGGCCGGAGGAAGACCGTCGGGAGCATCAGACATCTAGACCTCGAGAAGCTCGGCTTCTTTCTTCTTCAACGCGTCATCGATGGCATCGATGTTGGTCCGGGTGACGGCCTCCAGCTCCTTCTCGGCGCGGGCGATCTCGTCGTCGCCCACCTCCTTGAGGGCATCCAGATCGTCCTTCGCCTTGCGACGGATGTTGCGGATCGACACCTTGGCGTCCTCGCCCTTGGCCCTGACGATCTTCACGAACTCCCTGCGGCGTTCCTCGGTCAGCTCCGGCAGGGTCGCCCGGACGATCGTGCCGTCGTTGCCGACGTTGGCACCGAGGTTCGGCGCGTTCACGATCGCCCGCTCGATCTCTTTCAGCGCGCCCTTGTCGTAGGGGGTGATGACGAGGGTGCGGGCCTCCGGGTTGTTCATGCCGGCGAGCTGCCCGAGCGGGGTGGGCGTTCCGTAGTAGTCGACCAGGATCTTCTGGAACAGGGCGGGGTTGGCGCGACCGGTGCGCACGGTGGCGAAGTCCTCTTTCGCGGCGTCGACGGACTTGTGCATCTTGTCTTTGGCCTCGGCCAGGACATCGGAAATCACGGGGGTCTCCTCGTAGGGGAATGGAACTAGCCGCAAGTTTACCGAGTCAGTTCGAGACCTGCGTGCCGATGCTCTCCCCGCGGATCGCGGCCGTGACGTTTCCGCCCGGTTCCATGCCGAAGACGACCATCGGCATCCCGTTGTCCATGCACAGGCTGAAGGCCGTGGAGTCGACGACCTTGAGGCCCTTCACGAGCGCCTCCTGGTAGGTCACGTGGTCGAGCTTCGAGGCATCCGAGTTGGTGCGCGGGTCGGCGTCGTAGACGCCGTCCACGCCGTTCTTGGCCAGCAGCACCACGTCGGCGCCGATCTCCAGGGCCCGCTGGGCCGCGACCGTGTCGGTGGAGAAATACGGCAGGCCGGCGCCGGCGCCGAAGATGACGACCCTGCCCTTCTCGAGGTGACGCTCCGCGCGCCGCGGGATGTACGGCTCGGCGACCTGGGTCATCGAGATGGCCGACTGCACCCGGGTCGCCGCTCCCGCCTGCTCGAGGAAGTCCTGGAGGGCGAGGGCGTTCATCACCGTCCCGAGCATGCCCATGTAGTCCGCGCGACCACGGTCCATGCCGCGCTGGGAGAGCTCCGCGCCGCGGAAGAAATTGCCTCCGCCGACGACGATCGCGATCTCGACGTCCTTCGCGGCCAGGGCGATCTCCTTGGCGAGGGAGCTGACCACATCGGGGTTGACCCCGAGCGCACCCCCGCCGAACGCCTCACCCGAGAGTTTCAGCAGAACCCGTCTCTTGCGCGTGTCCGTCATGCTCTCTCCTTTGAATCGTGGCTCGTTACAGGGTATCGGTGGCCGGCTGTCGCCCGGCAGAAAAAAGGGCTCGAACCGCGAAAGCGATTCGAGCCCATGGTCGGCACCGGTCAGGCGCCGACCTTGAATCGAGCGAAGTCGGTGACCGTCAATCCGGCATCCGACAGCACCTTGGAGACGGACAGCTTGTTGTCCCTGGCGTAGTCCTGATCGCCGAGCACAACCTGCTTGAAGAAGGCGTTCACGCGTCCCTCGATGATCTTGGGAAGCGCGGCCTCCGGCTTGCCCTCACCACGGCTGATCTCCTCGACGATGCGGCGCTCGTTGTCGACGACGTCGGCGGGGACCTGGTCGCGGCTGAGGTACTGGGGGTCGGCGAAGGAGATGTGCTGCGCGATGCTGCGAGCCGTCTCCGCGTCGTCACCCGAGTATCCGACCACAACGCCGACCTGCGGGGGCAGGTCCTTGTTGGTCTTGTGGAGGTAGACAGCGAACTTCTCGCCGGTCACCAGGGCGACACGACGCAGCTCGAGCTTCTCGCCGAGGATCGCCGCCTCGTCGCCGATGAGCTCGGCGACCGTCTGGTCGCCGGCCTTCGCCGCGAGGCCCTCCTCGGCGTTCTTCGCACCCGCGGCGGCCACGGCGTCGAGCACCCTGTCACCGAGGGCGATGAACTTCGCGCTCTTGGCCACGAAGTCCGTCTCGCTGGCGAGCTCGATGAGCGTCGTCGTCGACCCGTTCTCCTTGGCCGCGATGAGGCCCTCGCTCGTGGAGCGGTCGCTCCGCTTCGCGTTGCTCTTCGCTCCGCGCAGGCGCAGCAGCTCGGTGGCCTTCTCGAGGTCTCCCCCGGCCTCCACGAGAGCGTTCTTGGTCTCCACCATGCCGGTGCCGAGGCGCTCGCGCAGGGTCTTGAGGTCTTCCAGGCTGAAATCTGCCATCGTACGGTTCCTTACTTGGTCTCTGCGGCGGCCGGCGCTGCCGGCTTCTTCTCGTCTGCGGTGGCCTCGGCCTCGAGCTTGGCCTCGGCCGACGCGTCGGACTCGACGTGGTGCTCCGGGACGATGGTCGCGTCGGCGGTCGCCTCGTGCTCGGCGACGACGGCATCCGCGTCGTTCTCGGCGACGGGCTCCTCGGCGGCGACGACCTCGGCAACGGCCGCGGCGTCCGGCTGGGCGGACTCGACGAGGCCGTCGACGGCCTCGATCTTCTCCGCCTCGGTGGACGGCGTCTCCGACGCGGCGAGCAGTTCGGCCTCCCACGCGGCCAGCGGCTCGACGGCATCACCCTCTGCGGGCTTCTGGTGACGCTGGATGAGACCCTCGGCCGCGGCATCCGCGATGATCCGGGTCAGCAGTCCGACGGAGCGGATCGCGTCGTCGTTGCCGGGGATCGGGTACTGGACCTCGTCGGGGTCGCAGTTGGTGTCGAGGATCGCGATGACCGGGATGCCGAGCTTGTGCGCCTCGTCGATGGCGAGGTGCTCCTTCTTGGTGTCGACGATCCAGATCGCCGACGGGGTCTTGGTGAGGTTGCGGATTCCGCCGAGGGAGCGCTGCAGCTTGACCAGCTCGCGGCGCTGGATGAGCAGCTCCTTCTTGGTGTAGCCGCGCGTGGTGTCGTCGAAGTCGATCTCCTCGAGCTCCTTCATGCGGGCGAGACGCTTGGAGACCGTCTGGAAGTTGGTGAGCAGGCCACCGAGCCAGCGCTGGTTGACAAACGGCTGGCCGACGCGCTGCGCCTGCTCGGCGATGGAGCCCTGGGCCTGCTTCTTGGTGCCGACGAAGAGGATGGTGCCGCCGTGGGCGACCGTCTCCTTGACGTAGTCGTAGGTCTTGTCGATGTACTGCAGCGACTGCTGCAGGTCGATGATGTGGCTGCCGCTGCGCTCGGTCAGGATGAATCGCTTCATCTTGGGGTTCCAGCGACGCGTCTGGTGTCCGAAGTGAACGCCGCTGTCGAGCAGCTGGCGGATGGTAACAACGGCCATGGCCGATCCTTGTCCGCGTCGTGATCGTCGTGCCTCCTCGGCACAACACGGCACAACGCTGTTTCAGTTTGTTATGACCGCCGGTCGGCGGCCAATCCTGGTGCCCGGCGCGCATCCGCCTCGTCTCACCTGCGTGAGGACAAGGACTGAGTGGATGCGGTGGCGTGATGTCCCGCCGATCAGGGCGAGAACTGGGCACGCGTAGTCACCCCGCAGAGCGGAGTGCTCCGAAAAGTGTAGCATCACCCGTCCGGTTCCACTCCTCCACCGATCGGTCGCCCGCGGGCCGTCCCCGGTCGCGGTCTCCACGCCCCGGGAGGGGATTGCCGCTGCCATCCTGATCGGGTGTTGTCCCCGCTCGCGGCCGTCCGGCCGACCCGGCTCGGTGGCCCGGCGATCCTGCTCGTCGGGCTCCTGGTGGCGCTCTCCCCCGCCCCGGTTCCCGCGGCTGCCGCGGCGGGGACGACCGTGAGCTGGGCCTGGCCGATCGACCCGCCGCATCCCATCGCCCGGCCGTTCGTCGCGCCGCCGACCCCCTATGCGGCCGGCCACCGGGGGATCGACATCGACGCGGGGGTCGGCGCCTCCGTTCGGGCGCCCGCAGACGGGGTGGTCTATTTCGCCGGGGTCGTCGTCGACCGGCCGGTGCTGTCGATCCGGCACGCGGACGGGCTGCTCTCCAGCTACGAGCCCGTGGAGACGTCCCTCGGGGAGGGGACCGAGGTGCGCCGCGGTGAGGTCATCGGCACCGTGCGGCCCGGGCATTGCCCCGAGGGATGTCTGCATTTCGGGGTGCGGCTGAACGGACAGTACGTCTCGCCGCTCAACTACCTGGGCGGGATCCCCCGCTCGGTGCTGCTGCCGACGAGGCGGGGGCCGTGAGACGCGCGGGCCTCACGCCGGAGCGGGGCCCCCCGGATCGGGCTCAGCCGGATCGGGCTCAGCCGGATCGGGCTCGCCCCCACGATCTCCGCCAGCACGGTCTCCCCTGGCACGATCTCCTCCGGCACGGCCTCCCCCGGCACGATCTCCCCTGGCACGGTCTCCCCTGGCCTCGAGCCGGAGCCGGCCGATCGCGCCGTGCTCGATGAGGTTCGGCAGGTAGAGGCGGATGGGAGAGTCCATGAGGGGCCGATACTCGTCGTCGACGATCGTGAGAATGTGATCCCGGGATGCGCGCGGGAATCGCATCGCCAGGCGGTCGACCACCCGCGCGGCGACCCGGTCATCCAGCGGTGGGGTCACGGTCTAAGACTACGCGGCTAGTGTCCGCCCGCGACGACCACCGCGTCCGATGCGGCGATGCCGAGCTCGCGGCCCCACACCAGCGCGCGATCCAGCTGTTCCGAGTCGACGGAACCGTTTCCCGCCAGGGTGAAGCTCGCCCCCTCGACGATCGGCCTGCCGCCGAGGCCCCGAAGAACATGCTCGATCTTCGCCGACGCGGCACCGGACAGCACGCGGGGTACGCCCATCCGCGTGTCGAATGCGGCGACGAGCGGAGGAACCGTCGTGAGCTCCTTCAACCAGGTCCTCACGCCGATCCCCGGCGCCTGCGGTTCGAGCGTGAGGCCCTTGGCGGGATCCCCGGCCTGGGCCACCGCACCGGCCCTCGTCCGATCGCTCGACATGCCGTGGACATGGGTCGGTCCGCCGACCACCAGGAGATCGATGTTGCCGGGGATCCCGGCGACCTCGTTGACGTTGACCACGGTCACCGTGGCCCGTTCCGACAATCCCTTTGCCACTGCCTCGGCGATGCTCCGCGTGTTACCGAACATCGATTCGTAGACGACGACGGCCTTCATGGCACTGACTCCCTCGACTCTGACGGTTTCGTGGCTACAGCCTGTGTCTGGGCTCGATGGCCGACTAGGGCCGAAAGTCCCATTGTCAGTCCCCATTGTCGAGGAAACCTGCCGAGTCCTACGCCCGGGGATGCGCCGCCCGGTAGCTCTCCTTGAGGCGCTCCGTGGAGACGTGGGTGTAGATCTGCGTGGTGCCGAGGCTCGCGTGGCCGAGCATCTCCTGGACGGCGCGCAGATCGGCGCCGCCGTCGAGCAGGTGGGTCGCCGCGGTGTGCCTGAGGGTGTGCGGTCCGGCGGGGCCGCTGCCGGGCAGGTCGGCGAGCAGCCCAGAGATCAGTCGGTAGACGGCGCGCGTTCCCAGCCTGGCTCCCCTCCGGCTGAGGAAGAACGCGTTCGTGACCTCGGTCGCCCGCTCGAGCAGCGCGGGACGGCCCGCCTCGAGGTAGCGGACGATCGCCTTCTGCGCCGGGACCCCGAACGGCACGACCCGCTCCTTCGATCCCTTCCCGAGCACGCGGACGGTGAGGCGACCGAGATCCAGGCTCGCGAGGTCGAGACCGGTCACCTCGCTGACCCGCAGCGCGGAGGCGTAGAGCAGCTCGACGATGGCGAGGTCGCGGAGGCCCTCCGGGTCCCCCGCCTCGGCCCGCGCCGCCAGCCCCGCGAGGATGTCCTCGATCTGTGCCCGCGTGAGCACGCGCGGGAGGTGCTGATCCGGCCGCGGCGCCTTGAGCCGTACACCGGCATCGGCCACCGCGGAGCCGGTCCTCGCCAGCCACGAGGTCAGGCCGCGGGCGGCCGCGGACCGGCGGGCAAGGGTCGATTTCGCCAGTCCCGCCTGCGAGCTCTTCCAGAGCCAGTCGCGCAGCAGGTCGAGGGAGAGCTCGTCCGTGACGGTCAGCCCCCGATCGCCGGCGAAATCGACGAGCTGACCGAGATCGGAGCGATAGGCGCGCACGGTGTGCTCGCTGAAGCCACGCTCCGCGGCGAGATGCGCCGCGAAATCGTCCACCGCCCTGTCGAGTCGCACGGTCCCATACTCCCCCGGCGGACGACGAACCGCGGGCATGCCGCTGGCGCGTCCGCGCCCGGCGGTCCTCTCGACTCCCGCGATCCTCAGTCCTCCCCGTCGCCCTCCACCTCGGCGACCGTCGTGGTCGAGGCCTTGCTCGAGAAGACCTCCAGCCGCCGCTCCGCGGTCATCTCGGAGAGCCGTTCGACGAAGCGCCGACCGAACCCGCTCACCTCCGGGAATCCGCCGATGGGCACGACAGAGTGCACCACCTGATCGGCATAGACGTGGACCAGATTGAACGCCTGCGAGCCCTCGACTCCCGACAGCGTATGGACTGGTGCGGCGAGGTCCATCGTGTAGCAGGTGGCCGCGGCGACGGAGACGGGGATCCCCGCGAACAGGCTGTGGGTGGTGTAGTGGAGGTGGCCAGCGAGGATGCCGCGGACGTCGGTCCCCCTGACGACCTCCGCGAGACCGTCCTGACCGCGCAGCTCGAGCAGGGCCATGAGGTCGAGGGGCGTCGGGATCGGCGGATGGTGCATCGCGAGCAGAGTCCCCTGGGGCGCAGGGGTCGACAGTTCGTCGGCCAGCCAGTCGAGCTGGTCGCGTGTCAGGTCGCCATGATGGTAACCGGGGACGGTGCTGTCGAGGGCGACGATGCGCAGGCCGTTGATGTCGTAGACCCTGTCCTGCGTGGGCGCCGGATCCTGACCCGCCTCATCGAAAAGCTCTGTCTGGAACTGGAGCCGCTCGTCGTGATTGCCCATCACCCAGACGATGCGGGCGCCCATCCGCGCGGCCGCCGGCTCGACGATGGCGCGCAGCCGCCGGTACGCGCCCGGCTCGCCGAGGTCGGCCAGGTCGCCGGTGAAGACGATCGCCTCCGGACGGGCGCCGGAGTGCTCGAGCCTTGCCATCGCCTCGACCAGGTTGTGCCCGGTCGCCACCGCGCCGTAGAGCGGCCGGTCCCCGGCCAGGAGGTGGGTGTCGCTGATGTGGGCGATGACGTGCGCTGGAGCCGGATGCCTGCCGAAGGGGATCACGGAACCACCCTAATTCTTGCGGCCGACGTTTCATCCGGACTTCTTGACCCATCCCCGATCGCGGTCGATCGCTCCTCCCTCCAACTCCAGCAGGCCGAGCACGGACTGCACCTCCGCGACGGAGAGCCCCGCCCTACTCGCCACGTCGGCCGCGGAACGCGGTGCCCGCGAACTCAGGGCGTCCAGCACGCGGATCCGCTCCGGCGTCGTGGCCGAGCGAGCCCCCGGCGGGGCGCCAGGCCCCTCCGGCTCGATCCCGTCCGGCGCGATCTCCTCCGGGTCAAGGGGTGCGAGCTCGGCCATCTCGTCGGCGTTGGTGACGCAGACGGCAGTGAAGTCGCGAATGAGCCGATGACAGCCGACGGAGGCCGCGCTCGTGACCGGTCCGGGAACCGCGCCGAGCGCCCGGCCGAGGCTCGCCGCGTGGCCGGCGGTGTTGAGCGAACCGGAACGACTGCCCGCCTCGATCACGACGGTGGCCCGGCTCGCGGCGGCGATGAGCCGGTTGCGCTGCAGGAAGCGCCATCGGGTCGGCGGGAAGCCGCAGGGCAGTTCGGAGAGCACCGCCCCGTTCGCCACGATCGTGCCGAGGAGGCCCTCGTGACCGCTCGGATAAAAGCGATCCACTCCGCCGGCGAGGAAGGCTACGGTCTGGCCGGAACTGGCCAGCGCGGCTCGATGCGCCATCCCGTCGATCCCGTATGCGGCGCCGGACACGATCGTGTAGCCGCGGTCGACGAGTCCCGCGGAGGCCTCGGCGGTGACGTGTTCCCCGTATCCGGTGGCCGCGCGTGCTCCGACGAGCGCGATCGAACGGTCCAGGGTCGCGAGGGTGGACCGATTGCCCCGCAGCCAGAGGGCGGACGGAGCGTGCGGTCCGAGATCGGCCATCCCGTCCGGCCAGTCACGGTCGCCGGGAACGAGCAGCCGCACGGAGAATCCCGCCGCCTGACGCAGGGCGTTCACGGCGGAGGAGGAGACCAGCCTGGGCTTCCACCTCGCCATCGCGAGATCGAGCTCGCGCCGGGTGACGGTCTCACCACCGTCCGCCAGCGCGGCGACCAGCCGATCGCTGGTCCACTGTTCGACCACGGCGGTGAGCGCGCCGGGGGCGCCGAGCACGGAGATCAGCTCTCCGGCCGTCCGATCCCCCGGCTCCGCGATCCCGGTCCAGGTCGCCCTGGCGAACAGTTCCTCCACCCGATCGGGGTCGACGTCGGCGGAGGTGACCGCCTGGACGAGCGATGTCACCTGGGCCTCGTCGAGACCGAAATAGCTCATGACAGCGCCCTTCTCAGATACAGCGCCCGGCCGAGATGGTCGGCGGTGGGCCGGGACGCGCCGGCGAGGTCCGCAATCGTCCAGCCGAGGCGCAGCACCCGGTCGTAGCCGCGCATGGTGAGACCGCCGCGCTCGAGAGCACGGTCGATCGCGACCGTCGTCGTCGCCCCCAACCGCGCCGTCGTCCCCCGCAGCCAGGCGCCGGGCACCTCGGAGTTGAGCCGCCAGGGTGTCGCCGACAGCCGATCGGCCGCGACACCCCTGGCCGCCTCGACCCGCCGCCTGGCCTCGAGGGTCGTCATCCGGGGCCTCTCCTCCGCCAGCCGCAGCCGCGCGGCCGTCACCCTGGCCACCCTCAGTTGGATGTCGATGCGATCGAGCAGGGGGCCGGACAGCCGCCCGAGGTAACGACGGCGCGTCTGCGGCGGACAGACGCAGTCGGAGTCCTGCGCCCCGTACTGCCCGCACGGGCAGGGATTCGCGGCCAGCACGAGTTGGAATCTCGCCGGATAGTGGGCGACGGCTCCCGCGCGATGGATGCTGATGCGCCCCGATTCCAGCGGCTGCCGAAGGGCGTCGAGGGCCGCCGGCTGGAACTCCGGCGCCTCGTCGAGGAACAGGATCCCGTGGGACGCCCGCGCCGCGGCCCCCGGGCGGATCGTCGCGCTGCCGCCCCCGACCAGCGAGACCGCGCTGGCCGTGTGGTGCGGGGACTCCAACGGAGGACGGGTGGCGAGCGAGGACCCGACGGGCAGCCCCGCCAGCGATCGGATGGAGCTCACCTCCAGGGCGGCCTGCGGATCGAGGTCGGGCAGCAGCCCGGGAAGCCGCGCCGCCAGCATCGTCTTGCCGGCGCCCGGCGGCCCGAGGAAGAACATGTGATGACCGCCGGCCGCGGCCACCAGCATCGCCTCGATCGCGTCATCGTTGCCGACGACGTCGGCGAGGTCGACCAGGCTCTCCGCGGGTGTGTCCTCCGGCTCCGGGACTCCGACCGGATCGACCGGGATCGGATCGAACCGGCCGCCGTGCCAGATGGCCGCCTCCCGCAGCGAGGCGACGCCGACGACCCTGATCCCGGGGACGAGAGTCGCCTCGTCGCCGTTGGCCGCGGGCACCATGACGGTGGAGGCCCCCGCACGGCTGGCGGCGAGCACGGCGGGGAGGATGCCAGCCACCGGACGAAGTCGCCCGTCCAGCCCCAGCTCCCCCAGATGCACCACGCCGGCAACCGATTCGGCATCGACGGTTCCGGCGGCGGCGAGGGCGGCCATGGCGATCGCGAGGTCGAAGCCGGATCCGTGTTTCGGCAGGGAGGCGGGAGACAGGTTGACGGTGATCTTGCGGGTCGGCAGCCCGCATCCCGAGTTCGTCGCCGCCGCCCGCACCCGGTCCCTGGCCTCGCCGAGGGCCGTGTCCGGCAGCCCGATGAGCACGAAGGCGGGCAGGTTGCTCGAGATGTCCGCCTCGACCTCGACGACCGTGCCGCTGAGCCCCAGCAGCGCGACGGCGGAGGTGCGGCCGATGGGCATCAGAACACCCTCCGCAGGTGCTCGATCGTCGGCGCTCCCACCGAGGGGGCGATGACGGCGATCGCGTCGATGCGGATCCGGTCGTGGTCGCCGGGATGCGCCTGGCACCATGCGGCGGCCAGGCGTCTCAGCCGGGCGAGCTTGGGGACGGTGATCGCCTCGAGCGGATGCCCGAAGGCGAGACTCGTCCGGGTCTTGACCTCGACGAAGACCGTCTCGTCGCCGTCGACACCGACGACGTCGATCTCACCCTGGCCGCACCGCCAGTTGCGGTCGATGACCCGGAAGCCTCTCTCCACCAGGAAGTCGCAGGCGATCTCCTCACCCCGTCGCCCCAGCACGTCCTTCGCAGCCATGTCCACCTCCGGATACGAGGATGGCCCGGCGCCGCGGCCGATCGTCGAGCCGCCCGACGAATCGTGTACCGATCCCCGCGGATGACGCTGGGGAGGAGAGGCGAGGGGGAAGCTTCCATCTAGGGAGAAGCTTCCCCCTCTCGCTCACGGTCCAGGCGTGGACGCACCTGTGATAACCGGGAGCGGCCTGGGTGGTCGAGCATCCGTGCCGTCATGGCAGGGATCCGATCCACAGTCCGAGGAGAGCGGCAAGCACGACAGTGATCAGCATTCCGAGGCCATTGACCAGTCCGGCGACGTACTCGCCCTCACGAACGAGTCGAACCGTCTCGAAGCTGGCCATGCTGGCCGATCTCTGATGATTCCGTCGAGGAGAAGTCGCAATGCTGCTCCCAGGCCACCGCCGACCGAGAGCAGGACGAAAATGAGCGGGCTCACCGCGCCTGCCCCGCGTCCGCCAGGGATGCCGTGCGGCGGCGATGGACAGAGGCGGATGCCACGATGCCGAAAAGGGTGGCCACCGCACCGAGGACAACCGTGGCCACTCCGTAGGCGACAGCCGACGGCGTCCGACCGGCGCTCAGCAACTGCCCGACCGTGGTCGCCAGTGCGCTGTAGGTGGTGAAACCGCCCAGGAAACCGGTGCCGAGAAGAAGACGAAGCGTGCGACGGATGCCCTCGTCGGCCCCCAGCCTCGCCAGCGCCTCGAGAAGGGCGCCCAGGGCGAACGCGCCGACGACGTTGATGATGAGGGTGCCGACCGGCAGCCCGAGAATCGGCGGAATGGCGAGGCTCAGCGCTTCGCGGCCGGCCGTGCCGACGGCGCCTCCCAGGGCCACGATGGCGAGGTAGCGCCTCCGGAGATGTATGGGACGAGGACGTCCGAGCGGGGTCTCGCCGACATCGAGGTCGCTGTCGACGGGCAGTTCGGCGACGACCTCCGCGGGTTCCCCGGGGCCACCCCGACGATCCGCCGTGGGGACGTCGAAGGAATCGCGGTCGTCGAGGGCTCTGTCACCACTGGGTCTCCTATCTCCGGGCACACGACGGTGCAGAGATAGGGACTGTTGTCGACCAGATGTCGAGGTTGGTTACGGCGAGCCCCACCGCCGTAGCACTTTCGTGCCGCACCAAGTCAACCAGAAAATCCCTCGGAGCGCAGCCCCCGCTTGAGAGAAACGAACCGTCCGCGACGAGGGGGCTCAGCCGAGCCGTCTCCACAGGAACTCGTACATGAGCGCGAACAGCCTGGCGCTGTGCCGGTTGTCCACCGCGCCGCCGTGACCGCCGTCCGCGTTCTCGTAGTACAGCACGTCCGGTACGCCCATCGCCTGCATCCTGGCCGCCATCTTGCGGGCCTGCACCGGCCCGACCCGATCGTCGCTCGTCGCCGCGTAGAAGAGCACCGGCGGGTAGTGCACCCCCTCGCGCAACAGGTGATACGGCGAGAATCCGCGGATGAAGTCCCACTCGTCCGGGTCGTCGGGATCACCGTATTCCGCGATCCAGGATGCACCGGCGGACAGGTGCGTGTATCGCCTCATGTCGAGTAGGGGGACGCCGCAGACGATCGCACCGAACAGCTCCGGATAGCCGGTGAGCATGTTGCCGACGAGCAGGCCGCCGTTGCTCCTGCCCTCGGCGCCGAGCCGGGCGGGGCTCGTCACCCCGCGGCTCACGAGATCGCGGGCGACGGCGGCGAAGTCCTCGTAGGCGCGCGGCCGGTTCCGTTTGAGGGCCGCCGTGTGCCAGGCGGGACCGTACTCCCCGCCGCCGCGGATGCCCGCGAGAACGAAGACCCCGCCGCGCTCGAGCCAGGCGCGCCCGATGACCCCGCTGTACTCCGGCAGGCGCGCGATCTGGAATCCGCCGTAGCCGGAGAGCAGCGTTCGGTGCGAGCCGTCGAGCACGAGCCCCCGCCGAGCGACCTGGAAGTACGGCACCCGCGTGCCGTCGTCGGAGACCGCCCAGTGCTGCTGCACCTCGAACCGCGCGGCGTCGAAGAAGGCCGCGGAGGTCTTCAGCACCTCCGGCTCCGCCTCGCCGATCACTCCGCGCAGCACCGAGGTCGGTGTTGTGAACCCGGTCGCCTGCACCCAGAACTCGTCGGACTCGTCCGGGTCGGTGTCGGCCACCCGCAGCGTGCTCAGCGCGGGGAGCCCCGTCAGGTCGCGGCGGGCCCAGCCATCCCCGGGTCTGAGCGCGACGAGACGCGAGGTCACGTCGACGAGCAGGGTCAGGATGAGGTGGTGGCGGGTCCAGCTCCAGCCCTCGAGCGCCGTGCGGGCATCCGGTCTGAACAGCACCTCGACGTCGCGCCGACCGGCGAGGAAACGATCCAGCTCGATGGCCAGGAGCGAGCCGGCTGGGTACGTGCCGCCGCCGGTCTCCCACTCGGATCGCGGCTGCACGAGCAGCCATCGTTCGTGGATCTCGACATCGGCGTCCTCTGGCGTCTCGAGACGAATCAGCCCGTCGTCGGTGAGGAGGAGGGTCCTGCTCCGGTAGAAGTCGAGGTCCTCGAAGACGAGGTCCCGTTCGAATCCGGGTGTGTGGTCGTGGACGGCGCCGACCGAGAGGTCATCGGGGCCGACCTCGTGGATGAGCTCGGCATCCGCCGGCGACTGGCCACGACGGAGCCGACGCACGGTGCGCGGATAGCTCGAGGCCGTCATCGTGCCCTCGCCGAAATCGGTGGCCACGAAGATGGTGTCCCTGTCGATCCAGGAGACGCGGCTCTTCGCTGTCGGCAGCACGAAGCCGTCGGAGGGGAAGCTCAGCGACCCGAGGTCGAACTCGCGTACGGTGACGGCGTCACCGCCGTCCGGCGACAGCGACAGCAGCGCCCGCGTGTTGTCGTGCGGCAGCAACTGGGCGCGGGAGAAGACCCACTCCGTGCCCTCCTCGGCGCCCAGCCGATCGACGTCGAGCAGCACCTCCCACGTCGTCGTCTCCGCGCGATAGCCCTCCAGGGTGGTGCGCCGCCACAGGCCGCGAGGATGCTCCCGGTCGCGCCAGAAGTTGTAGTAGAACTCGCCGTGCTTGGCCGTGAACGGAACCCGCTCCTCGGAGTCGATCACCTCGAGCAACCGTCCGGTCAGCACGTCGAGCTCCGGCGAGGACACGGCGGCGAGCGCGGCCTCGCTCTGGGCGGAGGCCCAGGCCAGGGCATCCGGCCCGTGGATGTCCTCCAGCCAGAGGTTCTCGTCGGTGGGGAGTTCTGGTGTCATGGATCCAGCCTAGGCAGGCCGGAACCGCTACTCGTCGAGCGCGAGCTCCTTCGGAAGCTCCAGCTCCTTGGCGGAGAGCTCTTCCACGTTCACGTCCTTGAAGGTGAGCACCCGCACCGACTTGACGAACCGGTCGGAGCGGTAGACGTCCCACACCCAGACGTCGTTCATGGTCAGCTCGAAGTAGAAGTCGTGCTCCGTGTCCTGCCGAACCAGCTCGACCTCGTTGGCGAGGTAGAACCGCCGCTCGGTCTCGACAACGTAGCGGAACTGGGATACGACGTCCCGGTACTCGCGGTACAGCGCCAGCTCGACCTCACGGTCGTAGTCTTCGAACTCGTCTTCGTCCATGCTCCGACGATTCTAGTTCGAATTCGCCGGGGTGGGAGCGTGCAACCAGGTATGCCGGTGCAGCGCCGTCGGCCCGAGCTCGGCGATGGCCGCGAAGTGCTCGGCGCTGCCGTATCCCTTGTTCGCGTCCCAGCGGTAACCCGGATATCCCTCGTGGGCGGCGATCATCAGGCGGTCCCTGTGCACCTTCGCGACGACGGATGCCGCGGCGACGGATGCGCAGTCGCGGTCGGCCTTGATCCTCGTCTGCAGCGGCAGCCGCGAGTCGAGGACCGGGTTCAGCCAGTCGACGTTGCCGTCGAGCAGGATGACCGAGTCCCGGATGCGCGCGCCCGCCTCGTGCAGCTCGACGAGCGCACGCCTGCCCGCCATCCCGAGCGCCCTCATGATGCCGAAGCGGTCGACTTCTTCGGCGGTGGCGAGACCGACGGCGGTGGCGAGACCCCAGCCCGCCGCGAGCGGCGCCATCTCCTCGCGGCGCTTCTCGGTCAGCAGCTTCGAATCGCGCAGGCCCGCGGGGATCGGGCCGACCGTCACGTCGACGAGGCAGAGTCCGACCGCGACCGGGCCGGCGATCGCGCCGCGACCGACCTCGTCGCATCCGATCACGTACCTCGCCCCGCCGCCGTGCAGCGCGGTCTCGACCTCGAGGGTCGGGTCGGCGACGGCCACCCTACTTCGTGCCGCTCTCGACGCCGTTGAACACGTCGGGGTAGTCGCCCAGCCAGCCCCAGTGGCTGGCGGGCCAGGTGATGACGAAGGCCCGGCCGACGACGTCGTCGACGGGGACGAAGCCCTTGCCCGGCGAGTTGTTGGTGTAGTGGTACGCCGAATCGGCCGAGTTGTCGCGGTTGTCGCCCATCACCCACAGCGAGTCCTTGGGCACCGTCACCGAGAAGTCGTCTCTGGTGGCCTTAGTGTTGCCCGGCTGGAGGGTGATGTACGGCTCGACCAGCGGGATGCCGTTGACGGTGAGCTGACCGAAGGCGTTGCAGCACGCCACCTTGTCGCCTGGCAGGCCGATGACCCGCTTGATCAGGTGATCGTTGCTGTCCGAGGCGCTTAGCCCGACGGCGGAGAGTACCCAGTCCACCGCGCCGGCGAGGCCGGCCGGACGGGGAGCGGGCGGGACGCCGTCGCCGGTGAGCCATCCGCCCGGATCCTTGAACACGACGACGTCGCCGTGCTTGAGCGGAACCATCCGGGGCACCAGCTCGTTGACGATGATCCTGTCGTTGATCTGCAGAGTGTTCTCCATGGAACCGGAGGGGATGTAGAAGGAGCGGATGAGGAAGGTCTTGATGCCGACCGAGATGATGATCGCCGCGAGGAAGATCAGGACGATGTCGCGAATGAAGATGCCGACACCGCGCTGCTTGCGGGGGCGCGTGGCCTTCTCCCCATTGTCGGTCGAGGCGACCGCACCGCTATCCGTCATTAAACCCCTGAGCTCCCCATCATTTTAGGTGATGGGGAGCTCAGGAAAAGCTGCGAGGAAACGGCGCGTCTAGTGGGCGTCGCGCTTCTCCTTGATCTTGGCCTTCTTGCCGCGGAGGTTGCGGAGGTAGTAGAGCTTCGCGCGGCGGACGTCTCCGCGGGTGACGACCTCGATGTGGTCGATGACCGGGGAGTGCACGGGGAAGGTACGCTCGACACCGACCTGGAAGCTGACCTTGCGCACGCAGAACGTCTCGCGAACGCCCTCGCCGGAGCGGCCGATGACAACACCCTGGAAGACCTGGATGCGGGAGCGCGTTCCCTCAACGATGTTGACGTGCACCTTCACGTTGTCGCCGGCGCGGAAGTCCGGGATGTCGGTGCGGAGGGATGCCGCATCGACGGCGTCGAGGATATGCATGGTCGTTCGCTCTCTGTAACCGCCACAGGTCGATCACGGTTTCGGTGAAACGTCAGAAGGAGTGGTGCTCGAATCGATGACGGTTCCCCCTGTGGCAGGACCGTGCGACAAGCACAAGGGGTAATTCTGCCACACTGCGGGCCACCGTGCCAGCCACGTCCCCGCGGCGGGGAGACAATTGGTGGAAGGGACAGGGAGTGGAGCCATGATCGAGTTGCGGACACCGGCGGAGATCGACGAGATGCGGGCGGCGGGGACATTCGTCGCGGGCGTCCTGACGGAGCTGGCCGCGGCATCCGCTGTCGGCGTCAATCTGCTCAAGCTGGATGCGATCGCGGCCGACCTCATCCGCACCGCCGGCGCGGTCAGCTGCTACGTCGACTACCACCCCTCCTTCGGCGCGATGCCCTTCGGCAAGGTGCTCTGCACCTCGGTCAACGACGCGGCCCTGCACGGGCTGCCGCACGACTACCGCCTGCGGGACGGCGACGTGATCAGCCTCGACTTCGCGGCATCCGTCGGCGGCTGGGTCGCCGACTCCGCCGTCACCGTGATCGTCGGCACCCCGCGCGACGAGGACCTGCGGATGATCGAGGTGACCGAGCGGGCGCTGGCCGCCGGCATCGCGGCCTCGAGGGTCGGGGGCAGGATGGGCGACGTCTCCGCGGCGATCGGGGCGGTCTGCCACGAGGCGGGCTTCTCGGTCAACACCGACTTCGGCGGGCACGGGGTCGGGCACACGATGCACGGCGACCCGCACGTCCCCAACGACGGCCGTCCGGGGCGGGGATTCCCCCTGCGGGCCGGGCTCGTCTTCGCGATCGAGCCGTGGCTCATGCAGACCACCGACCGCATCTTCACCGATCCGGATGGCTGGACGCTGCGCAGTTTGGACGGCTCGCGGGCCGCGCATTCCGAGCACACCATCGCGATCACGGACGACGGGCCGGTCGTGCTGACCGCCCGCTAGGGCCGGCTGCTCGGCTGTTCCGGCTGCCCGGCTCTGCCGTCTGCTACTCCGGCCGCTCCGGCGCGAGCAGGTCGGGACGCACCCGGCGCGTGCGCTCGAGCTGCTGCTCGTGGCGCCAGGCCGCGATCGCCCCGTGGTTGCCGCTGAGCAGCACGGGGGGAACCTCGAGACCGCGCCACTGCGCCGGCTTGGTGTAACTCGGGTATTCGAGCAGTCCGTCGGAGTGCGATTCCTCGACGAGGCTCTCCGGATTGCCGATGACCCCGGGAATGAGCCGGCCGACGGCCTCGATCATCGCCATGGTGGCGACCTCTCCCCCGTTGAGCACGTAGTCGCCGAGGCTGACCAGCCTGACCCTGGCGTTGGCGGCCGCGTAGTCGACGACGCGCTGATCGATGCCCTCGTACCGGCCGCATCCGAAGACCAGCTGGCGCTCGGTCGCGAGCTCCTGCGCCATCGCCTGGGTGAAGAGCTCGCCGGCTGGCGAGGGGAAGATGACCAGCGGCGGCTCGGTGTGCTGGGCCTCGCTCACGTAGAGGATGCTGTCGAGGGCGTCGCCCCACGGCTCCGGCCGCATGACCATGCCCGCTCCCCCGCCGTACGGGGTGTCGTCGACGGTGCGGTGCCGGTCGTAGGCGTAGTCGCGCAGGTCGTGCACCGCCAGGTCGATGAGGCCGTTCTGCCTGGCCCTGCCGAGGAGGGAGACGTCGAGCACCGAGAAGAACTCCGGGAAGATCGTCACGATGTCGATGCGCATCTGTCGATAGTAGGCGCTCGACCTCCGTGCGGCCCGTCGCCCGGCGCCCACCCAACACGCCATCCGCGCGGTGTTTCGTCGACCGCGCGCCGGTTTTATAGGGGCGCGCGGTCGACGAAACACCGCGACGACAAGAGAAGAGTTGCGGCTACGGCGGCGGCTACAGCTCGGGGGCGGCGGGCTCGGGCTCGTCGTCCGGGAGGTCCTCGAACAGGCCGGCGGGAGGGGTGACGGTCAGCGTGCCCGCCTGGATGTCCACGGCAGGCACGATCGCCCTCACGAACGGCACGAGCACCTCACCGGAGGG
>NZ_DASWPB010000004.1:0-2389 GCF_036404185.1 Lacisediminihabitans sp. | reverse complement strand
CGACGGGGTGCTCACGGTCGTCTCGAAACTGCTCAACATCGCCCAGCCGCAGGTTGTGCTCTTCGGCCAGAAGGATGCCCAGCAGGTCTTCCTCGTGAAGCGCATGGTTGCCGACCTCAACCTGCCGGTCGCCGTGGAGGTCGTGCCGATCGTTCGCGAGGAGAGCGGCCTTGCGCTGTCCAGCCGTAACCGGTTCCTGAACGACCGTGAGCGACAGGCCGCCCTTCGGCTGTCGATCTCGCTGGAGGCGGCGCAGTCATCCGCGGATCGGGGTGTCGACGCCGTCCTCGCCGCGGCGCAGTCGGTGCTCATGGGCGAGCAGCTCGTGGAGCTCGACTACCTGAAGATCGTCGATCCAGAGACGTTCCTGCCCGTCGACGACGACTATCGGGGCCGGGCGACCGTGCTGATCGCCGCCAGGGTGGGAACCACGCGGCTGATCGACAACGAGACGATCCTCCTCACCGGTTCTCGCTCCTGACCGACCCGCCGTGCAGGCCCCCTAAACTTGGGCGTTGGACCTACAGGAGTGATGCATGACCGAGCAGACCACCGCCGAAGCCGCGGAGCCGAGCGAAGAGGAACTCTCCGAGCAGACCCAGGTGCGGCTCGGCAAGCGTGAGCGCCTGATCGACTCCGGCGCGGAGGCCTACCCGGTGTCGCTGCCGATCACCACGACGATCCCCGAGGTGCGTGCGGCCTACGCCGACCTCGAGACGGATGCGACCACCGGCCACATCGTCGGCCTCGCCGGCCGGGTCGTCCACCTCCGCAACACCGGCAAACTCTGCTTCGCGTCGCTCCAGTCCGGCGACGGCGCGCGCATCCAGGCCATGGTCTCGCTCGCCGAGGTGGGCCAGGATTCGCTGGACCTGTGGAAGGATCTCGTTGATCTGGGCGACCACGTCTTCGTCTCCGGCGAGGTCATCTCCAGCAGACGCGGTGAGCTGTCCGTTCTCGTGAAGGACTGGAAGATCGCGGCCAAGGCGTTGCGGCCGCTGCCCAACCTGCACGTCGAACTGAGCGAGGAGACCAGGGTCCGCAGCCGCTACCTCGATCTCATCGCCCGCGAGGGCGCCAGACGGATGGTGCGCGATCGCGCCGGTTCCGTCGCCTCGCTGCGCAAGACCTTCGCCGACCACGGGTACATCGAGGTCGAGACGCCCATGCTCCAGACGATGCACGGCGGGGCATCCGCTCGTCCCTTCATCACCCACAGCAACGCCTTCGACACCGAGCTGTTCCTGCGCATCGCTCCGGAGCTCTTCCTCAAGCGGGCCGTGGTCGGCGGCATCGAGCGGGTGTTCGAGATCAACCGCAACTTCCGCAACGAGGGCGCGGACTCGACCCATTCGCCGGAGTTCGCGATGCTCGAGGCGTACCAGGCCTACGGCGACTACAACCAGATGGCCGATCTCACCCAGGAGCTGATCCAGAACGCCGCCGTCGCCATCAGCGGCGGCCAGGTCGTGACCTGGGCAGACGGGAGCGAGTACGACCTCGGCGGCGCGTGGGATCGGCTGAGCATGTACGACTCGCTGAACGAGGCGTCCGGCTGGTCGATCACCGTCGACACCCCCGCGGAAGAGCTGCTCGCGCTCGCCGAGTCGGTGGGGGTCGAGGTGCGCCAGCCCACCCACGGCAAACTGGTCGAGGAACTGTGGGAGCACTTCGTCAAGGGCGGCCTGGAGCGGCCCACCTTCGTAATGGACTTCCCCGTCGACACCTCGCCTCTCGTGCGGGCGCACCGCTCCAAGCCCGGACTGGTCGAGAAGTGGGACCTCTATATCCGCGGGTTCGAACTGGCCACCGGATACTCGGAGCTGGTCGATCCCGTCGTCCAGCGCGAGCGGTTCATCGAACAGGCGAAGCTCGCCGCGGCCGGCGATCTCGAGGCGATGCGCCTGGACGAGGAGTTCCTGCGGGCGCTCGAATACGGGATGCCTCCCAGCGGCGGAATGGGCATGGGCATCGACCGACTGCTCATGGCCCTCACCGGTCTCGGCATTCGCGAGACCATCCTCTTCCCGCTTGTGAAGTAGGGTTCGGGGATGAGCAATCTGCAGAAGGAGCCGACCGACCCGAAGAAGGCGTCCAGGATCAGGCTCGTGCTCTGGATCGCGGTCTCCGGTATCGCGATCTACTCGATCGTGACCGGCATCATCGGGATCATGCACAACGGCTAGTCCCCGCTCAGCCTTCCGACGTATCCTTGATCGGTGATCGAAAACTACTGGGGCAACTTCGTGTTCTCGCTCACGCCGACCGTGCTCGTCGGCCTCATCTTCTGGCTGGTGATGCGCTCGATCCTGCGGGCGGATCGCACCGAACGCAAGGTGTACGCCCGGGTCGAGGCGGAGGAGCGGGCACGCATGGAGCGGCTCTCCGC
>NZ_DASWPB010000003.1:0-15865 GCF_036404185.1 Lacisediminihabitans sp. | reverse complement strand
GTCCGTTCGTGGCACGAGAAGAAGGCCGCGGAGCGAGCGGTCTGGGGCTCAGGCCATGTCACCGAAGTGCACAACAATCTGACCGTCGAACCGGACTGAGTTCGGGCGTCAGTTGTCGTTCCCGGTGTCGTCGAATCGCGCAGTCGGGGTCGCGCCCGCTGCTGCGCTGCCCCAGGTCCACCCGGCGACGTCCGGGTGATCCTCGCCGTGCGAACGGGTGTAGGCGCGCGCATCCAGACGCGCGTCCTGCATGTCCTGGCGCAACCCGGCCTCCCGGGCTGCAAGCCCAGGAACACGGTCGAGCACATCGATGACCAGATGGAACCGGTCCAGGTCGTTGAGCATCACCATGTCGAACGGCGTGGTGGTCGTGCCCTCCTCCTTGTATCCGCGCACGTGCATCTTGTCGTGTCCGTGACGGCGGTAGGTGAGGCGGTGGATCAGCCAGGGGTAGCCGTGGTACGCGAAGATCACCGGCTTGTCCGCCGTGAAGATCGCGTCGTACTCCCGGTCGCTCAGGCCGTGGGGGTGCTCGCCCTCGCTCTGCAGACGCATGAGGTCGACGACGTTGACCACCCGGACCTTCAGCGACGGCACGTACTGGCGGAGCAGGGACGCGGCCGCGAGGACCTCGAGGGTCGGCACGTCGCCAGCGGCGGCGAGCACAACATCCGGCTCCTGGCCGGCCGTCTCCGTCCCCGCCCACTCGAGCAGGCCGAGGCCGCGGGTGCAGTGCTCGACGGCCTGGTCCATGGTGAGCCAGTTCGCCGTCGGCTGCTTGCCGGCGACGACGACGTTCACGTAGTCGACGGAGCGCAGGCAGTGGTCGTAGGTGCTGAGCAGGGTGTTGGTGTCGAAGGGCAGGTAGACGCGCACGACGTCGGCCTTCTTGTTCACCACGTGGTCGATGAAGCCGGGGTCCTGGTGGGAGGTGCCGTTGTGGTCCTGGCGCCAGACGTGGGAGGACAGCAGGTAGTTCAGCGAGGAGATCGGCTTGCGCCACGGGATCTCGCGGGTGACCTTGAGCCACTTGGCGTGCTGGTTGAACATCGAGTCGACGATGTGGATGAAGGCCTCGTAGGAGGTGAACAGCCCGTGCCTGCCGGTCAGCAGGTATCCCTCGAGCCAGCCCTGGCACTGATGCTCGCTGAGCATCTCCATCACCCGGCCCGCCCTGGCGAGGTGCTCGTCGCTGGGGATGTATTCGGCGTTCCACTGCTTGTCGGTCGCGTCGTAGACGGGGGGCGCGAGGCGGTTGGAGGCCGTCTCGTCCGGGCCGAAGATCCGGAAGTTCGTCGGGTTGTCGCGGATGACGTCGGTCAGCCAGACGCCGAGCTGCCTGGTGGCCTCGGTGATCGTCGCGCCGGGGGACGGCACGTCGACGGCGTAGTCGCGGAAGTCACGCAGTTTCAGCGGCTTGCGGAGGATGCCGCCGTTGGCGTGGGGGTTCGCGCTCATCCGGAGGTCGCCCTCGGGGGCGAGGGCGGTGGCCAGCTCGACCGGCGCGCCCTCCTCGGTGAAGAGCTCCTCCGGCCGGTAGGAGAGCAGCCAGTCGTTGAGCACCTTGGTGTGCGCCGGGGTGTCCCTGGCGTCGGCGAGCGGGACCTGGTGCGAGCGCCAGCTGTCCTCCGCCGGCTTGCCGTCGATCTCCTTCGGGCAGGTCCAGCCCTTGGGGGTGCGCAGGATGATCATCGGCCAGGCCGGGCGGCCCTCGAGGGTGCCTGCCGCGGCATCCGCCTTGATCTGGGCGATCTGGTTGAGCACCTGGTCGAGCGTCTCGGCCATGCGGGCGTGCACGAGTGCGGGGTCTTCGCCGTCGAATCCGCCGGAGACGATGTACGGCGTGTGACCGTAGCCGCGCATGAGGTCGAGCAGCTCGCTCTCCGGGATGCGGGCGAGCAGCGTCGGGTTGGCGATCTTGTATCCGTTGAGGTGGAGGATCGGCAGCACGACCCCGTCCTCGAGCGGGTTGACGAACTTGTTGGAGTGCCAGCTGGTCGCGAGCGGGCCGGTCTCCGCCTCGCCGTCGCCGACGACGGCGGCGACCAGGAGGTTCGGGTTGTCGAAGGCCGCGCCGTAGGCGTGGCTCAGGGCGTATCCGAGCTCGCCGCCCTCGTGGATCGAACCGGGCAGCTCCGGCGAGGCGTGGCTCGGGATCCCGCCAGGGAAGGAGAACTGGCGGAAGAGCTTGCGAACGCCGTTCTCGTTCTGCTCGATGTTCGAGTAGACCTCGCTGTAGGTACCGTCCAGGTAGGCGTTCGCGACCATGCCGGGGCCGCCGTGGCCCGGGCCGGTGATGTAGATGGTGTTGAGCGAGCGCTCCTGGATGACCCGGTTCAGGTGCGCGTAGATGAAGTTGAGCCCCGGGGTCGTCCCCCAGTGGCCGAGCAGTCGCGGCTTGATGTGATCGCGCGTCAGCGGCTGGCGCAGGAGGGGGTTGTCGAGAAGGTAGATCTGGCCGACGGACAGATAGTTCGCCGCACGCCACCAGGCGTCGAGCTTGGCGAGGGTGGCCTTGTCAAGCGGCGAAACCTCGTGTGTGGGCCAGCTGGTGGTCTCGGATGTGGGGCTGAGCATGGTATCTCCGATCGCGGAAGCAGGCATCACCGTCGTGACGACACACACTGTTCCGTTTTCCCTGAGGTTACGCCCTCCGGCACGGGTCCCATGTGCCGGACGGCTCTTGATATTTCCGGGAATGTGAGGCAAGGGCCCTCCGCCCTTCCGCCACCCAGGACGCGGTGTACCGTGCGCCCCTGGGGGACGATGCCATTGTCTCGGATGGAACCCAAGGATCATAAGGAGAACAGCCCGATGCCAGACCGCTCAGAGCCCGACCCGGGCGCCACCGTCTTCGTGCTGTTCGGCGCGACGGGAGACCTCGCCAAGCGCATGGTCCTTCCCGCGTTCTTCCAGCTCGCCCAGCACGGACTGCTTCCGAAGATGTGGCTGCTGGTCGGCAACGGCCGCGGTGACGTCAGCCACGAGGACTTCAGGCAGCACGTGCACGACGTGCTCGAGGAGTTCGGCCCGAAACCCGAGGACGGCCCGTGGGAGGAGTTCAGCGCCAACCTGCGTTTTGCCGGGGGCGGCTTCGAGAAGTCGAGCCCGGGAACCATGCTCGACGTCCTGGACGAGGCCAGGGAGCAGCTCGGCAGCGACGTTCAGTACATCCACTACCTCGCGATCCCGCCCGCGGCGTTCATCGGCATCACGGAGGGTCTCGGCGAGCACGGTCTCGCGGAGGGCGCGAGGGTGGTCTACGAGAAGCCCTTCGGCACGTCGCCGGAGAACTTCGCGGAGCTGGACGAGGCCGTGCATCGGGTGCTCGATGAGAAGCAGGTCTTCCGCATCGACCACTTCCTGGGGAAGGAGGGGACCCAGAACCTGCACGCGCTTCGGTTCGGCAACGGCCTGTTCGACAGCGTCTGGAATCGCCGGCACGTGCGGGCCGTGCAGATCGACGTTCCCGAGACCCTCGACATCGCCGACCGGGCGGCGTTCTACGACGAGACGGGGGCCCTGCTCGACATGGTCGTCACCCATCTCTTCCAGCTGGCGGCCGAGATCGCCATGGAGCCGCCGCTGTCGATGGGTGCGGAGGACCTGCAGACGGCCAGGGAATCCGTCATCGCGGCGTTCCGTCCTCTCGCCAAGGAGGACGTGGTGCTCGGCCAGTTCGACGGCTACACCGACACCGAGGGGATCCCGAAGGACTCCACCACGGACACCTTCGTCGCCGCCAGGCTGTGGATCGACACGGATCGCTGGCGGGACGTTCCGTTCCTCCTCCGTACCGGCAAACAGCTCGCCCTGGACGGACAGCGGGTGAGCCTGATCTTCCGGCAGCCATCGGACGGCCCGCTGGAACACGATCTTCCCGCGCCCGGCAACGTGCTCACGATCGACCTGTCCGGCTCTGGCGGCATCGACCTGGAGCTGGTGGTCAAGGAGCCGGGTGCCAAGTTCCGGCTGGCGACGGCGGATGACTACCTGCCGCTGAAGAAGGTCGAGGACGCCGATCCGCTGCCGCCGTACGTCAAGCTCATCAATGACGTGATCGTCGGCGATCGTTCGCTGTTCACCCGGCCGGACGGGCTCGCCAGCACCTGGGCGGCCATCGCTCCGATCCTCGACGATCCGCCGCCGGTCGTGGGTTATGCCCGTGGCTCGTCCGGACCGGATGCCTCCGCCGAGCTGGCCGCCCCGGACGGATGGCTGCTCGACCGGCAGCGCGACTGACGGGACGCCGCCCGAGGTTCAGTAGTGGTCCCGTGCCTGCAGCACGACGATGTGCGTCTCTGTCACGAGGTAGACGAGGCGGTTCGCCTCATCGATGCGCCTGGACCACGCGCCGGACAGGATGTGCTTGAGCGGCTCGGGCTTGCCGGCGCCGGTGAACGGATCGCGCAGGACATCCTGAAGCAGGAGATTGATCCGCTGGAGGGTCTTCCTGTCCTGGCCCCGCCAGTAGGTGTAGTCCTCCCAGCCGTTCGCATCGAAGGCGAGGTGGCGGTTCACGCCTCGAGCAGCTCGTGGGCCTCGAAGTCGCCGCGACGGGCGCGTTCGAGCGCCGCGAGCAGCCGTTCAGCACCCTTCGCATTCCGCAACAGGTAGGCGGTCTCGATGATCGCGTCGTAGTCGTCCTTGGAGATGAGGACGGCATTGCCGTGCTTTGACACGACCTCGACCGGAGCGTGGTCGTCGTTGACCTGCTGGATGAGCCCAAACAGGTTTCGTCGGGCGTCGGTCGCGGTGATCGCGGACATCGGTCGCTTCCCTTCATGTGGTACCGAAAAGCGTACCACTGATGTCAGGCAGTGGTCCGGGGATTCGGCTCCCACCCGATGGCGGGGGCGACGTGGTTCGCGATGGTCTCGAGCAGGCGGGCGTTGTAGTCGACGCCGAGCTGGTTCGGCACCGTGAGCAGCACCGTGTCGGCATCCTGGACGGCCGCGTCGGCCGCCAGCTGTTCGGCGATCGCGTCCGGCTCGCCGGTGTAGCTCTTGCCGAAACGGGCTATGCCGCCGTCGAGGTAGCCCACCTGATCCTGGTTCTCCGCGGATCGGCCGCCGAAGTACTCGCGATCGAGGTCGGACACGATCGGGATGACGCTCCGGCTCACCGAGACCCGTGGCTCGCGCTCCCAGCCCGCCTCCGCCCAGGCGGCCCGGAACTGCGCGATCTGCTCGGCCTGGAGCTGGTCGAACGGTACGCCGGTGTCCTCGCTGAGGAGGGTGGAGCTCATCAGGTTGAGACCCTGCTCCGCCGTCCAGACGGCCGTCTGCCGCGTTCCGGAGCCCCACCAGATGCGCTCGGAGAGGCCGGGCGACTGCGGTTGGATCGCGAGAGGGATGCTCGATCCCGTCATCTGCGGATCGGAGAGCACCACACCGGCGCCGTCGATCGCGGCGCGGAACAGGGCGGTGTGCGCCCTGGCCATGTCGGCATCCGTCTCCCCGTCCGCGGGCAGGTAGCCGAACGCCTCCGCGCCGCGCAGGGCAGGCTCTGGTGACCCGCGGCTGACGCCGAGCTGGAGCCGGCCGGATGCGATGAGGTCCGCCGCGGCGGCCTCCTCTGCCATGTACAGCGGGTTCTCGTAGCGCATGTCGATGACGGCCGTTCCGAGCTCGATGCGGCTGGTGCGGGCGGCCATGGCTGCCAGCAGGGGGAACGGGGAGGCGAGCTGACGGGCGAAGTGATGCACCCGCACATAGGCGCCGTCGATGCCGAGCTCCTCGGCCGCGACGGCGAGCTCGATGCTCTGCAGGAGGGCGTCCTGCGCGGTCCGGGTGGACGAGCCGGGGATGGGCTGCCAGTGACCGAAGGAGAGAAAGCCGATGCGTTTCTTCATCACCTCAGCGTATGGCCGGCCGGTGGTGGATTGGTGGCTGGGGCGCAAACCGGCGAGAATCGACCGGTGCCATCCCTTGTTCGCGGAGTCCGCATCGTCGTCGCCCGTTTCTCGCGCACCATCTTCTTCCGGAGGGTGGGCCCGACCGTCATGCCCCCGCTCGAGAAGGGCATGGCCTGGCTCACCAGGGGCAGGGTGCAGATGAGCGGTCTGCTTGTGCCCTCTCTGGTGCTCTACACGATCGGGGCGAAGTCGGGAATCGAACGAGAGACCGCCCTGATGTACTGTCCTGAGGGCAGGAACCGGATGCTCGTGACGGGAAGCAATTTCGCCCGCGACAGTCATCCGGCCTGGACGGTCAACCTCATGGTCAACCCGGATGCGGCGGTGAGGCTGCACGGACGGCGGATTCCCGTCAGGGCGACCCTCATCGGCGATGACGAGCGCGAAGAGGTCTGGCGTTTCATCGAGCGGCAGTGGCCGGGCTATCGCGGGTATGAGCGGGCCTCCGGCAGGATCCTCCGCATCTTCCGGCTGGAACCGCGCTAACCGCTGTACTTGGCTAGGAGGTTGGTCGCGGCGGGAGATATGGCACCTCGCGGCGGGCAGATTGACTCGCGGCGGGAGACCCGCCTCCCGCCGCGACACAGTTTCTCCCGCCGCAGGTGGCATGGGGCTAAACCTTCTCCCTCCGCGACGCAGTTTCTCCCGCCAGTGGCATGGGCTGGGACCGCATGGATCGCGACCGGGATCCGCGCTAGCGATCGACCTCGGCCAGGGGTGGTGACGAGGTCGCCGGCGCCGAGAGCTGGCTATTCTCCCAGCGCAGTTCGAGCGCGTTCATGGCCAGCCTCGCCAGGTCCTGCAGGGTCGCCATCTGATCGGCCGTCACCTCGCGCGGCTCGAAGTCGAGCACGCAGAGCGTGCCGAGGTTCTGGCCGTCACGGGTCGTCAGCGGCACCCCGGCGTAGAACTGCAGGCCGAAGTCGCCGACGACGAGCGGATGCGTGGCGGTACGCGGGTCGCTGCGCGCATCCTCGACGATCCAGGGGGTGTCCTGGGTGATGGCGGACGCGCAGAAGCCGGGATCCCTGTCCACCTGCAGCAGATCGAGTCCGTGGTGGGCCTTGAACCAGATGCGGTGGTGGTCGACGATGCTGACCAGCGCGACGGGTGTCGACATCACCCGGGCGGCGATGGCGGCGATCCGGTCGAAGGTGTCGTCGGGAGGGGTGTCCAGCAGGCCGTAGCGCTCGACCGCGTTCATCCGCGCCACCTCGTCGACGGCCGCGGCCGGAGCCTCGGTGAGCCGGTGCCGGCCGGTCTCGGAGAAGACGCTCTGACGCAGTGCGAGGACCAGCTCGGCGGAGGTCGGGCGATCCTCGGGGTCGCGGGCGGTCATCGCGGCGATGAGGTTGCGCCAGTCGTCGCCGAGGTCGGCGGGGATGTCCGGGTCGTGGTTCAGCCTGGCCGTGGCGGAATCGACAGGGGTCGCCCCCGGGAAGGCCAGGGTCCTGGTGAAGCACTCGAGCAGCACCAAGCCGAGGGAGTAGACGTCGCTGGCCGGTCCGACGGGACGGCCCCTGACCTGCTCAGGGCTGAGATAGGCGGCCGTTCCCGTGGTCAGCCCTTCCGGCGTCGACAGAGTGTGCTCGGTGACGAGGGCGATGCCGAAATCGGTGAGCTTGGCGCGGGCACGGGTGCTGTCGTCCTGGTAGTCGACGATCATGATGTTCGACGGCTTGATGTCGCGGTGCACGACCCCGCGGTGATGGATGTACTGGAGTCCCTCCGCGAGGTCGAAGCCGATCTGTGCGATCTGCCTGGCGGTGAGCGGGCCGCGCGCGAGCCTGCGCTCGAGATCGGCTCCCTCGACGAGCTCCATCACGAAGAAGATGCGGGGACGTCCCTCCTCGCTGCGGTCGATCGCGGCGTCCAGCAGGGTCACGAGGCCGTGGTGATTGAGGGACGCCAGAAGGTTGACCTCGTCCTCCTGGCGGCGGACGTCCTCTGGCTTCGTGCTGGCGATGAAGACCTTGACGGCCACGTCGCGGCCCAGCTGTTCGTCCCTGGCCCGGTAGACGTAGCCCATGCCGCCTCGCCCGATCAGCTGATCGAGACGGTATCGCCCCTGCAGCACCCCACTCGCCGGCCGTGGCATGGCGGTCATCCTTTCCGATGGCGTTTTCTGGACGATGCCATGTTCGTGACGTTCAGGAAATTGTCTCTCATTCCGGGCGGCGGACCGCATTTCCCGAACCCCATTGACAGGTGGCGGCAAAACGGATATCCCCTCGTCGAGGAAAACGAGGCGAGTATCGTCGAGACATGACCGCAAGCACAGACATCCTCATCGACGCCTTCGGTCGGATCCGCGACGGGCTGCGACGCACCGTCCGCGACCTCGACGAGGCCCAGCTGTCAACGCGCATCGAGCAGGGCAGCAATTCCATCGCCTGGCTGCTCTGGCACCTCAGCCGGGTGCAGGACGACCACCTCGCGGATGCCATGGGAACCGAGCAGGTCTGGACCGCCGGGGGATGGGCGCGGCGCTTCGCCCTGCCGTTCCCGGACGACGCGACCGGCTACGGGCAGTCCGACGAGGAGGTGGCCGCGGTCAGGAACGTCTCCGGCGCGCTGCTCGCCGACTACCACGACGCCGTGAGCGGTGCGACGATCGGCTACCTCGAGGGACTGACCGACGATGACCTCGATCGCATCGTCGATCGCAACTGGAACCCGCCGGTGACCCTCGCCGTCCGTCTCGTGAGCGTGATCTCCGACGACCTCCAGCACCTCGGTCAGGCCGGCTTCCTGCGCGGGATCGTCAGTCGGCGCTGATCCCGGCTCAGTCCTCGCCGATGTCCTCGTTCCAGAGCGCCGGATTGTCGAGAATGAACGTCCCCATCATCTCGATGAGTTTCGGGTCGTTCACGACCGTGACGTCCACGCCGTTCTCCGCCAGCCACTCCTGGCCGCCGAGGAAGCTCGTGTCGTCGCCGACGACCACGCGGCCGATGCCGAACTGACGCACCAACCCGGAGCAGTACCAGCACGGGGAGAGCGTCGTCACCATCACGGTGTCGCGATAGCTCCGCTGCCTGCCCGCATTGTGGAACGCGTTCGTCTCCGCATGCATCGCGGCGTCGCCGTCCTGCACCCGCCGGTTGTGACCGCTGCCGAGCAGCCTGCCGTCGGAGGAGAGCAGGGCGGCCCCGATGGGGATGCCGCCCTCCGCCGCCCCTCGTTCCGCCTCGGCCGTCGCGACGGCCAGCTTCTCGGCGTCCGTCGAGTAGATCGTCTCGCTCACGCCACGTCGTCCGCGGCGTCGACGCCGATCACCACATCCGGGGTGGCGTCGAGCGGGCCGCCGAGAGCCGGCTTGAATGCCTTGAACAAGAAGTAGTAGGCGACGGCGGAGAGCACGAAGCCGACGATGGCGGTGAGGTCGCCGATCGGCGAAGGCGCCTTGGCGAGGAACCCGGTGAAGAAGGTCTGGTTCGAGAACAGCAGCACGGAGACGACGAGGCCGAACAGGAAGGCCAGGATGCCCGCGGCGTTCCGGTACTTCGCCTTCTCGGTGACGAGTGTGCCGATCTCGGTGCCTCGACGCAGGAAGCGGTCGACGAGCACCACGCCGAGCCAGGGCGAGATCCAGTAGGCGATGACCAGGAGGAAGTTCTCGTAGGTACCGCTGAGGGAGGCGTTGATGACGGCGCTGAGGGCGATGAAGAACCCGATGATGCCGAAGCCGAGGGCGATGATCGCGCGGCGGAGGGAGAACCGGATCTTGATGCCGGCGGCCAGGAAGGACATCGCGCCGGAGTAGATGTTGAGCGCGTTGGCTGCGATGGCGCCGACCGCGATCGCGATGAGCGTGAGGTCGCGGATGACCACGGGCATCGAGGCGGTGAACGAACTGGTCGGGTCGTCCGGATTGAACCCGGCGATGGTCGCGGCGGCGGCTCCGGCCGCCATGAGGACGACGCAGGAGATGAGGTTGCCGAGTCCGGCGGCCCAGCCGATGGTGATCTTGCTGGTGGCCTTCTTGAGGTAGCGGCTGTAATCGGCGGCGTAGGGGTTCCAGCCGGCGGCATAGCCGAAGGCGGCACCGGCGGCGAGGGTGAAGCCTGCAAAGCTGAAGCCGTTGCCCTTCACCGTGAGCGGGGCGTGGACGAAGATCGTGATCGTCGCGATGATGAAGATCGCACCGAGGATGTAGCTGGCATAGCGCTCGAAGACCTGGACCAGGTCGTGGCCGATGAAGGCGACGGCCACCTCGAGCACAACGATGATGACGAGGGCGATCCAGGTGGGCATGCCGGTGAGGGTCGACAGGGCGAAGGCCCCGCTCACGGAGTTGACCGCGAACCAGCCGAGCCCCGCCATGATCGTGTTGATCGCGGCGGGCAGGATGTTGCCGCGGTAGCCGAAGGCCGTGCGGCTCAGGACGAGCTGGGCCAGCCCCTCCCGGGGCCCCCAGGTGGACAGGATGCCCTGGGTGAGCGCGCCGGCCGCCGTGCCGAGCACGAGCGCGGCCATGGCCTGCCAGAAGCCGAGCCCGAAGAAGGCGACGGCGATGACGCCGACGAAGATGGTGGCGAACTCGAGGTTCGGTGCCGTCCAGGTGGCGAAGAGCTGCCACGGGGAACCGTGGCGCTTGCTCGGCGGGATCGCTTCGATGCCGCCTGCTTCGACGGACGTGGCCTTGGTCGGCGCTATCGTCGCCGCTGTATCTGTCATGGCTAAATTCTAGGGAGCCGGACACACCCGCTTTTGCCAAAAGTCAAGGACTTCACACGCAATTTACATGGCGCTGTGCAAAGGCCCTCCTCATCGCCCTTCGCTCGGTCGTCCAGACAACCTCCATCCGACTCCCCGGTATCATCCGGTTGAGTCATAGGAATCGCATAGCTCGCGGAGTTCTGCTTGATTCCGAAACGACCGGAGGGGTCGCTCGGAAGGAAGAGGATCATGAACACCGAGGATGTCGAGCCGGATGCCGCACCCGAGTCGCCGACGGCCGCGGAGGCGGCGCGCCCCGCGTCCCGCCGGCGGTGGAGGAGGCGCACCGTCGTGATCGTCGGGGCGGTCGGCGCACTGGCCATCGTCTGCGGGGCGGGCGGCATCGCGACGAGTGGCCACCTGGTCGCGGCGGACGGCGGGACCTCCTCGTCGGGCTCGGCCTTCGGGCCGGCGGCGACGACCCCACGGTCCACCGCCTCACGGGCGTCGAGCCTCTCCGCGCTCTCCGCGACCGATGCGCAGCAGGTCGGTGTTGTCACCATCACCACCGTCCTCGGCTACCAGGAGGCTGAGGCGGCGGGCACCGGCATCGTGCTCAGCTCGTCCGGCGAGATCGTCACCAACAACCACGTCGTCGACGGCGCGACGAGCATCAGCGTCACGGTGGTCTCCACCGGCGCGGTCTACACGGCGGATGTCGTGGGCACGGACCCGACGGACGACATCGCCGTCCTCCGGCTCGAGGGCGCCTCCGGGTTGAAGACCGCGACCCTGGACACCGACGCCGACGCCGCGGTCGCAGACGCGGTGACGGCGGTGGGCAATGCGGGGGGAACGGGAGAGCTGACCCGCGCGTCGGGAGCCATCACCGCGCTCGACCAGACCATCACGGCGTCCGACGAGGATTCGAGCAACGCCGAGACGCTGACCGGGCTCATCCAGACGGATGCCGACGTGCAGGCGGGCGACTCCGGCGGCCCGCTCTACGACGCGGAGGGCGAGGTGATCGGCATCGACACCGCTGCCAGCTCCGGCGGATCGGAGACCGAGGGCTTCGCGATCCCGATCGGCAAGGCCCTGGCGGTCGCGAGCCTCATCGAGGCGGGAGGCGAGACCTCGGGCATCACCATCGGCTATCCGGCGTTCCTCGGGGTGGAGACCTCCGCCTCGAGTGGCGAGGCCGGGATCGATTCGGCCAGCATCGGCTCGGCCGGCGGCGCGGCGGTGATCGGCGTGGTCGCGGGCACCCCCGCGGCCGGGATCGGTCTCGTCGCTGGCGACACCATCACGGCGATCGACGGAACCGCCGTGCCGTCGGCCGCCGCGCTGAGCACGGCCCTCGGCGACCACGCGGCCGGCGACACCGTGACACTCTCCTGGACGGATGCGGCGGGAACGACCCACGACTCACCGGTCACCCTCGCCCAGGGTCCGGCGAACTGACGGCCGGGGCGGGTCATCTCCCGCGCAGCCGCTCGAGCTCGCGTCGTTCGCGTTTCGTGGGGCGGCCGGCGCCGCGTTCGCGCTGCACCGCCGCGGCGACCTCTTCCCGAGGGGGCGCGGGCGGGGTGAGGTCGACAAAACACTCCGCGGCGACGACGGCTCCCACCCGCTTGCTGAGGATGCGTGCCACCCGCACCGTGCGCTCCGACTCCGGGCCGCGCACCCTGACCTCGTCCCCGACGTGAACGGGCTGCGCTGGCTTCGCCCGCTCGCCATTGACCTGCACGTGGCCCGCCTTGCACGCGGTGGTCGCGGCGGACCGCGTCTTCGCCATCCGGACGGCCCACACCCAGGCATCCACCCGGGTGCTCGTCGCGGCGTCCATGGTCCGACTCTAGGCCTCCGGCTCAGGCCGTCGCGAGCGAGCTCTTCCAGTCCACGAGAGAGCGAACCGTCTCGCTGGTGTCCTCGGCGAGACGGTCCATGACATCCGCGGGAACCAAGAAGTTGATCGCGAGGAAACCCCGGACGCGCTCGGAGGGATCGTCGGCGAGGGAGCGCAGCACGTCGCAGGGCGCCGACTCGTTCCTGGCGACGCAGGAGCGCACTCCCTCGTCGGGGTCCCTGGCCAGGGACTCGAACAGATCCAGGGGAGCGTGATAGCTGCTCGCGACGCTCTCGCGGATCTTGGGATTGCCGTCGGCGGCCAGCAGCCGCAGCCGCAGGATCTTGGTGTCGGTCACCGGGGGAGCGGGATGCAGAGCGGCCGCCTGCTCGGCGGTGAGCATGACGGGACGGTGATCGCGCATCGCCTGGCGCTGCGCCGGCGTGTTGAAGCGGATGCAGGACATCCTGCGACGCTACCCGACTCCGACTAGACGGCGACGGATCCCGGCCGCGTTTTCCGTCGGATCCAGGGGATCACGGCCGAGGTGTGCTTCTGGTAGTCGGCGTATTCCGGGTACTTGGTGAGGCTGATGCTCTCGGTGAAGACCGTCGAGCCGACGAACAGGCCGGTGAGGAGCACGGCGCCGAGCACCGTCCACTGGAAGACCGAACCGGCCGCGACCGTGCCGATGAAGAACAGAACCCACCACTGGGCCTGCTCGAAGAAGAAGTTCGGATGCCGGGAGAAGGCGAACAGACCGGACTGCAGGAACCGGGGATTCGGTTCCCGTCCGGCCGCGACCTCCGCACGCTTCCAGGCGTGGAAGTTCCACTGCTGCTGATCGGCGACGGTCTCGCCGATCAGCAGGGCAAGGAACAGGAGCGCGAGGACGGCATCCAGCGGCGTGAACGCCGTTTGATGGTCGTAGGCGGTCAGCGCCGGCAGGGCGATGAGCAGCAGGATGGCGTTCTGGTACAGGACGATGAACAGCAGGTTGAAGATCTGGAACTGCCACGGCTTCATCCGTGCCCGCAGGACGGGCCAGCGATAGTCCTCCTCGCCGTTGTATCCGCCCTTGCGTGCGAAGTTAAAGGTGAGCCGGGCTCCCCAGAGGGTGACGAGAACCGCCATCACATCGAGCCTGAGGTCACCGAGCCCGGCGAACGCCGCGAACACCCAGACGTACACGACGGGAACGATCGACCAGATGCGATCGACCCAGGAATTGTCCCTGGTGATCAGCGAGGCGATCCAGCAGAAGGCGCACACCGCGATCGCGATCCAGAAAACGACGAGGAGTGGGGTCATCATCGAATCCTATCCTTGACGTGGGCTGTGGATAGACTCGATCACTGTGGAGTCTCAACAGCGAAATCCGGTGAGTTCCCGAATCTTCACGATTCCCAACGTCCTCAGCTTCATCCGGCTGCTGCTCGTGCCGGTGTTCCTGGTCCTCATCATCCTGGGCTATGACGCCTTCGCCTTGCTCGTGCTCGTCGTCTCGAGCATCACCGATTACCTGGACGGGGTGCTGGCCAGGGGGCTGAACCAGATCTCGCGGCTCGGACAGCTGCTGGATCCCGCGGCCGACCGGCTCTTCATCTTCGCCACCCTCATCGGCCTCGCCATCCGCGCGGTGATCCCCTGGTGGCTTCTCGCGATCATCGTCGCCCGTGACCTCATGCTGCTCGTGCTCGGGATCGTGCTCGCCAACCACGGCTACGGGCCGCTGCCCGTGCACCATCTCGGCAAGGTGGCGACGTTCTGCCTCTTCTATGCGCTGCCGATCCTCATGCTCGGTCAGGCTTTCCCTTCGATCGCCTGGCTGACCGTCCCGATCGGCTGGGCCTTCGCGGTCTGGGGGGCTTTCCTGTATTGGTGGGCGGGCATTATCTACCTTCGGGAGACCGTGCGGGTGATCAGGATTCCGAGGGTGGACGCACCGGCCGAATCCGATACGCTTGGGCGCTAAGAGAAGCACGGGAGGTGCATGATGGTCGACTCGGGAACTGCCGCTGACGACGATGAAGACCGCCCTCGCGAGAACGACACAACCACCCTCAACCTGAGCGGGGACTTCGCGGCCCAGCTGGCCGCCCTCGCGGGCGAGGTCTCGCCGGAGGAGCAGCAGGCCATCGCGGCGCTGCCGTCCGGCTCTGCACTGTTGGTGGTTCGGCGGGGGCCGGATATCGGAGCTCGATTTCTGCTCGATTCGGATGTGACCACCGCCGGCAGGCATCCGGACGCCGACATCTTCCTGGACGATGTGACCGTCTCGCGTCGGCACACCGAATTCCTGCGGCACGGAAAGGTCTTCGAGATCAAGGATCTCGGCAGCCTCAACGGCACCTACTTCGATGGTGTGCGGATCGACAACGCCCTCCTCAAAGACGGTGCCGAGGTGCAGATCGGCAAGTTCCGACTGACCTTCTATGCTTCGCGGGTGGATCTCGCCAATCAGGCGACCAAGTAGTGGGGCGTTCCTCGGCCCAGGCTCGTGTGCCTGGGGCTGCCACCCTTCTCAGCATCGGCCAGGTGCTGGCCCGCCTCACCTCCGAGTTCCCCGATCTGACCCCGTCGAAACTGCGGTTTCTCGAGGAGCGGCAGCTGATCTGCCCCGCCCGCACGGAATCCGGGTATCGCAAGTTCTCCGCCGCCGACCTCGACCGGCTGCGGTTCGTGCTCACCATGCAGCGCGATCACTACCTGCCGCTCAAGGTGATCAGGGGGTACCTCGACGATCTGGACGCCGGCCGGGTCCCCTCGCTTCCCGGCGGGTCGACCTTCGCCTCTCCGTCGATCCTGTCCAGCGAGCGACGCATGCAGCGGGACGAGCTCGTCCGCGAGGCGGGCGCGACACCCCAGCTGCTCAACGATGCGGTCTCGTCGTCCCTGATCGGGGCATCCGATCTCTACGGCGAGGATGCGCTCGCCGTGCTTCGCTCGCTCGTCGAGCTCCAGCGGTCCGGCATCGAGCCGAGGCATCTGCGCGGCTTCCGCGCGGCGGCCGAACGTGAGCTGGGCCTCATCGAGAGTGCCCTCATCCCGGTGGCGCGCCGCAAGGATGCGTCGAGCAGGGCCAAGGCGGCGGAATTGGCCCGCGAGATCGCCGGTCAGCTGGAGATCGTGCGCAGCAGCCTGATTCGCTCTGCGCTGACGCGTCTCGACCCCTAAGCTGGAGGTCTTCGGGAACGACGTCGTTCGAACGGAGAATCTGACCGACACGCCGACGTGGTAGATCGATATGTCGCCGATCCCGGTGCCGGTCTCGGTAACGTGGGACCACACAGAAGTATCAACCATTCCTTGAACGTTGGGAATGACGGATGCAGCAGGTCGAGAGAATGGAAAGGCAGTCAGATGAGCGAGCTCGGTACCCGTGGTGAGGATTCTCGCTACGATCTCGGACTGCTCTTCACCGACGGCCTGCCCGA
>NZ_DASWPB010000002.1:0-8929 GCF_036404185.1 Lacisediminihabitans sp. | reverse complement strand
GATGACCGTCGACTACGCCGCCGAGGTGAGCGGCCAGGCGACCCCGGCGACTCTCGACCCGCTCGATCCCATCGTGTATCTCCGGCCCAGCCGCTACTGCGAGTCGGACACGCTGCTGCCCACGGCGCAGTCGGAGTTCGGCGGCCTGGACGGCGTCGAGCTCCTCTCCGCCGTCGGCTCCTGGGTGCACGACCGGCTGTACTACGTGCCGGGATCGAGCCGGGTGACGGATGGCGCGGTGGGCACCCTGCTCGCCAGGCAGGGTGTCTGCCGTGACTATGCCCATCTCGTCATCGCGCTCCTGCGGGCGATCGACGTCCCGGCGCGGATGGCCGCGGTCTACGCTCCCGGGCTCAGCCCGATGGACTTCCACGCGGTGGCGGAGGCCCTCGTCGACGGCAAATGGCTCGCCGTGGATGCGACGGGGCTCGCGCCACGGCAGAGCCTGCTGCGCATCTCGACCGGGCGGGACGCGGCCGACATCGCCTTCCTCACCAATCACCTGTCGAACCTCACCCTGCTCGACCTGCAGGTCCTCGCGATCGTCGACGAGCTGCCCGCCGACGACGGCACGGAGCTCGTCGAACTCCGCTGACCCACTAGTGCAGGGCGCTCAGGGCCGCGGAGATCAGCGAGGATGCGTCGGCGGCGGAACCGAAGTAGACCGATGACACGGTCAGCCAGTAGTCGCCCCGGAACACATCCACCCGGCCGACCTGGCCGGCCGACGAGAACCAGGCCGCGTCTCCATAGCCCGCGGCGGAGGTCCCAGCCGCAGCCGCGGTCTTCAGCGCCGTCAACTCGCTCGCCGCGGGACGGGCGACCGAGAAGGTGATGGTGTCGCCGCTGGTCTGGTTCGTCCAGTTGCAGGCGATGCCCCGGTCGGCGACCGCCCGAGCCGCGGGCGTGCCCGACTTGGGGGTGAAGATCGCGTCGAGCCCGAAGTTGGGGTTGAAGTCGTACATGACCTGGGCAGGGGTGAGCGAGCTGCAGGGGAGAGTCACCGGTGTGCCGCCCGCGGCGGCGGAGGGTGTCGCGCTCGGGCCGGCGGCGCCCGCGGAGGGCGAGGCGGAGGGGGAGTGGGACGAACTCGGTGTCCGCGTCGGGGAGGAGCTGCGGCCGGCATCCGTGGTCCCGACGCAGCCGACCAGCACGACCGCCGCGGCGGCGATCGAGACGACCTGTGCGACCCTGCCGAGTCCCCGTGCTGCGGAAAGTTTCATGGTGATGCGCCCCTCGAGATGATTGCCTCCATCTTCCCCGATCGGTGCGTTCGTCCTCGTCCCGGCGCGCCACGGTGCGCACGAGAGGGCCCGATAGAATTGCTGCTCGTGACCCCAGCCGAACTCTCCGCCCAGCTTCTGACCATCGTGAACGCTGCGTTGGAGGCTCGTGACGGCCTGCCCATCACGATCGACGACGTCGCCCTGGAGCGCCCGAAGAACCGGGAGCACGGCGACTGGGCGTCCAACATCGCCATGAAGCTCGCCAAACCACTCGGGATCAACCCCAGGGAGCTGGCCACCGAGCTGGCGGAGAAGATCCGGGCGATCGCCGGGGTCGCCTCCGTCGACGTCGCCGGTCCCGGGTTCATCAACATCACGCTGGATGCCGCCGCCGCCGGTGCCCTCGCCAAGACGATCGTCGACGAGGGCGAGGCCTTCGGACGGGGAGACCTCTACGCCGGGGTCACCATCAACCTCGAGTTCGTCTCGGCCAACCCGACCGGCCCCATCCACCTCGGCGGCGTGCGCTGGGCCGCCGTCGGTGACAGCCTCGCCCGCGTCTTCCAGGCCCAGGGCGGCCTCGTCACCCGCGAGTACTACTTCAACGACCACGGCGGCCAGATCGACCGGTTCGCCCGCAGCCTGCTCGCGAGCTACCTGGGCGAGCCGACGCCGGAGGACGGGTACGGCGGCCAGTACATCGCCGACATCGCCGACCGCGTCGTTGCCCGGTTCGAGGGGGACCTCTCCACCGTTGGCCGCGAGGATCAGCAGGAGGTCTTCCGCGCGATCGGCGTCGACCTCATGTTCGGCGACATCAAGGCGAGCCTGCACGACTTCGGTGTGGACTTCGACGTGTATTTTCACGAGAACGAGCTGCACGAGACCGGCGCCGTCGACCGGGCCGTCGCCCGGCTGCGCGAGCTCGGCCACATCTACGAGGCCGACGGCGCGACCTGGCTGCGCACGACGAGCTTCGGCGACGACAAGGACAGGGTCGTCATCAAGAGCGACGGGGAGGGCGCCTACATCTCCGGCGACCTCGCCTACTACCTCAACAAGCGCGAGCGCGGCTTCGAGCGCAACCTCATCATGCTCGGCGCGGACCACCACGGCTACGTCAAACGGCTCATGGCCATGACCGCGGCCTTCGGCGACATCCCCTACGTCAACCTCGAGATCCTCATCGGCCAGATGGTCAACCTGCTGCGGGACGGCAAGCCGTATCGCATGAGCAAGCGGGCCGGCACCGTCGTCGTCCTCGAGGACCTCGTCGAGGCGGTCGGGGTGGATGCCGCGCGCTACGCCCTCGTCCGCTCCTCGAGCGACTCGCAGCTCGACATCGACCTCGACCTGCTCACCCGCCGCACCAACGACAACCCCGTCTTCTACGTGCAGTACGCCCACGCGCGCACGCAGTCGGTCGCGAGGAACGCCGCGGAGTCCGGCGTCGATCGCGGCGCGTTCGACGCCTCGCTGCTCGCCCACGAGACCGAGAGCTCGCTGCTGGGCATCCTCGCCGAGTTCCCCAGGGTCGTGCGCCAGGCGGCGGAACTGCGGGAACCGCATCGGATCGCCCGCTACGCGGAGGAGCTGGCCGGCTCCTACCACCGCTGGTACGACAACTGCAGGGTGACACCGCTCGGCGATGAGCCGGTCACCGACCTCCACCGCACCAGGCTGTGGCTCAACGACGCCACCGGCACAGTGCTGCGCAACGCGCTCGGTCTCCTCGGCGTCGGCGCTCCGGCCAGAATGTAGCGGAATGACGGAGTCCCTGCCGCAGTTCGAGTTCGTCGAGGTGCCGCCGCCGAGACGCGGCCGGCGCTGGATCGCCCCCGTCAGCGTGCTCGCGGGCATCCTGGTCCTCCTCGTGACCGCCTTCTTCGTCGCGGACGGGATGGCACGCGGTTACGCCGCCGGCCTCATCAGGGACAAGGTGCGCAGCTCGCTGTCCCTGCCGGAGAAGACCCCGATCGACGTGACCGTCGGCGGGACCTCGGTCCTCTTCCAGCTGCTCTCCGGCAGCCTCGAGGACGTGCGTCTCTCGGTGAAGGGCCTGAGCGTCGGCGCGCTGAACGGGGACGTGACACTGACCGCGCGCGGCATCCCGATCGACCAGAGCCGTCCCATCGACAGCCTCCGGCTGCAGTTCTCCGCCGACCAGGCCGAGCTCACGAAGATGCTCTCCGGATTCTCGGGCTTCCCGGTGCGATCGGTCGCGATCGACGGGGGATCCGTGCAGCTCGGCACCAGCTTCACCGTGCTCGGGGTCGACATCCCCGTCGGCCTCTCGCTCAAACCGGCGGCGGCGGGCGGCGACCTGACCCTCACGCCCACGGGAGCGATGATCGGCGGAAACACGGTCACGCCGGCCACGCTGCGGTCGACCTTCGGCCCCGCCGCCGACCTCCTGCTGGCCACGCAACGGATCTGCGTCGCCTCGCAGCTGCCACAGAGATTCGTGCTGCACTCGGTCAGGGTCGCCGGCAAGCGGGTCGTGCTCGTGGTGACGGCGACGTCCGTGAGCCTGAACCACGACCTGCTGACGACCAAGGGAAGCTGTCCGGCGACGTAATAGGATTGGGCAGGCGTGGCCTCCGACCAGAACCGGAGCAGCTTGCTCCTTATTCTCCTGTCTGCTCGTCTTTTCGTCCGCACCGAGGTTTCCCGTGACTGTCAATCCGCTCGCCCCGTCGTGGCTCGCCCACCCGGAGGACGCGAACGTCCTCCCGCCCGCCGTCTGGTCGCAGAACGCCTCCCGTTCGGCATCCGGTGAGATCGTGGTCGCCGGCGTCGCGGCCACCGACCTCGCCGCCGAGTTCGGCACCCCGCTGTACGTCGTCGACGAGGCGGATGTCCGTGCCAGGGCATCGGACGCCCGCGAGAGCTTCGATCGGGAGTTCGCGCGCATCGGCTCCGCGGCCAAGGTCTACTACGCGGGCAAGGCCTTCCTCTCGGCGGAGGTCGCGCGCTGGGTGACCGAGGCCGGCCTCTTCATCGACGTGTGCAGCGGGGGAGAGCTCGCGGTCGCCCTCGCCGCCGGCGTCGATCCGGCGCGCCTGGGCTTCCACGGCAACAACAAGTCGCTCGCCGAGATCGACCGTGCCGTCTCCGCGGGCGTCGGGGTCATCATCATCGACAGCCTCGTCGAGATCGAGCGGGTGGCGGATGCCGCGGCTCGCCATTCCCGCGTTCAGCAGGTGCGGCTGCGGCTCAACAGCGGCGTGCACGCCCACACCCACGAGTACCTCGCCACCGCCCGCGAGGACCAGAAGTTCGGCATCACCCTCGCCGATGCGCCCGCGGCGGTCGCCCGCATCCGCGAGCTCGGCTCCCTCCGCTTCCTCGGCCTGCACTCGCACATCGGCTCGCAGATCTTCGAGGCGGACGGATTCGTCGAGGCCGCCTCGAGGCTGCTCGCCCTGCACGCGGAACTGCTGAGGGACGGCCCGATCCCCGAGCTCAACCTCGGCGGCGGCTTCGGGATCGCCTACACGAGCGCGGACAGGGCGTTGCCCGTCTCGACGATCGCGGCCAGCCTGGCGGAGATCGTCTCCAGCGAGTGCGCGAGGCTCGGCGTCCCCGTCCCCGTCATCGCCGTCGAGCCGGGGCGGTCGATCGTCGGACCGTCGACGTTCTCGCTCTACGAGGCCGGGACGATCAAGGACGTCCTCGTCGAGGGGACCGCCGTGCGCAGGTACGTGAGCGTCGACGGCGGCATGAGCGACAACATCCGTCCCGCCCTGTACGGCGCGGACTACTCGGTGCGCCTGGCGAACCGCGGCTCGGACGCCGATCCCACCCTCGTGCGGGTGGTCGGCAAGCACTGCGAGAGCGGCGACATCGTGGTGCTCGCCGACTACCTGCCCGGCGACGTGCGGCCGGGTGACCTGCTCGCCGTGCCGGCGACCGGTGCATACTGCTGGTCGCTCGCGAGCAACTACAACTATCTCGGTCGCCCGGCGGTCGTCGCCGTGCTGGACGGACGGGCCCGCCTCATCGTGCGCCGAGAGACGGAGGCCGACCTGCTGTCGCGAGACGCGGGCCTGCCGGATCACCAATCGCAAGGAGCAGCATGATCGAGTACCGCAACCTCCGAGTCGCCCTGCTGGGCGCCGGATCGGTCGGCGCGCAGGTCGCATCGCTTCTGCTCGCGCATGGCGAGGAGCTGGCCATCCGCGCCGGCGCCGGCCTCGAACTGGTCGGCGTCGCGGTGCGGGACGTCGACGCGAAGCGCTCGGCCGACATCCCGCACGAGCTCTTCACCACCGACGCGGAGTCGCTCATCCTCGGCGCCGACATCTTCATCGAGCTCATGGGCGGCCTCGAGCCGGCCCGCACCCTCATCCTGCAGGCGCTCAACTCCGGCGCGGACGTCATCACCGGCAACAAGGCGCTGCTCGCCACTCACGGTCAGGAGCTGTTCGAGGCCGCGGAGCAGGTCGGGGCGCAGCTGTACTACGAGGCGGCCGTCGCCGGCGCCATCCCGATCATCCGCCCGCTGCGGGACAGCCTCGCCGGGGACAGGATCAAGCGCATCCTGGGCATCGTCAACGGCACGACCAACTTCATCCTCGATCGGATGGACACCGTCGGCGAGAGCCTCGAGGAGGCGCTCGCCACCGCGACGAAGCTCGGATACGCCGAGAAGTCGGACCCGTCCGCGGACACGGAGGGATACGACGCCGCCCAGAAGACCGCGATCCTCGCGAGCCTCGCCTTCCACACGACGGTGCCGCTCGAGGCCGTCCATCGCGAGGGCATCACCGGGGTGACCCTCGACCAGATCGAGGCGGCACGGAAGGCCGGCTACGTCGTCAAGCTCCTCGCGATCTGCGAGAGGCTCACGGATGCCGATGGTGTCGAGGGACTGTCGGCCAGGGTCTATCCCGCGCTTGTCTCCCGCGATCATCCGCTCGCCGCCGTCCACGTCGCCAAGAACGCCGTCTTCATCGAGGCGGAGGCGGCAGGCGACCTGATGTTCTACGGCGCGGGCGCAGGCGGCATCGAGACCGCGTCCGCCGTCCTCGGCGACCTCGTCTCCGCCGCGCGCCGACACGTGATCGGCGGCCCAGGCGTCGCGGAGTCGACCCACGCCAACCTGCCCATCCTGCCGATGTCGCTCGTCCGCACCCGGTACCAGATCAGCCTCAGCGTCGTCGACGAGCCGGGGGTGCTCGCCGCCATCGCCACCCTGTTCAGCGAGCAGGGCGTGTCGGTGGAGACCCTCAACCAGTCCGTGCTGTCCACAAACGACGACGGTGCGCCCAGCGCTACCCTGGTGATTGGCACCCACGAGGCATCCGAGGCGCATCTCGCCGCGACCGTCATCGCCCTGGGCGAGAGCCACGTCGTCAGCCGCGTCACATCCGTCCTGAGAGTAGAAGGTTCCTGAAATGGCCCACCAGTGGCGCGGCGTCCTCCGCGAATACGCAGACCGACTGAACATCTCCGATGCGACCCCGATCATCACGCTGGGGGAGGGCGGAACGCCGCTCATCCCCGCCCCCGCGCTGTCGGCACGCACCGGCGCCAGCGTCTGGGTGAAGTTCGAGGGGATGAATCCCACCGGGTCGTTCAAGGACCGCGGCATGACCATGGCGATCTCCAAGGCGGTCGAGCACGGCGCCAAGGCGGTCATCTGCGCCTCGACGGGCAACACCTCCGCCTCGGCGGCCGCGTATGCCAGCCACGCGGGCATCACGGCGGCCGTCCTCGTCCCCGAGGGCAAGATCGCGATGGGCAAGCTCAGCCAGGCCATCGCCCACAACGCCGAACTGCTGCAGGTGCAGGGGAACTTCGACGACTGCCTCGACATCGCTCGCGATCTCGCGGCGAACTATCCCGTCCACCTCGTCAACTCGGTCAATCCCGACCGCATCGAGGGGCAGAAGACGGCGGCCTTCGAGGTCGTCGAGGTCCTCGAGGACGCACCGGACTTCCACATCGTCCCCGTCGGCAACGCCGGCAACTACACCGCGTACTTCCGCGGCTACAGCGAGGAGCTCGAGCGCGGCGAGAGCACAAAGCTCCCGCGGATGTTCGGCTTCCAGGCGGCGGGGAGCGCTCCGATCGTCCTCGGCCACGTGGTGAAGAACCCCGACACCATCGCCAGCGCGATCCGCATCGGCAACCCGGCGTCGTGGGAGCTCGCCCTCAACGCCCGCGAGGTCAGCGACGGCTACTTCGGCGCCATCTCCGACAAGCTCATCCTCGAGGCCCATCGCATCCTCTCCGCGGAGGTCGGCATCTTCGTCGAGCCGGCGTCGGCGATCAGCGTCGCCGGGCTGCTCGAGCGCTCCGATGCCGGGGAGATCCCGCGAGGGGCGACGGTCGTGCTCACCGTCACCGGTCACGGCCTCAAGGACCCGCAGTGGGCGCTGCGCGCCGCGGACGGCTCCGACATCGCCCCGATCGTCGTCCCGAACGACACGGCGGAGGTCGCCGGGGTCCTCGGCCTGTCCAAAGCCGCCGTATGACGGTGTCGCTCGCGGGCCGGAGGGTGACCGTGCGCGTGCCGGCGACGACCGCCAACCTCGGACCGGGCTTCGATACCCTCGGCCTCGCCCTCTCGCTCTACGACGAGCTCGTCGTCTCGGTGCGGCAGGAGCCCGGAGCCTCCGTCGAGGTGATCGGGGTCGGGGCCGGAGAGGTGCCGACGGACGAGACGAACCTCGTCGTCACGGCGATCGCGCACACCTTCGCCGTGTACTCGCAGCCGCTGCCAGGGCTGGACCTCGTGGCGCACAACAACATCCCGCACGGACGCGGGCTCGGATCCTCCGGGGCGGCGATCGTCTCCGGCATCATGGCGGCGAAGGGGCTGCTCGACGGGATCGTCGACATCGACTCCGGGGCGCTGCTCGCCCTCGCGACGGCGATGGAGGGGCATCCGGACAACGTTGCGCCCGCGCTGTTCGGTGGCCTCACGATCGCCTGGACGACGGATGCCGGCCCGCAGCACAAGAAGCTCATCGTGCATCGCGGCGTCTCGCCCCTCGTGGCGGTGCCGGAGAGCACCATGTCGACGAAGCTGGCCCGCAGCCTGCGCCCCGCGTCCGTCCCGCACGAGGACGCCATCTTCAACGTCTCGCGGTCCGCGCTGCTCATCGCCGCGCTCATCCAGAGCCCCGAGCTGCTGCTCGCCGCGACCGAGGACAAACTGCACCAGAGCTATCGGGCGGCTGCCATGCCGGACACGGAGGCGCTCATCCTCGAGCTGCGCGCCCGGGGCCTGCCCGCGGTGGTCTCCGGTGCCGGCCCCTCGATCCTCGTCCTCTGCAGCGATCCCGCCCAGCGGCTCGTCGCCGCCGAGATGGTGGCGAGTCATCGCGGCGCGCCCTGGCAGTCGCTCCTGCTGGCCGTGGACTTCAAAGGTGCTACAGTGACAATGCACCCGGTAGAAAACTCGGCTTAGCCGTGCACCCCGGTTTGCACAATCACTAGCAATCGCTTCCCCGTTTTCATCAAACGGCCGCTTGATCGTGGTGTTATCCGCAAGGGCAACCGCACGGACCGGCGGAAAGCGAGAACGACAAGCTCTCCCGCAAGCTCACCGTCGTACCTGTCAGGTGCGGTTCTTGCGAGGGGAAAGGAACCCTCTTAGTGACTGACCTCACTGTCCAGGCCGTCCGGCCGGACTCAAGCGCCCTCTCCAAACTTCGCCTCCCCGAGCTTCAGGCTCTCGCGGCGGAGCTCGG
>NZ_DASWPB010000001.1:0-8181 GCF_036404185.1 Lacisediminihabitans sp. | reverse complement strand
GTGCGGGACATCTGGGGTCCGGTGAGCCGGATGACGACGTCGACGGGCTCATCCCTGGCCGCCGCCCATTCCGCGGCGGCGACGAGCTGCAGCGGCGACTCCACCCAGGCGATCGGATGGTTCCCGTTGTTGCCCACGTCTCCCCATCCCGCCCGCGGGCTGCGCACTCCGCGGGTTCACCCTCGTGGGCGAAGGTGAGCGGCACCCTCCGCGCGGGTGAACGCCGGGCGTTGGACGGATGAATAGACGTGTTATTTCTGGTTCTGCAGCTGCACCAAGAGCTCCGGGCCGCGGCGCTCGAGGATCGTCCCTCCCCAACGGATGCCGATGGTCAGCAGCGCCGCGCCGAGCACCAGGCCGACGGCCAGGGCGGACCAGCCGAAGCCGGGCTCACCCGTCACCAGGCCGACGATCGCGAGGACGAGCTCGGGGACGATGAGCACGGCGAGGATGCCCCAGGTGGCGAAGGTCGTGAGGGTGAGCGTGAAACCGCCTCCCGGTCGACCGCGGAATGGGCTCTCGCCCGGTGCCGGGACGGGGAAGACGAGGAGCCCGGAGGCGATCGAGGAGAGGGCGAACCCGGACAGCAGCGCGCCGAGGGAGATGCCGAGCAGGCCGGGAAGCGCGGCCCAGGTGTTTGTGTACCAGACCGAGCCGATGGTGAACAGGGCGGTGATCGGCACGGCGAACACGGCGAGGGCGACGACGCGGCCCGCGCGATCCGCCCGGCCGCGCACCCCCTTCTGCAGGTGCAGGGCGAAGGCGGTGCTGTCGTAGGAGACGTCGGTGTAGATCGACAGCGACAGGAGCAGCGCGACGATGGGGCCGGCCGCGTCGAGCACACCACGGGAGTCGAAGCTTCCGGAGTAGAAGAACAGCAGGATGGGCATGAGCGGCACCACGATGAGCGACTGGGCGTAGCGCGGGTCGCGCACCCAGTAGGTGAGGGCGCGGGCCGCGATGGCACCCGTCGGCGTGGCGGGGAAGAGGCCGAAGAGGCCGAGACCACGCCTGCCGGCCTTGACCGACGAGGAGTGGGCGGGGTTCTCCAGCGCCCTGGCGAGGGCGAACCGCCAGACGACGGTCACCAGCGCGAGGGTGACCAGCGCGATGACGAGCTCCAGGGCGGCGCGCCCGAAACGGCCATCGGCCACGTCCCCCGGCACCGCCCAGACGGCGCCGATCGGCGTCCAGGCGACCACCGAGGCGAGACCGGGCAGCGCATCCGACTGCTTCTCGATCAGGCTGCTCAGGCCGAGGATGATCGGTCCGATCAGGATCAGCGGGATGAAGATCAGCAGCCGCTTCGCCTCACGGAAGCGGCGGCCGGATCCGATGCCGGTGGCGAGAGCGGCGACGGCCCGCGAGGCGATCACACAGGTGAAGACGCCGATCGCCGCGCAGAGGATCGCCGCACCCGCCGCGGCCGGATGATGCCACCAGGTCGTCGCCATCGCGAGCGCGGCGATCGAGGTGACCATGCCGGGAACGCCGAGCACCCCGCTGATCGCGAGCCCGAGCAGCAGGCTATTCAGGGGGATGGGAAAGGGCGCCAGTCGTGCCGGGTCGACCGTCTGGTCGATGCCGGCCGCGATGAGCGGCAGCAGCGCCCAGCCGAGGACGAGCGCGCCACCGCCGAGCACGGTCGCGGTGCGGGCGGTCTCGACCGGGGCGAAGCTGAGAGCGAACAGGCCTCCGACGACGGCGAACAGGATGCCCAGGCCATACAGGCCGCCGATGACGACGGCGACGATCTGCCACGGGCTCTTCCTCAGCGAGTTGCCGAGGATCAGGAAGCGGAGCCTTATGAGATGCGCAACCATTCCGGCCCCTCTCCGTGACGACGGCCGCCGACGAGCTCGACGAAGCGGTCCTCCAGCGTCGATCCCGCCCTCACCTCGTCCGTCGTCCCCGCTGCGAGCACCCGGCCCTCGGCGATGATGGCCACGTGATCGCACATCCGCTGCACGAGGTCCATGACGTGGCTGGAGACGATCACGGTTCCTCCCGATCGGACGAAACCCTCGAGAATGTCGCGGATGTTCGCGGCCGACACCGGGTCGACCGATTCGAACGGCTCGTCGAGCACCAGCAGACGGGGCGCGTGCACGAGGGCGCAGGCGAGGGCGATCTTCTTTGTCATCCCGGCCGAGTAGTCGACGACGAGCGTCCCGCTGGCATCCTCGAGGTCGAGCAGCGTGAGCAGATCCGCGGCGCGCCCGGCGACCGTCTCGCGGTCCATGCCGCTGAGCAGCCCGGAATAGGTGACCAGCTGGGTGCCGGTGAGCCGGTCGAACAACCGCACGCCGTCGCTCAGCACGCCCACGAGGCGTTTGGCCTCGATGAGATTGCTCCAGACCTCCACGCCGTGGACGCGGATGCCTCCGGCGTCCGGCCGCAAGAGGCCGGTCGCCATCGAGAGGGTCGTGGTCTTGCCCGCGCCGTTCGGGCCGACGAGCCCGTAGAAGGAGCCGCTGGGAACCACGAGGCTGAGGTCGTCGACCGCGACCTTCTCACCGAACCGTTTGACCAGTCCGTGGATCTCGAGTGCGGCCGGCTGATCTCCGACGGTGTTCGGCACGGGGGACTCGGGCATGGGCCTGCTTTCCGTTGCGGCGGACGATCGACACCGGCGGACGCGGCTGACCGGAACTCGCCTGCCTCGCCTCCACCTTAGGGGAGGGCGCGCGTCCCGCGCGGGGCCGAAACGCCGTCGGAGCGTTGTCCCGCCCCTGGTCTGTCCGCTCCCGTCCGGGGTCAGGCGCCGTCGGAGAGGCGTCGAAGCACCTCGAGGGCCTGGTCGATCCGATCGTGCGGCACCAGCAGGTGGTCGTGGTGGTAGCCGGCCAGGATGTTGCAGCTGATATCCGCTGCGGCGAGTGCTGATGACACGGCCGCGGTGAGGCCGACGGCTTCGAGTGCGGAGTGCACGGTGAGTGAGATCCAGCCGGCCACGAAGTCGTAGTGCAGCGACGCGGCATCGGCATCTTCCCGCCGCATGACGAGTGTCATGCCCTCCGGTTCGGAGATCGTCGCAAGACTTGGCGGCGATGCCACCGATGCCGACGACGCATCCACCGATACGAAGACGAACTCTCCCTCAAGGAGGATCGGTTCGAGGTCGCGCAACATGGCGTCCAGATCGGTCGAGCCGCTCATCGAAGACCTCCGTTCGTGGGGCCCGTCAGGGTCTTCCGGGTTACAGCTCGAGGGAGTTACCCGGCTCGAGCGGGTAGAAGGTGCCGCCGTTCTGCTCGGTGGCCCACTGGATGCGCTGGTTGGACATCGCCTTGCCCGCCACCGAGAGCACCATCTCGTGTGTCGGGAAGCTGCGCCGCGGTTTCACGGCGAGCACGTAGTCGATGACCTCGCCGATCTTCAGCCAGGGCGCACCGGCCGGCACCGCGAGCGTGTCGACCTCGACGCCCTCCAGAATCGTGAAGGAGTCGCCCGGGTAGTAGAGGGTGTCGTTGACGAGCACACCCACGTTGTCGACGACGGGCAGGGAGTGATGGATGACCGCGTGCTTCTCGCCGAAGAAGCGCAGCGTGAACGGCCCCACCTCCCGGGTGTCGCCGCCGTTCACGACCGTGATGTCGAAGCCCGGTGCTGCGGCGGCGACACCGGCGGGAGCGAAGATCTTCACTCCGGGATTCTGCTCGAGGATGCGCTTCAGCTGGTCGTCGGTCCAGTGGTCGGCGTGCTCGTGGGTGATGACGATCGCCACGACGCCGGTGAGTCCGACCAGGAGGGTGGTGAACGATCCGGGATCGACCACGAGGGTCTGGCCGTCGGTTTCGACAAGGAGGCAGGCATGTTCCTGTTTGGTGACTCGCATGGACACAGTTTACCGGGAGCTCTCCTTGACCCGGTAGTACCCCCTAGGGGTATCATGGGGGCCATGATCGAAGACCTGAAGAAGCGCGCCATGCACCGCAGTCGCATCCTGGAGGGCCAAATGCGGGGCCTGCAGAAGATGATCGAGAACGAGGACTACTGCGTGGACATCATCACGCAGACGCTCGCGATCCAGAAGTCGCTGGGCAGCCTGAACAAGCTGCTCGTGGAGAACCACCTGCGCACCCACGTCACCGAGATGTACGAGGCGGGCGGGGATCAGAAGGACCTCGCGATCGCCGAACTGCTCAAGGTCTTCGAGCTCAGCAACAACCGCGGGGGCAAGTGATGACCGATCACGGGACGATGCACGAGCGGATGGCCCACGACCACGCCGGGCACCAGGGGCATGAGGGCCACGACGATCACCAGGGTCATTCCGGCCACGAGGGCCACGACCCCGGGATGTTCCGGCGCAAATTCTGGCTTAGTCTCGCCCTCGCGGTGCCGACCCTCGTCTTCTCGACCGGCCTCCAGGACATCCTGGGTCTCGGCGGACCGCGGTTCACCGGCAGCCAGTACATTCCGGCCGTCTTCGGGCTGATCCTGTTCTTCTCCGGGGGACTGGTCTTCCTCCGCGGGGCGATCTCGGAGCTCCGCTCGCGCCAGCCCGGCATGATGACGCTCATCTCGCTCGCCATCGTCGTCGCGCTCGGCTACAGCGTGGCGGTGACCCTCGGGCTGAAAGGCATGGACTTCTGGTGGGAGCTGTCGACCCTCATCACGATCATGCTGCTCGGTCACTGGATCGAGATGTCGGCGGTCATGGGCGCCCAGAACGCGCTCGGCGAGCTGGCGAAGCTGCTCCCGGACGAGGCGGACGTGGTGCACGGCGACCACGTGATGACGGTGGCCGTCTCCGAGCTGGCGATCGGCGACCGGGTGCTCGTTCGCCCGGGCGCCGCCGTGCCCGCCGACGGCGAGATCGTCGAGGGGGAGTCGGAGGTCAACGAGTCCCTCATCACCGGCGAGTCGAAGCCGGTCGCCAAGACCGTCGGCGCGCAGGTCGTCGCCGGCAGCATCAACGGTGCCGGCGCCCTGACCGTGCGAGTGGGCAAGACCGGCGGCGACACCGCGCTGGCGGGCATCATGAAGCTCGTCGCCGACGCTCAGGCCAGCAAGTCCGGTGCGCAGGTGCTCGCCGACCGTGCCGCCGCGCTGCTCTTCTCCGTGGCGCTCGGCGCCGCGGCGATCACCCTGGTGATCTGGTTCCTCCTGAAGCCCGACGACCCGGGGTTCGTGCTCGAACGCGTCGTGAGCGTGCTGGTCATCGCCTGCCCGCACGCGCTCGGCCTCGCCATCCCCCTGGTGTCGCTCATCGCGACCACCAAGGGCGCGAAGGCGGGGGTCCTGGTGAAGGACAAGCTCGCCCTCGAGGACGCGCGCCGGATCGACGTTGTGCTCTTCGACAAGACCGGCACCCTCACCGAGGGCAGGCAGGGTGTCGTCGACGTCCTGGCCGCAGAGGGATCCACCGCCGACGAGGTGCTCGCGCTCGCCGCGGCGGCCGAGGCGCGCTCGGAGCATCCCATCGCCACCGCGATCGTCGACCACGCGCGGGACCGGAAGGTCGAGGTCGGCCGCCCGGAGGAGTTCGTCTCCCTCGCCGGTCGCGGCGCTCAGGCAACCGTGGGCGGTCGCCGGGTGACGGTCGCCAGCCGCGGTCTGGTCAGCGAGCGGGGGATCACGATCGATGCCGCGCTCGTGCGAGCGGGCCAGGATCACGGGGCCGAGGGCAAGACGGTGGTCTTCGTGGTCGTGAACGACCGGGTCGTCGGCCTCATCGCACTGGCCGACGTCATCCGCCCGGAATCGGCGGATGCCGTGGCCGCGCTCACGAAGCGGGGTGTGCGGGTCGCGATGCTCACCGGCGACAGCCGCGAGGTCGGCAACTGGGTCGCGGGGCGGCTCGCCATCGCGGAGGTGTTCGCCGAGGTGCTGCCCGCGGAGAAGGCGGAGGCCGTGCGGGCACTGCAGAAGGACGGCAGCAGGGTCGCCATGGTCGGCGACGGTGTCAACGACGCTCCGGCCCTCACCCAGGCGGACGTCGGCATCGCGATCGGCGCGGGAACGGATGTCGCCATCGAGTCGGCGGGAATCGTGCTGGCCTCCAGCGATCCCCGCGCCGTCGTGGACATCCTGAAGCTGAGCGGGGCGACCTACCGCAAGGAGCTGCAGAACCTCTGGTGGGCGGCCGGCTACAACGTGCTGGGCATCCCGCTCGCCGCGGGTGTGCTGTACGGGGTCGGCTTCCTCATGCCGCCGGCGCTCGCCGCCGTGTTCATGTCGGTGTCGACCATCGTGGTCGCCCTCAACGCCCAGCTGCTGCGGCTGGTGAAGCTGGGTCGCGCCGGTAGGCCATAATGAGCGGGTGACGACGAGGCCGCAGCAGATCATCGTCGCCATCAACCCCTCGGCGTCCTTCGGGCGTGGTGCGACGGTTGGACCGGCCGTCGTCCAGTCGCTGCGCGGCTCGGGCCACGAGGTCACCGCCCTCACCGAGCCGACCTTCGCCGATCTGACGGATGCCGCGCGGATCGCCCTGCGAAGGCATCCGGACGCCCTCGTGGTCGTCGGGGGCGACGGTATGGTGAGCCTCGGCACCAACCTCGTCGCCGGCAGTCGGGTGCCGCTCGGCATCGTCCCCTCCGGCACCGGCAACGACATGGCGCGGGGCCTCGGGATCCCGCTCGGTGACACCGAGGCGGCGATCGAGGCCCTGATCGAGGCTTTGCGGCGCCCGCCCAGGGTGATCGACGCGGCGATCGTGCGGCGGGACGGCCTCCCGGACCTCTGGGTCGCCTCCGTGATCTCCGCCGGCTTCGACGCGGTGGTGAACGAGCGGGCGAACCTCATGTCCTGGCCGCGCGGCAGGAACCGCTACAACCTGGCCCTGCTCCGGGAGCTCGTCTTCCTGAAGTCGCTCGGTTACCGGTTCACGATCGACGGCGTCGAGACCTCGACCCACGGCCTGCTGGTCTCCGTCGGCAACAACTCCTCGATCGGCGGCGGCATGATGGTCACCCCGGACGCGCGGCTGGACGACGGCCTGCTCGACGTGTTCGTCGTGCAGCCGCTGTCGCGCATCCAGTTCCTCCGGCTGTTCCCCCGGGTGTTCCGCGGGACGCACGTGACGGACCCCCGGGTGTCGATCACGCGGGGACGCCGCATCACCATCGAGGCGGAGGGTGTGATCGCCTACGCGGACGGCGAGCGGGTCGGCGCTCTGCCCATCGAGATCGAGGTCGTGCCGGGTGCGCTACGGGTGCTCGCGCCGCCGCCGGTCGTTCGCTGACGGTGCTCGCCGCTTCGCCGACCGCTGGTCGGCGGGCTCGGTTGGCGCCCCCTGCCGCCGTGTGGCATACTCGATGAGTTGTCCACTACGGCCCCATCGTATAGTGGCCTAGTACGCCGCCCTCTCACGGCGGTAACACCGGTTCGAATCCGGTTGGGGTCACAGGTGCCCGGAACCCAGTCACATGCTGGGGTTCCGGGCTTTTTGTTGCCCGCAGCGCTCTCCGTCCCTGCCGCCCCGCCCCACCCGTTCCGAAATGACGGAGTTCCTGGCCGGACGGCGGTCGTGTTCAGCGTTCCCGAGGCATACGCGGCCACTTCTCCGTCATTTCGGAACGGGAGAGCGAGGTCAGGCGGAGAGGAGAGGCTTGATCCGATCGAACTCGGCGTGGTGCTTCGATACGGCCATGTCGAGGTCGTAGCGGCTCTGGAGGTTCATCCAGAAGCGGTCTGAGGTGCCGAGAGCTCGGGATAGCCGGAGTGCGGTGTCAGGGGAGATCGCTCGCTTGCCATGGACGATCTCATTGATGCGGCGGGCGGGCACGGAGATCGTCTGCGCAAGGCGGTACTGGGTAATGCCCATCGGGTGGAGGAACTCCTCGAGAAGGATCTCTCCCGGATGGATCGGTTCATGGGCGGTGGTCATGATGTCTCTCCTCTAGTGGTAATCGGTGATCTCGACGTCTGCGGGACCCACGGATGTCCAGGTGAAGCAGATACGCCATTGGTCGTTGATGCGGATGCTGTGTTGCCCTGTGCGACTGCCGTGCAGTTGTTCCAGGCGATTGCCGGGTGGGATTCGCAGATCGTTGATGGTCTCGGCAGCGTCGAGGATCAACAGCTTGCGGTTCGCCATCCGCTGGAGGGAGGAACCGAATTTGTGGACGTGTTCGCGATTCCAAACGCGCTCGGTCTCTTTGTCCGCGAACGACTGGATCACTGACAAAGCATAACGTGTGGCGTTACTAAATGACAGGGGTGTTTCCTTCG